>CAZDGH010000246.1:3343-9093 GCA_964504805.1 uncultured Myxococcales bacterium | reverse complement strand
CCGCACCAGCGGCCGCGCGCCGGCCTCGCGGAGCGCGCCGATCACCGCGGGGAGCACCTCGGGCAGCGCCGCCGCGCGGGTGCGGTCCGGGACGATCACCGCCACGCGGTCCTCGGGCTCGACGAACGCGGCGAGCGGCCGCTCGCCCAGCGGCCGCGCGAGCGCCCCGGCGACCGCGGCCGGCGGCGGCGGCAGCGGCGGCGGCTCCTCGCCCACGACGAGCTGGGCCTCCCGGAACCGCTCGGGCACCTCCAGCGACGAAGTCCCGAACGCGAGGCGCGCCATCGATCTCCCGTACGAGGAAGTCCTCGTTTCCTTGACAGCCTACCTGGGCCCTGCTAGCTCTTTCGTATCTTGCAGGAAGGATTCGACTTTTCGCTCTCCGGCCACGGACCGGGGGGCGGAAGGCCCCCCAGGTTTGGCGGAGGTCCCGTGACCCGCTCGCCCCTGCCGTACGCGCTCCTCGCGGCCCTCGCGCTGGCCGCTTGCGGTCCGACCCAGGCGACGCAGCTCGCCTTCGAGACCGAGAACATGCTCGAGGCCGCCGAGGTGGCCGGCGCCGAGGAGAAGGCGCCCTACGAGTACTTCTCGGCGAAGGAGTACCTCCACAAGTCGAAGGAGGAGGTCGGCCACGCCGACTTCGAGAACGCCGTCGAGATGGGCGTGAAGGCCCTCGAGTTCGCGAAGAAGGCGAAGCAGAAGGCGCTCGAGGAGAGCGGCGCGGCCGCCCCGGCGCCGCCGCCGTCGGAGACGCCGGATCAGCCGGCGCCGAAGATCGTCCCGATCGATCCCGAGCAGCCGGCCACTCCGTAGGAGACGAGATGCGCACGAGCCAGATCGTCCTCGCCGTCGTCGCGCTCGCCTTCGCGGCGGGCTGCGCGTCCGGCGCCAAGGTGAAGCAGCGCGCCGAGGTCGTCCGCGGCGACGTGGATCGCGCCCGCAAGAGCGGCGCCTACAAGTGCGCGCCCAAGCAGCTCGCGCTCGCCGAGTTCAACCTCGACGCCTCGGCCATCGAGCTCGAGGAGGGCACCAGCAACAAGGCGCTCAAGCACGTCAAGGCCGCCGAGGAGAACGCGCGCGAGGCGCTCGAGCTCTCCAAGGACTGCGGCCCGAAGACCGTCATCATCAAGCCGAAGAAGAAGATCGGCATCGTCCTCGCCGACAAGGACGGCGACGGCGTGGTCGACAACGAGGACCAGTGCGTCGACGACCCGGGCCCGCGGGAGAACCAGGGCTGCCCCGACACCGACGGCGACGGCATCTTCGACAACCTCGATCGCTGCAAGGTCGATCCCGAGGACAAGGACGGCTTCCAGGACGAGGACGGCTGCCCGGATCCCGACAACGACCAGGACGGCATCCTCGACCCGAACGACAAGTGCCCGATCGACCCCGGCACCCTCGAGACCCAGGGCTGCCCGGACCAGGACAAGGACACGATCGCGGACGCCGAGGACAAGTGCCCGCTCGAGCCCGGCCCGCGCGACTCGAACGCCGGCGTCGGCTGCCCGCCGCAGTACAAGCTGGTCGTCCGCACCAAGGACAAGATCGAGATCAAGCAGAAGATCCTGTTCGCCACCGGCAAGGCCACGATCCTCGGCAAGTCGTTCGAGCTGCTCAAGGAGGTCGCGCAGGTCTTCAAGGACGAGCCGAGGATCAAGGTCCGCATCGAGGGCCACACCGACTCGGTGGGCAACGACAAGTTCAACCAGCGGCTCTCCGACATGCGCGCCAAGTCCGTCCGCGACTTCCTCATCAAGGAAGGCATCGAGGGCGACCGCCTCGAGGCGGTCGGCTACGGCGAGTCGCGGCCGATCGAGTCGAACGCCACGAAGAAGGGCCGCGAGGCGAACCGCCGCGTCGAGTTCTTCATCACGGAGCAGTAAGGGCAGCGCTTGGCGAGAGAAGGGTTCGTCGAGGTCGACCGCGGGACGCGGCTCTGGTACCGCGTCGCCGGCGACGGGCCCGTCCTCGCCTTCCAGAACGGGGTCGGGGTCACGATCACGTTCTGGGAGGCGATGGCCGCGCGCCTCGCCGAGAAGGGCTACCGGACGGTCCTCTGGGACTTCCGGGGCCACGGCCGCTCCGACCCCGCCCGCGATCCGCTCCGCGTCGACCTCGAGACCTGCGCCCACGACCTGGTGGCGGTGCTCGACGCGGTCGGCGCCGAGCGGGCGGTGCTCCTCGGCCACTCGATGGGCTCGCAGCTCGGGTTCGAGGTGTTCCGCCTCTTCCGCGAGCGCGTCGCCGCCCTGGTCCCGGCGCTCGGCACCTACCGCGACGCGGTCTCGACCTTCTGGGGCCAGCCCGCCGCGGCGAAGGCGCTGTTCTCGGTCACGAGCCGGATCGCCTTCTCGCGCCCCGACGTGGTGCGGCGCTTCACCGCGCTCGGCGTCACCTGGCCGGCGCTCGCCGAGCTGCTGGCCCGGCGCCTCCACATCGTCCACCCGACGCTGTCGCCGAAGGGCTGGATGCCCGACTACCTGCGGCACACCGGCCGGGTGGATCCGCGGGTGTTCTTCGCGCTCGCCCGCGCAATCCAGGAGCACGACGCCACCGACCTCTTGCCGACGGTCGACGTGCCGACGCTCGTCATCGCCGGCGATCGCGACTTCTTCTGCCCCCCGAAGGTGGCGCAGGAGATGGCGCGGCTCGTCCCCGACGCCGAGCTCCTGGTCGTGCCGGGCGGCTCGCACGCCGCCCTCATCGAGCAGCCGGAGCTCATCCAGCTGCGCCTCGAGACCTTCCTCGAGGAGCGGGTCTTCCCGCGCGCGACTTGATCGGCGCGCCGCACGCAGCCAGGATCCGGAGCCACCATGGCCAAGTTCGAGGTCTTCATCCCGTCCAACGGCGAGCTCCCCTCGGTCACGCTCCGGGTCGACGCCGAGAACTGGATCGCCGCGCTCAAGAGCGGCATGGCGAAGCTGGGGGAGCAGGGCGCCTCCATCGCCAACCTGATGTGCGACGTGAAGGAGGACAACTCGATCCACGTGACCGACCCGCGGTCGAACCGGGTCTTCCGGATCGCGGAGGTCGGCGACTTCGACCCCGAGGGCGCGACCATCGTCGAGCGGCAGCCGCTCGGGGCGAGCGCGCCGAAGCCGGCCAAGGAAGAGCACACCCAGCCCGACCGCCTCGCCCCGGTGAAACCGGCGCCCGCGCCGGCGGCGCCGTCCGCGCCCGCGCGCCCGGGGGGCCGCGAGGCGATGTACGAGAGCACCGACCCGGTCGCCCGGCCGTACGTCCCGGCCCCGGCGCCGGCCCCGAAGGCCCCGCCGCCGGCGGCGGGCCCCGCCGCCCAGGCGCCGCCGCGGCCGGCCGATCCGAAGCGGCGCCACTCCGGCGTCGCCAACTCGGTGGTCGAGGTGACCAGCCCTGCCGTCCCACCGGCGCGGAACATCGGCAGGCCCGCCGAGGAGGATCGCACCTCGGCGATGCTCGAGGAGCTCTTCGAGCGGGTACAGGACGTCTGGGGCCTCGCCGACCACAAGCAGGTGCTCGAGAAGCTCCTCGACCTGGCGATGGAGAAGATCCCCGCCGACGCCGGCTCGGTCCTCCTCGCCGATCTCGACACCGACGACCTCGCCTTCGCGTCGGTGCGCGGTCCCAAGGCGAAGGAGCTGCTCCGGTCGAACATCCGGGTGCCGATGGGCGTCGGCATCGTCGGCTTCTGCGCGCTCGAGGGCGTCGGCGTCGCCATCAGCGACGCGCAGCGCGACCCGCGCTTCTACCGCGAGGTCGGCCAGCAGATCGGCTACGAGTCGAAGAGCATCCTCTGCGCGCCGATCTTCGGCGGCGGTCGCACCTTCGGCTGCATCGAGCTCATCAACAAGAAGGGCTCGACCACCTTCTCGAAGGGCGAGCTCTCGGTGCTCGCCTACGTCGCGCACCAGGCCGCCGAGTGGCTCGGCAAGAACTGGGAGGGCTGATCGTGCTCGCCGCGCTCGCCGCCGCCGCCGTCCTCGCCGCCGCCCCCGCGGGCGGAGGCGGCGCGGGCGGAGGGGGCGGCGCCGCCGCAGCGGAGCGCGAGAAGCAGGAGAAGCTCGAGGCGCGCCAGAAGCTCGAGAAGGAGCTCGCCGAGGCGAAGGCGGCGCGCGAGGCGGCGGTGAAGCGCCGCGACGAGGAGCAGCTCAAGGCGCACACCTACGGCCTGCCCCGGCACCGCCTCGCCGCCGAGGAGGCGCAGAAGCAGATCGACGAGCTCGACCGGAAGATCCCCGCCCTCGAGGCCGCGCTGCGGGCGTCGAGGTGACGCGGGCGTCGTCCCTGGCCCGGGCGCTCGCCATCGCCGTCGCCGTCGCCGCGCCCTCGTCGGCCGCGGCGGAGCTGTGGAGCTGGACCGACGCCGAAGGCGAGGAGCGGTGGACCGACGATCCCTCCTCGGTGCCGCCCGAGCAGCGGTCGACGTTGAAGCTCCACGGCGACGAGGAGGACGACGACAGCTCGTTCTCCGCCGTCGACCCGCGGAACGTGGCGCCGCCGCCGGAGAGCGAGGCGGAGAAGCGGGCCCGCGAGGCGCGGCGCGAGCAGCGACGGCTGCTCGAGGCGGAGGAGCTCGAGCTGATCGAGCGGGTCAAGAAGCTCCGCGGCGCGTACACCCGGGCCGCCAACGAGCACCGCCGCTACCGGGTCGGCGGCCGCATCGGCGCGCACGCCAAGGCGGCGGCGGCCGAGCGCGAGGCGGCGCGGCTCGGGGCCGAGCTCGACGCCGCGGAGAAGAACCTGTCGGCGGTGCAGGGGCGGCTCGAGCTGCTGCGGAATCACTGAGCCAGCTCCGGCTCGACCTTCATCAGCTCCCGCAGCGCCACGGTGGCGTAGCCTCCCGCGGGCAGGTCGAACGCGACCACCAGCGCGCCGTCCTCGGGCACGAGCTCGAGCGCGAGCGGCAGCCGCAGGGCCCGCCTCGCGCCCGGCGCGTCGGGGCTGCGCGAGAGGACCTCCGGCGAGACGCCGGTCGCGGCGAGGGCCTCGGCCTCGAGCGCGGCGGTCGCGCCGGCCGGCGACGGGCGCACCTTCCCGCCGGGCAGCGGCCCGGTGACGCTGCACTCGAACCGCGCCACCCGCGGCGCGTCCGCCGCCGGATCCTCGCAGACGAAGAGGCCGCCGCTCGCGAGCTTCTCGAGCACGTCGCCGGCCCGGGGCGTCGCCCAGCTGCCGTCGAGGAGCCGCGCCGCCAGCACGCGGTTGAAGACCTCGCTCTGGAACGCGCTCACCAGGAGCCGCCGGATGCGGTGATCGCGCGCGGCGCGGCGCGCGCGCGGATCGTCCGCGCCGACGAGCAGCAGCCGGCCCACCTCGGCGTTGTCGCCGGCGCGGCCGAAGCGCTGTGGGCCGTAGTAGTGGGGCAGGCCGCGCTCGGCGAGCGCCGCGGCGATCGTCCGCGCCCGGGCGACGCCCGCCTCGTCGACGCCGCGGATCCGGATCCGGAAGCGGTTCCCGCGCAGGTGCCCGGTGCGGAGCTTGTTGCCGTGCAGCGCCGCCTCGACGAGGCGAAAGCCGGGGCCGCCGTCCGCCGGCAGCGCCGCGGGGAGCGCCCGCGCCGCCTCCTCGGCGGTGCGGTCCGGCGCCGAGATCCACTGGGTCGTCACCGCGTGGCGGTCCTTCTGCCCGGCGACGCCGAGGTCGCGCTCCTTCACCCGCAGCGCGCGCCCGACCTCCCGGAGCACGTCGCGGGTGTCGAGGCCGCGCTTCTCCACGTGCAGGTAGAGGTGCGTGCCCTGGCCCGAGGGCAGGTACGAGGGCAGCTCGTC
>CAZDGH010000246.1:0-3333 GCA_964504805.1 uncultured Myxococcales bacterium | reverse complement strand
GCGTACGGCAGGGTCGCCACCGCCACCGTTACTCCTCGAGCATGCCGAAGAGGAGCTTCACCCGGCGGTTGAGCTCCTCGTCCACGTGCTTCGGGAGGTGCTCGCCGACGGTGAAGAGCAGGAAGAACATCACCTCCTGCAGGCACTCGAGCAGGTAGGTGCGCGGAGGGGCGCCCGCCTCGCTCGCGGCGGCCTCGGCGCGCCCGAGGAGCGCGGCCTCGTCGAGCGTGCCGTCGGCGCGGAACGCCGCGCCCTGGAAGAGCGGGGCGCGCCGCGGCTCGCCGCCGAGCGCGCCGGGGAGCCCGGAGACGAGGGCGTCCGCCCCGCCCTGGCGCCGCGCCGCCGCGAAGATCTCCCGGTAGATCTGGTTGAAGACCCGCACGATCGGCTGGAGCGACGCGGTGGGCCGCACCTGGGCGAAGCTCTGCGGCCCGCCCTCCTCGGCGACCTTCACCAGCCCCAGCTCGTCGAGGTGGAAGAGGTGGCGGAGCAGCTCGTGCTCGGGGAGCCGGAGCTCGGCGGCGAGCGTCGAGACGCCGAGCGGCCGCTCGCCGAGGCGCCGCAGGATCTCGCGCTGCTCCGGCGCCAGCGTGCTCTCCGGCGTCGCCGCGACCCGCAGGGTGGCGTTCTCGGGGATGCGCTTGCGGTAGAGGCCGAGCTCGTCGAGCTGGCGCAGGCCGTCCATGAGCAGGCCCTGCGCCGAGATCCCCGGCGCGGTGGCGGCGTCCTGCACCGGCTCGACGCTGAAGACGAACGCGCCCTGCCGCTCGAGGAGCATCGCCTTGAAGATGGAGGAGACCTGGTGCTGGATGGCGCGCCAGAGGTCGTGCTCGGTGAGGAGCCGCCGCTCGACCAGGAGCCTGCCGAGCCGCCGGCCCCCGAACGGCTCCGCCAGGATCGCCTCGAGGGCCTCGCGGGCGAGCAGCCCGAGCCGCACCGCGATCTCGCCGAGGCGGTCGCCGGGGTGCGTGGAGGAGGCGCCGCGCAGCTCGCCGCCGGCGAACACCAGCGTGCGGTCGGCGGAGGGCGAGAGCACGCGCAGCACGCCCGTCTTCCGCCCCTGCGCCAGCAGGCCGACGAGATCGGCGAACGGGAGCCCCTCGAGGTCGCCGCAGAGGATCGCGCGTCCCGCCGGGAGCGTGCCGCCCTTCGCGGGCACGCGCGCGCCGACGAGCAGGTCCGGCGCGCTCGAGAGCACGGCGTAGCGTCCGGCCCGCGCCGCCAGCGACGGCGTCGCCTCCTCGGCGGCGGCGGTGCCGTCCTCGCGGATCCAGAGCCAGTCCGCCACGGCTACTTCGCGTCGAACGCGGTCCGCTCGCGCTCGGACTTGTCGTACATCGTGATGCCCTCGGTGGCGCGGCCGACGGCGGCGGTGAGCACGCTCGCGTACTTGTCGGCGTTCTTCACGCCCTTGGGGGCCTTCAGCTTCGAGACCCGCTTCTCGCCCTGTCCCACGAACGCGGCGAGCGCCTTCTCGTGCTCGGCGCGCTTCTTGGCGTCGGGGTGCTTGAGGCGGATCTTCGAGATCTTCCCGTCGCGGCCGATGGCGATCCCGGCCTGCACCGGGCTCTTCTCGCCGGGGAGGGAGAGCTCGGTGAAGACGAGGAAGCCGAGCCGATCGTCGGCCTTCAGGAGGTCGAGCTCCACCGGCGTCCACGGCACGAGGCGCGCGGTGCCGCGGCGCTTCTTGCCCTTGTAGATGGTGAGCACGACCACGGTCTGCTGGTCCTTGCCGAGCTTCAGCCCGAGGCCCTCGTCGAGCCGCTTCACGCCGTGCTCGTCGATGGTGAAGTCCTTGGCCGTGAACTTCGCGGCCTCCGGGTAGAACTCGGCGACCGAGAGGTTCCCTTCGCGCAGCCACTGCACGAGGTCCCAGGTGTCGAGGGACGAGAGGCTCTCCGCGAACGCGTGGCCGGGGATCCAGCCGTTGCGGCCGATGCCTTTGCGGATCGCCTTGCGGAGCTGCGCGTCGGAGGCCTGCGCCAGGTACGCGGCGTCGCGCAGGTCCGGCACCTCGCCGAGGCCCTTGCCGTGGGAGGCGCGCTTCCAGAACACCGCGCCGCGGGCGTCCGCGCCGTGGCAGGTGGCGCACTCGAGCCGGAACAGCTCCTGGCCCTTCTGCGCGTCGCCGCGGGCGGGCGGCTCCTCGGCGGCGGCGGGCGCGGCGAGGGCGAGGATCACGGCTGCCAGCGAGAGCTTCCTCATCGACGCGCTCCTCACTTCTTCCCCGGGAAGTTCAGCGCCGGGCCCTTGCCGATCCCGACCTTCTTCTTCTTCTGCTTCTTCGTCGGTCCGGCGAGGTCGGCCGGCGGCGCCAGGTTCGTCTTCGCCTCGAAGCCCGGCCAGCGCTCGACGCTCTCGGCGATCTCGAACCGGAACTGCGCGTGGCAGCGCATGCAGACGTCGTTCTGCACCTGCATCATCGCGGCCTCGGCCCTCGCCTTGTCGCCGGCGACGGCCTTCACGCCCTCGACCTCCTCGGCGAGCTTCTTGGCGAGCTTCGCGAAGAGCTCGCGGCCGGCGGCGTGGCCCTCCGGCGGCGAGCGCGACTCGAGCTTCTTGACCTGCTCCTTCACCTTCTCCGCGAGCGGCAGCGCCGCCGGGGTCCCCGCCTTGCGGCCGAGCGCCATCCAGCGGCGGCCGAGCTCCTCCATCACGCCCTCGAGCGTCGCGTCGTCGGGCGCGGTGGCGGCGACCGCCTCCGGCTTCTTCTCGAACCGCGACGCGCCGCCGATCACCCGGCGCGCGCCCTGGGCGCCCTTGCGGAGCTCGGGATCGGAGTCCTCGTCGACCGGGGTCGGCGTCTCGGTGCCGACGCCGAGCTGGAACTCCGTGCGCATCCCCGGCTTTCCGTCGGCGCGGTCGGCGACCACGGTGTAGAGCCCCTCGGTCCCCGGGCTGAAGTGGAAGCCGTAGCGGCCCGGGTCCGAGAGCGCGTGCAGCTCGAAGCTGCGCTCCCGCTCCGGCCCCTGCACCACGGCGACGAGCTTCGCCTTCTCGAGCGGCTTCCGGTCGCCGAGGGTCGGGTCCGGGATGGTGAGCAGCTCGTTGATGGTGAAGACGATCTCCACCGGCTCGCCCGGCTTCGGCTTCCCCGGCCGGACCGCCATCACGTACTGGAAGTCGCCCGTCTTCTTGCGCCAGCGCAGCTCCGCCGGGTTCTCGTCGGCCTTCTTCGGCGCGAGCGGCGGCGGCGGCGCGTTCACCTTGGCGCCGTAGAAGTCGTCGGCCGGCGGCGGCTTCGCCGGCGCGGCGGGCGGCGGCGGCTTCGCGCCGTCCGGCCTCGCCGGCACGACCGGCGGCGGCGGCCGGGCGGGCTGGTCCGGGGTCGCG
>CAZDGH010000245.1:0-9163 GCA_964504805.1 uncultured Myxococcales bacterium | reverse complement strand
GCTCCGACCTCGAGAAGCACCTCGCCTGGCTCGAGGCCAACGTCCCGGCCGGCGGCCGGATCTACCTCTACTTCGCCGGCCACGGCGCGCCCGATCCCGCCTCGGGCGACTCGTACCTCCTGCCCCACGACGCGGATCCCGCGGCGCTCGCGGGCACGGCGGTGAAGCTCTCCGAGGTGACCGCTCGGCTCGGCCGCACCCGGGCCCGCGACGTGGTGGCGATCCTCGACGCCTGCCTCTCCGGCACCGGGGGTCGGTCGGTGATCGCGCCGGGCACGCGGCCGCTGGTGCCGGTGAAGGCGGTGGACGCGGCGCCGAAGGTGTCGGTGCTCGCCGCGGTCACCGGCGCCCAGACCACCGGCGCCGACGCCTCGGGCGGCGGCCTCTTCTCCCGCTTCCTCTTCGAGGGCCTCGGCTCCGGCCGCGCCGACGCCGACGGCGACGCCCAGATCACCCTCGAGGAGCTGCACCGCTTCGTCGCCCCGCGGGTCTCCCGCGAGGCGAAGCGCGACAACCGGGACCAGAACCCGAGCCTGACGCCGGGCCGCGGCGTGGACCCGGCGAGCGCGGCGGTGGCCGTCGGCGTCAGCGGCGGCTAGCCGACGACGAGCGCGAGGGCGAAGCCGTCCCAGCCCTTCGCCCCGACGGTCTGGAGCGCGGTGGCGTCGAGGCGCGGCTCGGCGGCGACGAGCTCGAGGAAGCGGCGCACGCCCCGGACGCTCTCGTCCTCGCTCGCGGCGTCGGCGAGGGCGCCGTTGCGCACCACGTTGTCGGCGACGATGACGCCGCCCTTGCGCACCAGCCGGAGCGCGTGCCCGAGGTAGGCGGGGCTCGACGCCTTGTCGGCGTCGAGGAAGGCGAGGTCGAACGGTCCGTCGATGCCCGGGAGCACCTCGAGGGCGCGGCCGACCACGAGCTCGACGCGGCCTTCGACCCCGGCGCGGGCGAGGTTCTCCCGCGCCACCTGCGCGTGCGCCTCGCTCGCCTCGATCGTCACCACGCGGCCGCCGTCGCCGACCGCGCGGGCGAGCGCGATGGCGCTCACGCCGCCGAGCGTGCCGAGCTCGAGCACGCGCCTGGCGCCGATCATCCGGGCGAGGAGCGCGAGCAGCTTCGCCTGCAACGGCGACAGCTCGTGCGGTGGCAGGCCCGCTGCCGCGCTCGCCCGGCGCGCCTCGGCGAGGGCGTCCTCGGGCCGCACCAGCGTCGCCTCGAGCCACGCGTCCACGCCCCGCGGGCTCGCCCAGGCCGAGGCGCCGCCGCGCCACTCGCGGGCGAGCAGCGCGTAGCTCACGTCGTCGACGAAGCGCTCCTCGCCACGGTGCCAGTGGCTCTCCAGGTGCTCGCCTTCGCGGCGGAAGCCGAGCCGGCCGAGGAGCGCCTGGCTGCGCACGTTGTCGGCGCCGGTGACGGCGATGGCGCGGTGGAAGCCTCGCTCCTCGAAGAGGTGGGAGAGCAGCGCGCGCAGCGCCTCGGTCGCGTAGCCCTTCCCCTGGTGCGACGGGTCGAAGCCGTAGCCGAGCTCGACCTGCCGCGGCCCGGGGCGGCCGAAGTGGATGGCGAGGTCGCCGACGATCGGGCCGCCGGGCAGCTCGACCACGTACCGGTCCCAGCCGTCGGCGTAGGGCTCCTTCCGCTCCATCTCCGCGTGGAGCGCCCGGAACTGCTCGAGCGTGCGGCCCGTGTGGAAGACGAGCCGGGAGATCTCGTGGAGCCGCTCGACGTCGGCCGCCGCGGCGCGGCGGAGTCGGAGGCGGTCGGTGCGGAGCTCCTTCATCGCTCTCCCGGGTCTCGGACGGCCCCACCATCCCGCGCAGGTGACGGCCTCGCAAGCGCCGGCCCGCGGCGACGGCGTCCGCCCCCGTGGCGGCACCGGCGGCCGCCGGCAGGATCGGCCACCCACCCCGCCGGCGGCGTGGCGGGTTCGGCCAGGGGAGCCGTCCCATGCCCGAGGGAGGGCCGGCGGCCCCGGCCGCTCCCGCGCGATCCCCGCGCCCATGGATCGTCGCTTGCACGATCGCCGGCCGATCCTGCTGCAGGGAACTGGGGAAGGACCTTCACGTAGGTCGGAGGATGTTTGATCGACGAGCGGGAGACGCGGGCCCCGTTGCGAGAGCTGCGGGCCTCCGCGGCGCAGGCCGCCGCCGATGCCCGGATCGTCGCGGAGCTCGCGGCGGGCACCCTCGGCGCGGCGCAGCTCGGCGAGCAGGCGATCTGGACGGTCGTCGAGGGCATGGAGAAGGTGCAGGCGGACGCGGCCCGCGTCGGCGAGGCGCTCGACGCGCTGCTCGCGCGGCTCGAGCGGATCGGCGGCGTGGTCGCGGTCATCGACGACGTGGCCGATCGCTCGGACCTGCTGGCGATCAACGCCGCCCTCGAGGCCGCGCACGTCGGGGAGGGCGGCACGGGCTTCGCGATCGTCGCCGAGGAGATGCGCCGCCACGCCGGCCGCACCTTCGCCGGCACCGCCGAGATCCGCGGCCTCGTCGCCGAGATCGCCGCGGCGGCGGCCGCCGCGCGCGCGGCCTCGATCGCCTGCCTCGCCGGCGCCCGCGAGGGCGAGCGCCTCGGCGCCGAGGCGATGGCGAGCGTGCACGGCGTCCTCTCCCGCGTGCAGGAGACCACCGCCGCCGCCCGCAGCATCCAGGACGCCGCCGACCGCCAGCTCGAGGCGACGTCGCAGGCGATCGAGGACCTCACGGTCGCCCACGGCCCGCGTCCGGACACTTCCCCCACCGCCTGAAGGAAAGCATGGGACACTCCTCCGCCTCGACCTTCCGCGCCCAGCTCGACGGCCTCGCCACGAGCGGCCAGGAGCTCCTCGGCGAGCTCGACCGCCTGAAGGCCCGCGTGTCGGAGCTCGAGGCCGAGAACCAGGGCTTCGCCGAGCGGTTCGTCGCGCTCGAGGAGCACCACGAGCTGCTCCAGAACCTGGTGGTCTCGAGCCACCGGCTCCACGCCTCGCTCGATCCCGCGGAGGTCGTGACGGTGGTGCTCGAGATCGTCGTCCACCTCGTAGGCGCCGAGCGCTTCGGGATCTGGATGCTCGACGAGCACGGCCAGATGTCCCTGCTCGCCGGCGAGGGGGTCGAGGGCGAGCGGCGCCTCTCCGACCCCGAGCTCGCCACCGCGATGCGATCGCTCGAGGGCGACGCCGCCTACCGGGAGCCCGGCGACGAGGTGGCGCCGCTCGCGGTGGTGCCGATGCAGGTCGACGGCAAGGCGGTGGGCGTGCTCGTCATCCGCGCGCTCCTGCCGCACAAGCCCGAGCTCCGGCCGGTCGACCGCGAGATCCTGCGCCTCCTCTCCGGCGAGGCCGCCACCGCCCTCGCGGCGGCGCGGCTCCACTCCGACAAAGCGCGCAAGCTCGGCACCATGCGCGCGTTCTTCGACTACATGAAGGAGACGCGGTGATGCGCGGCAAGACGATCCTGGTGATCGACGACTCGCGCACCGTGCGCGACCTGCTCCAGATGAACCTGCGGCGGCTCGGCGACGTGCGCCTCGTCGAGGCGGCCGACGGCGTCGAGGGGCTCGAGCGGTGTCGAAGCGAGGCGCCCTCGCTGGTGCTCACCGACGTCAACATGCCCCGCCTCGACGGCTTCGGCGTGGTGGAGGGGATCCGCGTCGGCATGAACGACGCGAAGACGCCGATCGTCATCGTCACCACCCAGGGCGATCAGCAGAGCGTCGAGCGAGGCCTCGCCCTCGGCGCCACCGCCTACCTCACCAAGCCGATCCACGGCGCGCGCCTGGTGGACCTCGCGCGGTCCCTCCTCCTCGCCTGAGCCGCACATGGGCTTCCAGGGCAAGCTCTCCGATCTGTCGCTCGTCGACATCCTGCAGATCGTGCAGATGACGCAGAAGAGCGGCGTGCTCGAGCTCGCCGAGGGGCGGCGGCGCGCCAGCATCGTCTTCCGCGCCGGCAGCATCGTCGACGCCCGCCCGCCGGGCTCGGGGCTGCTCACCGAGTGGCTCGAGGAGCGCGGCCGCATCCCGCTGGGCGCCGCCGCCAGGGCGGTCGAGGCGCAGCGCGCGGTCCATCCCCACGTGCCGATCGGGCAGCTGCTGGTGCAGCACGGGGCGATCACCGAGGAGGCCCTGCGCGCGTCGGTGGTGGAGCGCGTCGAGACCACGATCTACGCGGCGCTCGGCTGGGTGCGGGGCACCTTCGACTTCCACATCGGCGCCGAGGGCGCGGGGTCGACGCCGGTGCTCGGCTACGAGGAGGTGCTGCCGGGCCTCGACCTGAACACCCAGGAGCTCCTCCTCGAGGCGCTCCGCGTCTTCGACGAGCGGAGGGCCGCAGGAGAGAGCGCCCCGGCGGTGGAGGCGGCGCCCCGGCCGACGGTGCTCCTGGTCGGCCCGCAGGCGTTCCGGGAGCGGACGCGGATCGCCACCACCGGCCTCGGCGCCGAGCTCGTCGAGGTGGACGACGCGGCCGCGGCGGCGAAGCTCGCGCGAGAGGAGGATCGGCAGCCGCTGGTCGCGATCGTCTCCTGCGCGCCGGGGCAGGGTCGGGTCCGCGAGTGCGTGCGGCGGCTCCTCGTCCGCGGCCGCCGCAGCGCGGTGATCACCGTCGGCCCCGACATGGCGGTCACCGGCGAGGCGCTCCTCGGCGGCGCGGTGGCCCACGTGACCGTGCTCGAGGCGGACCCGGGGCCGTGCCTCGCGTACCTGCAGGTGCTCGCCGTGGAGCAGCTGGCGGCGCTCGCCAAGGACCGCCCGGCGCGGCGGCTCCCCGGCCGCGGCGTGGTCGAGTCGTTCAGCGGCGAGATCGGCCGCGTGCACCGGCAGCTCGACGTCCTCGCCCGCGAGATCCACACCTCGTCGGTGACCGGGCGGCTGCTCGAGTTCGTCGCCGAGCGGCTCGACCGCGGCATCCTCTTCCTCGTCCGCGGCGACCAGCTCCGCGGCGTCGGCGGCTTCGGCGAGGGCAAGGACGGCGAGCCGATCGGCCCGCACGCGGTGGAGCTGAAGCTGCCGCTCGAGGCCCACTCGCCGCTCCGGCGCGCCATCGAGGAGCGCCGGAGCCTGCTCTGCGAGCTCGGCCGCAGCGACGGCGAGCGGAAGCTGTACGAGCGGATCGGCGCGCCGGAGCCGCCCGACTGCCTGCTGCTCCCCCTCTGCAGCTCGGAGGCGGTGCTCGCGGTCGTCTACGCCGACAACGGCTTCACCGGCCGGCCGATCCGCGACTACCTCATGCTCGAGGTGCTCGCGAAGCAGGCCGGCCTCGCCCTGGAGAACTCGCTCTTGCGCCGCCGGCTCGGCGCGGCGGCGTCCGGCGCCTGACTCGCGCCGCGGGGCGGGCTACCCTCGGGGCATGCCGTCGCACCGCCTCGCCGAGGAGCGGAGCCTCGCGTACCACCGCGCCGTGGCCGCGCGCCTGCGCGGCGAGCCTTCGCTCCTCGAGGTGGCGCGGCGGCGCGTGGACGCCTGGATCGCCGCGGGCGGGCGGTCCGCGCCGTACGCGCGGGCCTGGCGCGAGCTCCTCGACCGGCCCCTGCCCGAGCTCGAGGCGTTCCTCGTCGACCCGTCGGAGAGAGCGCGCGAGCTCCGGCAGTCGACGCCGTTCGCCGGCGCGCTCGATCCGCGCGAGCGGTGGCGGCTCTGGGCCGAGGTCCGCGCGCGCTTCGAGGCGGCGCCGTGACGCGGGCGCAGCTCGAGCACCTCATCCGCGCCGCGGCGACCATCGCCGACGACGAGGAGCTGGTGGTGATCGGCTCGCAGGCGGTGCTGGGCCAGTTCCCGGACGCGCCGGCCGAGCTGCTCGCCAGCATGGAGGCGGATCTGTATCCGCTGCACCACCCCGACCGCGCCGAGCTCGTGGACGGCAGCATCGGCGAGGGCTCGCCCTTCCACGCGACGTTCGGCTACTACGCGCAGGGCGTCGGCCCCGAGACGGCGGTGCTGCCCGCGGGCTGGCGGGAGCGGCTCGTCCCCGTCCGCGGGCCGGGCACCCGCGGCGCCACCGGCTGGACGCTCGAGATCCACGATCTCCTCGTCTCGAAGTACGTCGCCGGTCGGGAGAAGGACCGGGCGTTCTGCAGGGCCGCGCTCGCCCACCGCCTCGCGGACGGCGCCGAGCTCCGGCGGCGGCTCGCGGCGACGGCGCTCGAGCCCGACCTGCGAACGATCGTCGCGGCGCGGCTCGAGGCGGATCTCGCGGGGACGTAGGAACGCGAGCGCCCCGCGACCTCGACGGCCCGGGGCGCCCGTGCGCGGCGGGGCGCGGCCGCTAGTGCTTCACCGGCCGCCGCTTGAACGACTTGATCACCGACATCAGCACCTGCCGCTGCAGCTCCAGCGTCGGCGGCAGCGTCGGGCCGATCTTGTCGAACCACTCCTTCTGCGACTCGAGCTCGGTCAGCCACTCGTCGAACGAGACCTGGGTGGCGGCCTGGAAGTCCTCGCTCTTGATGTCGAGGCCGGAGAGGTCGATGTCGCCCTCGCGCGGGATCCAGCCGACCGGCGTCTCCTGGCCGCCGACGCGGACGTGGGCGCGGTCGATGATCCACTTGAGGACCCGCATGTTCTCGCCGTAGCCCGGCCAGACGTACTTCCCGTCCGCGTTCTTGCGGAACCAGTTCACCAGGAAGATCTTCGGCGGGTACTTGATCTGCCCGCGCATGTAGAGCCAGTGCGCCAGGTAGTCGCCCATGTTGTAGCCGCAGAACGGCAGCATCGCCATCGGGTCGCGGCGCACCACGCCGACCTGCCCGGTGGCCGCGGCGGTGGTCTCCGAGCCCATGGTGGCGCCGAGGAAGACGCCGTGCTGCCAGTGGAACGACTGGAGCACGAGCGGCACGGTCCCGGCGCGGCGGCCGCCGAAGATGATCGCCGAGATCGGCACGCCCTCGGGGTCGTTGGCCGCCTTCGACAGCACCGGGTTGTTGGTCATCGGCGCGGTGAAGCGGCTGTTCGGGTGCGCCGCCTTCTCGGCGGAGCCCTTCTTCCACGGCCGGCCCTGCCAGTCGGTGAGCTCCTCGGGCACCTCGTCGGTCTTGCCCTCCCACCAGACGTCGCCGTCCGGCGTCACCGCGACGTTGGTGAAGATGGTGTCCTTCTGGATGGTGCGCATCGCGTTGGGGTTCGACTTGAAGTTCGTGCCCGGCGCGACGCCGAAGTAGCCCGACTCCGGGTTGATCGCCCACAGGCGCCCGTCCTCGCCGACGCGGAGCCAGGCGATGTCGTCGCCGACCGTCCACACCTTCCAGCCGTCGAAGCGCTTCGGCGGGATGAGCATGGCGAAGTTCGTCTTGCCGCACGCCGACGGGAACGCAGCGGCGACGTAGCTGGTCTGGCCCTCCGGCGACTCGACGCCGAGGATGAGCATGTGCTCGGCGAGCCAGCCCTCCTCCCGGCCCAGGTACGAGCCGATCCGCAGCGCGAGGCACTTCTTGCCGAGCAGCACGTTGCCGCCGTAGCCGGAGCCGACGGACCAGATGGTGTTGTCCTGCGGGAAGTGGCAGATGAAGCGGCGGTCCGGGCTCAGGTCGAGCATCGAGTGCAGGCCGCGGTTGAAGTCGTTCGAGGACCCGAGCATGTCGAGCGCCGGCTTCCCCATCCGCGTCATGATCCGCATGTTGAGGACGACGTAGATCGAGTCGGTGAGCTCGATGCCGACCTTCGAGAACGGCGAGCCGATCGGGCCCATCACGTACGGCACCACGTACATGGTGCGGCCCTTCATCGAGCCGTCGAAGAGCTTGCCGAGCTTCTCGTACGCCTCGTTCGGCGCCATCCAGTTGTTGGTGGGACCGGCCTCGTCCTTCGTCGGGGTGCAGATGAAGGTGAGGTGCTCGACGCGGGCGACGTCGTTCGGGTTCGAGCGGTGGAGGTAGCAGCCCGGGAGCTTCTGCTGGTTGAGCGGGACGAGCACGCCCTCGGCCACCGCCTGCTCGGTGAGCCGCTTCTTCTCCTCCTCGCTGCCGTCGCACCAGACGACCTTGTCCGGCTTCGTCAGCTTGGTCATCTCGCCGACCCAGCCGAGGAGCGCGGCGTTGTCGGTGAGGTTGGTGGTGGGGACGGACGAGAGCCCGCCTGCAGCCTTGGCAGTCATGGATCGTTTCGACCTCGGGGATGTTCGGCGAGGACGTCGGACACCCAGAAAAAGGACCGGGGACCGTTTACACCCTGGGGGCGCGACGCGCCACCCGGGCGGCCGCTCGCAGGCGCGGAGATGACGCGCTGCGCAGCGTCCGTTCGCGTGCGAACATCGCCGGTCCGAGGAGACGCGCCATGTGCGGCCGCTTCACCCTGGTGACACCGCCCGAAGAGGTGCTGAAGGAGCTCGGCTTCACGCCGCCGGATCCTTCCTACGTCGTGAAGCCGCGCTACAACGCCGCGCCGACGCAGCAGATCGTGGTCGCGCTCAACGACGGCACGAGGCAGCTCACGCCGGTGCGCTGGGGCCTCATCCCCTCCTGGGCGAAGGATCCGAAGATCGGCCACAAGCTGGTGAACGCCCGGGCCGAGTCGCTCGCCGAGAAGCCCTCGTTCCGCACCGCGCTGAAGAAGCGGCGGTGCGTGGTGATCGCCGACGGCTTCTACGAGTGGCGCAAGGACGCGGGCGGCACCAAGACGCCGTTCCACCTGCGGCTGCGCTCGCGCAAGCCGTTCCCGATCGCCGGGCTCTGGGAGACGTGGAAGTCGCCCGAGGGCGAGCGGGTGCGGAGCTGCACGCTGGTGACGGTGCCGCCGAACGAGCTCGCGGCGAGGATCCACGACCGGATGCCGGCGATGCTGCCGCGCGGGGCGATGGAGGCGTGGCTCGAGCCGGGCGAGAAGGCGCCGGAGGAGGCGCTGGAGCTCCTCGTGCCCTACCCGGCCGCGGAGATGGAGGCGGTGGCGGTGGGCTCGCTGGTGAACTCGCCGAAGAACGACCTGCCCGGCTGCCTCGACCCCGCGCCCACGCCCGCCTGACCGGAGGCGCTCGGCGCCCACACGGAGCACGGGTCCGCCCGCCCGTCCGGGAATCGGGCCCCGGGCGACCCCGTTCGGATCCGCGTTGCCGGCACCCGGACCGCCTGCTTTCTTCCGGGCGGCCTCTCTCTCGATCGGGGAACCGATGCTCCGCCGCTCCCGCCTCGCTCCGCTCCTGCCGCTGCTCGGCGCGGCCGCCTGCGCGACCGGCCGGCCGCCGCCCCGGCTGCGGGACGCC
>CAZDGH010000244.1:0-9195 GCA_964504805.1 uncultured Myxococcales bacterium | reverse complement strand
CGTCGCGCCGCGGCGAAGGAGACGTACCCCGATGGCCGACGCGAAGCCGGTCCGCAAGAAGGCCCCCGCTCCGAAGGGCGGCGGCAAGAAGTCCTGCAAGGTCGAGGGCTGCAAGCGCGCCTACCAGGCGAAGGGCTACTGCTTCTTCCACTACGGGAAGTGGAAGAAGGGCGAGCTGCCCCACGGCCGCTACAAGTCCTGCAGCAAGGACGACTGCCGCAAGAAGGTCTTCCAGGGCGGCCTCTGCCAGGAGCACTTCGACGCCTGGAAGGCGTCCCGCAAGGGCGCCAAGGCGGCGGGCTAGCGCTTCTTCGGACCGGGGCCGCGCGAGCGGCCCGGCACCGGCACCAGCGAGCGGTGCAGCTGCTTCACCGCCGCGGTGCACAGCTCCACCTCGCGGCGGGTCGGCTCGGCCCGCGCGAGCAGCCGCCGGAGCTCGGAGAGCACCTTCTCCGGCTGCTGCGGGTTCAGGAAGCCGGCGTCGAGCAGCGCCTCGCGGGCGTACGCCTCGAGCCGGTCGATCTCCGCCCTCGTCGCCCGCTCGGCGAGCTGCCGCGGCTCCCGCGGCTCGCGCTTCGCGACGTGGAGCTCGTACGCGAGCACCGCCGACGCCTGCGCGAGGTTCAGCGAGGGCTGCTCCTCGCCGGTGGGGATCCGGCAGATCGCGTCGCAGCGGAGCAGGTCGTCGTCGGTGAGGCCGTGGTTCTCGCTGCCGAGTACGACCGCCACGTCGGCGCCGCCCGCGGCGCGGCGCCACGCCTCCTCGGCGAGCTCGCGCGGCGAGAGCGCCGGACGCCGCCGGATCCGGCGGCTGGTCGTGCCGCACACCCACGAGAAGCGGCCGAGGGCCTCGTCGAGCGTCTGGGCGAGGTACGCCTGCTCGAGGATGTGCTCGGCCTTCACCGCGCTGCGGGCGTCGTAGCGCCAGGTCGCCGGCTCGGCGACGACGAGCGTGTCGAGGCCGAAGTTCGCCATGGCGCGGGCCACGCCGCCGACGTTGTCGGCGATCCGCGGCTTGTAGAGGACGAACCCGACCTTCCCGCCCATGTTCCGCTATCCTCGCGCCCGTGCTGCGCGTGGCGACGTACAACATCAAGCACGGCGCCCTCAAGGGCCTTCCCGCGGTTGCCGACGCGATCCGCGGGGCTACCGCCGACCTCGTGGCCATCCAGGAGGTCGACGTCGGCACCACCCGCAGCGGCGGCGTCGACCAGGCCCGGCTCCTCTCCGAGGCGGTCCGGCTCGAGGGGCGCTTCGTCCCCGCCTTCGCCTACCAGGGCGGCGCCTACGGGATGCTCCTGCTCTCGCGCTTCCCGATCGGCCCGGGCCACAGGTTCGGCCTGCCGTCGGCCTCCGACGTGCCGCTCCCGAGCGGCGCCGAGCCCCGCATCCTCTGCACCCACGAGGTCTCGCTGCCGGACGGCGTGCTCGGCGGCGGCACGCTGCAGGTGGCGATGACGCACCTCGGCCTCGAGCGCGAGGAGCGCCTCGAGCAGGCCGAGGCGGTCCTCTCGCACCTCCGCGGCGCGCGCCGGACGCTGCTCGTCGGCGACCTCAACGAGGGCCCGGGAGGCGCCGCCTTCGCCAGGCTCCGCGAGGCGTTCGCGGACTGCGCCGAGGACGCCGGCCTCGACGAGCGCCGCACGTTCCCCGCGGACGCGCCGTCCGTCGCCATCGACCACGTGCTGCGCACCCCGGACCTGCCGCGGGCCACGGGCGCCGCCGTCCTCGCGGCCGACGCCTCCGACCACCTCCCCCTCGTCGTGGAGCTCCCCTGACGTGACCGAGACGCCCACGAGCGCCGAGGCGCAGCCCGGCCTGAAGCAGGTCTTCCGCGAGCGGTTCCTCTCCTTCGATCCGCGCAGCCTCGGGCTCTTCCGGCTCTTCTTCGGCTCGGTCCTGCTCGTCGATCTCCTCCGGCGGGCGCCGTCGTGGGTGCACTTCTACACGAACGAGGGGCTGCTCCCGAACCACCTGCTCCTCTGGCGGCCGCAGTCGCGCAACGTCCTGTCGGCGTTCTTCCTGGCGTCGTCGGAGGCCGAGGCGTGGGTCGGCTTCGCGCTCTGCCTCGTCGTCTACCTCGGCTTCCTCGCCGGCTTCCGCACCAAGGTGTTCCAGCTCCTCGCCTTCGCCTGCGTGGTGAGCCTGCACACGCGGAACGTCATCACCGAGAACGGCGGCGACATCGTCATGAACCTGCTCGCGGCGTGGACGCTGTTCCTCCCGCTCGGCCAGCGGTTCTCGATCGACGCCCTGCTCTCCCGCGGCCGGCTGCAGGCGCGCCCGCCGCCGGTGACGCTCGCCTGCTTCGCCATCGTCCTGCAGCTCGCGACCATCTACTTCTTCAACACCGTGCAGAAGGGCGGCCTCACCTGGCGCGAGGGCACGAGCATCCACTACGTCTTCCACCAGGATCGCGTGGTCACCTGGCTCGCCTGGGCGATCCGCGAGCACGTGCCGGCGATCGTGACGAAGCTCCTCACCTGGGGCACGGTGGTGGTCGAGGGCTCGGCGGTGGTGCTGCTGCTCACCCCCTGGGCCACCGTGCGGGCGCGGCGGGTGTTCGTCGTCGCGCTCGCGAGCCTGCACCTCGGCATCGCCGCCACGATGAACGTCGGCATGTTCTCGTGGGCGATGATCTCCTTCTACCCGCTGCTGCTCGGGCCGGAGGACTGGGCGCTCTTCTCCCGCAGGCTGCCCGGCCTCGCCGCGCGGCTCGGCCGGCTCCTCGGGGTCGACCCGACGCCCGCGCCGCCGGAGCCTCCGCCCGAGCCCTGGCGGCTCACCGCCCGCCGCGGCCTCGGCTGGGTACGCGAGGGGGCGGTCGTCGTCCTGATGATCGCGGTTACGTTCCAGGTGCTGAACGAGAACAAGGCCGTGCCGCAGTGGCTGAAGCCGCCGACGCCGGCGCCGCTCGCGAAGCTCGTCGGCTGGGGCCGCCTGATGCAGGGCTGGTTCATGTTCGCGCCGAACGCCCCGCGCGAGGACGGGTGCCTGGTGGTCGACGCGCTCACCATGTCCGGCAAGCGCGTCGATCCCTTCAACTGGGAGGCGATCGGCTGGAAGGGCGAGCCGTTCGACCGCGTCCCCGACCGGCTCGGCCTCGACCACTCGTGGCGGAGCTACTCGGCGCGCATCCACGAGGACCGCAACCGCGTCTACCGCGACGCGCTCAAGCAGTGGATCCTCCGCTTCCCCGAGCGGACCGGCGACCCGAAGGACCGGATCGTCTCGTTCGAGGCGCTCTGGGTCACCGACAAGAGCCCGCCGATCGGCGCCCACCAGCCCACCGGCCACGCCAAGCGGAGCGTCCTCGCCCACGGCCGCGCCGCGAGCGCGCCGACCCGGAAGGCGGAGGAGAAGCCGGCGTCGAAGCCGGGCGACGCCGAGCGGCCGCACGACGAGCTCGTGCCCACCATGCCGCTGAGCGCCGCCCCCGAGGACGGCCCCGCCGAGGAGGCGCACGAGGACACCGGCCGGCCCTAGTGCTAGCTTCCGCCGCGCCGCGCGCCCGCGGCCGGTGGAGGATCCGTGCTCGACGAAGCGCTCCGGTCCCAGCTCGCCCACCCGCTCCGGGAGAGCGCGCTCCCGCTCGGGACCCCGCGTCGCGGCAAGGTGCGCGACGTCTACGACCTCGGCGATCGGCTGCTGCTCGTGGCCAGCGACCGGCTCTCGGCGTTCGACGTCGTGCTGACGACGATCCCGTGCAAGGGGCAGATCCTCACCCAGCTCGCCGCCTACTGGTTCGAGCGGACGAAGGACGTCTGCCCGAACCACGTCGTCGCCCACCCCGACCCCGCCGCGCTGGTGGCGGTGAAGTGCGCGCCGCTGCCGGTGGAGGTCGTCGTCCGTGGCCACCTCACCGGCTCGCTGTGGCGCGACTACGCCTCGGGCCGGCCCGACCCGTACGACCTCGGGCTGCCGAAGGGCCTGCGGAAGGACGAGGCCTTCGAGCGGCCGATCCTGACGCCGACGACCAAGGCCGAGGCGGGCGCCCACGACGAGCCGCTCTCCTCCGCCGAGGTCGTCCGCCGCGGTCTGGTGCCCGCGCCGCTCTGGGACGAGGTGCAGCGCCGCGCCCTGGCGCTCTTCGAGCGGGGCCGGGCGATCTGCAAGGAGCGCGGCCTGCTCCTGGTCGACACCAAGTACGAGTTCGGCCTCGCCGGCGATCGGCTCCTCGTCATCGACGAGATCCACACCCCCGACTCCTCGCGGTTCTGGGAGGCCGCGGAGTACGAGGCGCGCTTCGCCGCCGCCAAGGAGCAGCAGATGCTCGACAAGGAGAACATCCGGCAGTGGCTGCTGCAGGAGCGCGGCTTCTCCGGCCACGGCACGCCGCCGGCGATCCCCGACGAGGTGCGGCTCGACCTGGCGCGGAAGTACGCCGCCGCGTTCGAGCGGATCACCGGGAAGGCGTTCGTCCCCGACGTCGGCGACCCGGGGCCTCGGCTCGAGGCGAACCTCCGGAAGGCGGGGCTCCTGTGAGGAAGCTCGCGACGCTCGCCGCCCTGGCGCTCACCGCCGCCTGCGGACGCGGCGAGGCCCCGGCCCCGCCGAAGCTCTCCGACATCGAGCGCGAGGGGCAGCTCGAGGCGGAGCTGCTCGCGGTGGAGGCGGCGATCGAGCCGCTCCGGTCCCAGGGCCCCACGCCCGAGGACACCGAGGCGTTCGTCGCCCTCGAGAAGGACGTCGAGCACGCCGCGGTGTACGGCGGCGTCATCGTCTGGACCGCCGTCGCCGAGCCGGTCGTGCGCTCGTTCGTCGCCGCGGTGGCGAAGGACACCGGCGCCGAGCTCGTCCCGACGCTCCACCCGGCGACGCCGACCGCCCTGCCGCTCTCGCTCGAGGTGAAGCCGGCCTCGAAGACCTGGGCGGTCGCGAGGCGGATCGTCGACGAGAGCGGCTCGCGCCCGACCGCGCTCCTGAAGCAGGTCGATCCCGCCGGCCGCATCGAGGCGTACCTCGCCCTCGACCCGCTCCCGATCTCGCCGTCGCCCGAGCCGGTGGCGCCGAAGGCCGTCGGCGAGGTGCCGCCGACGCCCCGCGGCCGGGAGCTGGCGAAGAAGCTCGAGGAGGCGAACAAGCTCCACGCCCAGCTCGTCTTCGCGTCGCGGCGCGCGGCGTCGATGCGGCAGCGCGTCGGCGACTACCGGCGGCGCCTCGAGCTCTACGGCGAGATCGCCGACCTCCGCGAGCGGCAGCGCGCCCTGGCCGCGGCGCTCGAGGGCGTGACCGCCAAGCAGGTGAACTTCGGCGACGCCAGCGCCGAGCTCCGCTACGACGCCGACGCCGCCGCGTCGAAGGCGGCCCGCGATCCCCGCTGGAAGAAGGCCGGCCTCGCCGCCACCGCCGAAGGCGACGGCGTCGTCGTCACCTTCGCCGGCGAGCCTCCGCAGCTGCCGCCGTACGCGGAGCGGAAGCAGCGCGCCGCGGAGGAGACCGCGAGGAAGGCCGGCGTCGCGCCGACACCCGCGCCGTCCGGCCCCGCCCGGCCGGTCGCGAAGGGCCTGAAGCCCGGCGCCCGTTGAGGGGCGCCCCGTGGCGCCGCCCGGCGCCCGGCGGTAGCATCCCACCCATGCGCACCTTCCTCCGCTTCCTCGCCGCCGCGGCGCTCCTCTCCGCCTCTCCCGCGCTCGCGTCCGAGCCGAAGGCCGACAAGGCCGGCGCCAAGGGCAAGGCGGCCTCCGGCAAGACGCTGCTGAAGCTGGAGGTGACGCCGGCCTCCGAGATCTTCGTGGACGGCAAGAGCAAGGGGAAGAAGGAGCTGCTCGAGCTCGAGGTGAAGCCCGGCCTCCACATCGTCCGCTTCGTGCACCCGGGCGGCGACGAGCACGAGAACCAGGTCGACGTCGCGTCGAAGAAGACGACCGTCTACCAGTGGAAGTTCGACTACGACACGCCGCCTTCGGCCGAGGGCGGCGAGGCGAAGCCCGCCGAGCCCGCCGTGGTCACGCCGTAGCGCCGAACGTCAGCCGGAAGATCTCGTCGACGCTGCGCAGGTGGTGGTCGAGGGAGAAGCACGCCTCGACCTCCTCGGCGGAGAGCTGCGCCCGCACGTCCGGATCCGCGAGCAGCGCGGCCTTGAAGTCCTGCCCCTGCTCGTAGAACCGCATGGCGTTGCGCTGCACGAGCACGTAGGCGGCCTGCCGCGCGAGCCCCTTGCGCGCCAGCGCGAGGAGCACGGTCTGCGAGGCGTGCAGCCCGCCCGTGGCGCGGAGGTTCTCGAGCATCCGCTCGGGGTACACGCGCAGCTCGGCCACCAGCCGGCCGAAGCGGTGGAGCATGAAGTCGGCGAGGATCGTCGCGTCCGGCCCGATCACCCGCTCCACGCTCGAGTGCGAGATGTCGCGCTCGTGCCACAGCGCCACGTCCTCGAGCGCCGCGCCGGCGTACGCGCGGAGGAGGCGGGCGAGGCCGGTGAGGTTCTCGCTGAGGATCGGGTTGCGCTTGTGCGGCATCGCGCTCGAGCCCTTCTGGCCCGGCGTGAAGGGCTCCTCCGCCTCCCGCACCTCGGTGCGCTGCAGGTGCCGGATCTCGATCGCGCAGCGCTCGATCGTGGCCCCGAGGAGCGCGAGCGCCGAGAAGTACTCGGCGTGGCGGTCGCGGGCGATCACCTGGGTCGAGGCCGGATCGCGCGAGAGGCCGAGCTTCCTGCAGACGAACGCCTCGACCTCGGGGTCGACGTTCGCGAAGGTGCCGACCGCGCCGGAGATCTTGCCGGCGGCGACGGCGGCGACGGCCCGCTCGAGCCGCGCCCGGTCCCGCGTCAGCTCCGCCCACCACCCCGCGAGCTTCAGCCCGAACGTCGTCGGCTCGGCGTGGATGCCGTGGCTCCGGCCCATCGTCGGCGTCCGCTTGTGCTCCTCGGCGCGCTTCTTCACCGCGTCCCGCACCGCGTCGAGGCCGGCGAGGATCTTCGTGCCCGCCTCCTCGAGGAGGAGGCCGAGCGAGGTGTCGAGGACGTCGCTCGAGGTGAGGCCGAGGTGCAGCCACCGCGCCTCGGGGCCGATCCGCTCCTCGAGGAAGGTGAGGAAGGCGATGACGTCGTGCTTGGTGGTCTTCTCGATCTCCTCGATCCGCGCCGCGTCCTCGGCGGTGATCCGCGCGGGAGCCTTGCGGAGCACCGCGTCGGCGTCGGCCTGCGGCACCTCGCCGCGGGCGGCCATCGCCTCCAGGGCGGCGAGCTCCACCTGCAGCCACCGCTCGTAGCGGGCCTCGGACGACCAGAGGGCGAGCAGCTCGGGACGGGCGTAGCGGGCGATCATGGGTGCGCTTTCTACTCGAAAGCCTTCACCGTGCAACCCAGCTTCGCGGCGTGGCGGAGGAGCGAGGCGATGGCGTCGTCCCCGAGGCCGAGGCGCCTCGCCGTCGAGAGGTTCACCGCCACCTCGACGCCCTCGGGCGCCACCACGCCGATCGACGACGGCGCGGCCCCGTCGGCGATGCGGCGCCCGAGCTTCGCCGCCTGCAGCCCGAGCGCGGCGTAGTCCGGCGAGAGGGCGACCAGCATGCCCTCCTTCACCATCGCCTCGGAGAGGGCGAAGGTCGGGAGGCGCTCGGTGCGGCTGGTCGCGAGCACCTCGCCGAACGCCGCCTCGGAGCCGATCACCGGGTCGGGCACGAGGAGGAGCGCGTCGGCGTCGCCCGCGACCGCCCGCACCACCGCCCCGACGCCCTTCCCCTCCACCTTGCCGCGCACGAGCTCGAGCGAGAGGTCGGACGCCGCGTCGGCGACGAGGTCGACGACGGCCTTGCTCCGGCGCGGGTCGTAGACGACCGCCACCTTCTTCAGCCCGGGCACCACCGCGCGCAGCGCCTCGAGCTGCGCGCGGTACGGCCGCGTCAGCGAGATGCCGGCGACGGTGCGGCCGCCGAGCGGGTAGCGCTCGTGGGCGGGGACGAGCGCGAAGAGCACGTTCAGCTCGGCCTTGGCGGCGGCCGTCGCCGCCAGCGGCCCGAGGGCCACCACCACGTCCGGCGGCCGCTCGGCGATCATCCGCGCCAGCTGCGCGCACCGGGCCGCGTCGCCGCGGCAGTCGTGCTCCACGAACTTCTCGCCGAGGCCGGCGCCGAGCCCGCCGGCGAAGCGCGCGTACGGCTCGAGGGCGTCGGACTTGAGCAGCACCACCTCGCGCCGGGCCGCGGACGCGCCGCACGGGAGCGCCAGCGCGACGGCGAGGAGGAGCGCCCGGCTCACTTCGGATCGGCGCAGCACCGGAAGCCGAGGAAGTCGTCCCGGGTGCCGGCGGGCTTGCCCTTCCGGGCGGCGCAGCGGCTGTCGAAGTCGGGCCGGTTGGCGGCGCCGCCCTTCGTCACCTTGCCGGGCGAGCCGGCGGTGGAGGTCCACTCCGCCACGTTCCCCGCGAGATCGTAGACGCCGTAGGCCGACCGGCACCGCGGGTTCGAGCCGGAGTCGGCGACGGCGCGATCCGCCCCCGCCTCGTCCTGGGTGTTGCACGCCTTGGCGTCGTACTTGCCGCCGTAGGGGAACTTGGCGTTGCCCGGCCCCTTGCACGCCTTCTCCCACTCGTCCTCGCTGCAGAGGCGCTTTCCCTTCTTCCTGCAGGCGCTGTCGGCGGCGGAGAACGGCACGCGCACCGTCGGCTTGCCCTTCGGCCGGTTCGGGAACTCCCACTTGTCGATGCAGAAGCCCTCGACGTCCACCGACTCGAGCGAGAGATCGCCGAAGTTCTTCATCGGGTCGCCCGGCGCGACGCCTCGCTTGAAGGCGCCGGGCTTGATGAACGACATGCCGCCGGGGCAGGAGGTGCCGCCCGGCGTCGCCGAGGCCACCTTCACCTCGCCGCGGTCCTCCTCGGCCTTCTTCCGGGCCGCCTCGAGCGCCTCCTCCTTCTTGCGCTCCTCCTCGGCCCGGCGCGCCTCCTCGGCGGCCTTCCGCTCCGCCGCGTCGCCGTCGTCCGGCTTCGGGGCGGTGGCCGCGGCGATCGCGGCGGCGCGGCGCTCCTCTTCCTGCTTGCGGCGCGCCTCGGCGGCGGCGCGCTCGGCCTCGGCCCTCGCCGCGTCGGCGGCGGGATCCGGCGCCGCCGTGCCGGCATCGGCGGACGCGGAGGCGACCTCGACCGCGCCGCCGTCGGGCGTGGCGGCGGCCGCCCCCGCGGCCTCGGCGGCGCGCATCGCCATCTCCGCCATATCGCGCACGAGCCGCTCGCCCGCCAGGCGATCCTCGGCGGCAAT
>CAZDGH010000243.1:8501-9202 GCA_964504805.1 uncultured Myxococcales bacterium | reverse complement strand
AGAAGTTCAAGGTCCGCTTCACCACCACCGAGGGCGACATCATCGTCGAGGTGGACCGGAGCTGGGCGCCGAACGGCGCCGACCGGCTCTACAACCTGGTGAAGCACGGCTTCTTCGAGGACATCGCCTTCTTCCGCGCGGTGCCGGGCTTCATGGTGCAGTTCGGCATCCACGGCCACCCGCAGGTCGCCGCGAAGTGGCGCGACGCGCGGATCCCGGACGATCCGGTGAAGCAGACCAACGCCAAGGGCACGCTCACCTTCGCCACCTCGGGCAAGGACTCGCGCACCACCCAGCTCTTCCTGAACCTCGTCGACAACGGCCGGCTCGACGGCATGGGCTTCTCGCCGGTCGGCAAGATCGTCCAGGGCATGGACGTCTTCGAGAAGCTGTACACCGGCTACGGCGAGGGCGCGCCGCGCGGCCGCGGCCCGAACCAGGCCCGGATCCAGACCGAGGGCAACGCCTACTTGCGCCAGTCGTTCCCCGAGCTCGACTACCTGGTCTCCGCGAAGCTCGAGTAGCGGTCACGCGCCCGCGTGCGCCGCCGCCTCCTCGCCGTACGGAGGCGGCGGCCTCGCCCTCGGAGAACACGCCCTCGAGCACCAGGAAGCCGTCGCGGTCGAAGGCGGCCAGCTGCTCCGGGGTGAGCGGCCCGGGCCCCGCCTCCTCGAGCGACGGGTGCACGACCGGATCCTGCC
>CAZDGH010000243.1:0-8491 GCA_964504805.1 uncultured Myxococcales bacterium | reverse complement strand
GTCGTCTCGCCCTCCGTGCTCTCGGCCCACATCGTCCCGCCGTGGGCCTCGACGAGCCCCTGGGCGATGTAGAGGCCGAGGCCGAGGCCCGGCAGCCGCGCTTCGCGGGCGTGCCGGGTCCGGTAGAAGCGGCGGAAGAGCAGGTCGAGGTCCTCGGGCGGGATGCCGGGGCCGCGGTTCGTCACCGAGACCTCGACCAGGTCGCCGCGCGGCTCGGCCGCGAGGCCGATCGGGGTCCCCTCCGTCCCGTACTTCGCCGCGTTCAGGAGCAGGTTGCCGAGCACCTGGTGCAGCCGATCGGGATCGGCGTGCACCAGCTCGTCGGGCTCCACCCGCACCTCGAGGTCCCGGCCGGCGAGGGCGTCGGCGAGCTCCGTCGTCACCGCGTCGACGACGGTCCCGAGGTCGACCGTGCGCGGCTCGACCGAGAGGCGGTGCGACTCGATCCGCGACGCGTCCAGGAGGTCGTCGATCATCCGCTTCAGCCGCCGCGCCGAGCCGTCGATCCGCTCGACGATCCGCTTCTCGGGCGCGGTGAGGTCGGCCCCGTGGAACTTCCGCAGCGACTGGGCCGAGAGCGCGATCGTCGTCACCGGCTGGCGCAGGTCGTGGGCGATGATCGCGTTCCACTCGTCGCGCAGCCGCGCGAGCTCCTTCTCGGCCGAGACGTCCTGGAGCATCACCATCGCGCCGACGAGCGCGCCGCCGGCGTCGTACACCGGCGCGGCGCTCGCCGAGACCGGCGTCGCCGCGCCGTCGCGCCGCCGCACCAGCAGCTCCTCGCGGAACGTGGCCCGGCGGTGGCGCAGCGCCCGCACCGCCGGCCACTCCTCCTCCGCCAGCGCGGCGCCGTCGGCCCGCCGGAGGTCGATCGGGAGCGGGTTCCCGAACGGATCCACGCGGCCCGCGGCGTCGCAGCCGAGCGCCGCCGCCGCCTGGTTCATCGCCTGGAGCCGCCCGCTCGGCTCGTGGAGCAGGACCGGGTCGGGCATCTGGTCGATCGTGCTCTGCAGCCACGACCGCTGGAGGTTCTCGGCGGCGTACAGCGTCGCCGTCTCGATGGCGGCGCCGACCCGAGCGGCGAGCATCCGCACCCGGCGCTCGTCCTGCTCCGTGAACGGCGGCGCGCCGGGCGGGCGGCCCAGGAACACCTTCCCCACCGGCCGGGCCCGCCGGCGGATCGGGACCTCGAGGACGCTCCCGAGCGAGTCGGCGGCGGCGCCACGCAGGAATGCCGCCCTCGCCTCGTCGGGGCCGAGGCCGACCGCGACCCAGGGCTGGTACGGCCGAGCCGCCCCGGCGCCGATCCCGACGGCGACGAACGGTGCCTCGGCGAGGTGCTGCGCCTGGAGCGCGATGGTGGAGAGCACCGCCGAGACGTCGGTAGCCGGGAGGTCGGCGACGGCGTCCGCGACCGCGACCGCTGCGCGAGACACGTCCTCGAGCTCCTGGCGCAGCCGCCGCTCGGTCTCCCGCGCCGCCCGCAGCGCCTCCTCGGCCCGCTTCCGGGCGGAGATGTCGTGGGCGATGGTCGACGTGCCCACGAGGCGGCCGCGCGCGTCGACGATAGGCGAGATCGTGACCGCGAGCGGGACGCGGCTGCCGTCCTTGCGCAGCCGCTCCGTCTCGAAGGACCGCACCGCGCCTCCCGCTCGGACCTCCTCGAGGATCCGCTCGAGCTCCTCGCGCCGGTCCGGCGGCACCAGCTCGAAGATGGAGCGGCCGAGGATCTCCTCGCGCCGGAAGCCGTAGATGCGCTCGGCCGCCGGGTTCCAGTGCTGGATCGTGCCGTCGGGGCCCTTGGCGATGATGGCGTCGTCGGCGCTCTCGACGAGGCTCGCGAGGCGCGCGCGGCTCTCCTCTCCCTCCCGGCGGAGCGCGTCGAGCTGCGAGAGCCGCGACGACGTGCGGAGCACGAACGCGCTGCCTGCCACCAGGCCGACCAGGACGACGAGCGCGGCGGCGACCGGCGGCGGGTACAGCCCGAGTCGAGACCCGAGCGCGACCGCGAGGACGAGCGGCACGAGCCAGAAGAACCAGGCGACGAGCTGCCGTGCGGCGATCCCGCCGGGATCGTCCCGGGTGAGCACGGCCAGCGCGCCGTCCCCGGCGCGCGCCGCGACGACGCCGGAGGCGATCGCCAGCGTGGAGGCCGCGGTCGGGATGCTGAGGCCCGTGTGCGGGAGGAGCGGGAGCGGGCCGTAGAGGGCGGCGACGCCGAAGAGGTAGCCGAGCAGCGCCGCAGTCGCGATCAGCGCAGCGATCGCGGCGAGGAGCTCCGCCGGTCTCGGAGGGCGGGCGCGCCCTCGGTCGAGCAGGAGGAGGGCGAGGGCGTTGCAGAGCGAGGCGACGCAGGTCTGCGGCGAGGGGCGGCCGGGGTAGCGCGCGCCGGGATCTGCCGCGGGCGGAACGAGGAGGCGGTCGATGCCCAGGTCCAGCCCGAGCACGTACTGGAGCAGCGTCGTCGCGGCGACGACCGCGGCGGCGCTCGCGAGCAGCCGGCCCGCGGCGCGACGCCAGGGCGTCGCGTCTCGCGGCGCGAGGAGGAGGAGGGAGGCGGCGGCGAGCGCGACCATCAGCGCGGTCGTCGCCGTCATCTCGGGGAGGTCCGTCGCGAGCGAGCGGAGCGGCCGGATCCCGGCGAGCCAGCCGAGCAGCACCACGAGCGCGATCGCCAGCGCGAGCGTCCCGCCGACGTAGGGCCAGCGCCGGAGGAGCCGGACGGCCCGGTCCGAGCGCAGCGCCTCCTCTCGCTCGATCGTGCGCCCGACCACCGCGCCCATCCCCGCCTCCCCGCCGTCACGCCGTCCGGAGCCGCGGCCCGATCCGACGCACCAGCGCCTCCTCGAGGCCCGCCAGCCGCCCCGTCGGGCGCGGCCGCCGCCGCTCCTCCTCGAGCGCGTGCCGCGCCGCCGCGTCGAACGACAGCAGGCGATCGCGGCGGGTGAGCTCCCAGAACCGCCGGTCCGACGGGAGGAGATCGTCGGTGAGGCCGAAGACGAGCTCCCGCGCCAGCGCGAAGTCGGCGCGGGTGACCAGCTTGAGCCACGCCGCCGACAGCCGCGGCGTGAGCCACGGCAGCGAGACGCTGGCGATCCGCCGGCCCTCGAGCGCCGCGATCCGCTCCAGGACCTCCTTCGCCGTGAGCAGGTCGGGCCCGGGGAGGTCGAAGACGGCGCTGCCGTCGAGGGGCAGCTCGAGGGCGTCGACGAGCGCCCGGATCGCGTCCTCGAGGGCGAGCGGGCTGAGCCGGGAGTCGAGCCACGACGGCAGCACCATCGCCGGGAGGCGGAGCGCGAGGTCGCGGCAGATCTGCCACGACGCGCTCCCGGTGCCGACGATCATCGCGGCGCGGAGCTCGATCGTCGGGACCTTCCCCGCGCGGAGGATCCTGCCGACCTCGAGGCGGCTGGCCAGGTGCTCGGAGGGCCGGCCCAGGGGCGCGACGCCGCCGAGGTAGACGATCCGGGAGAGCCCCGCCGCCGCAGCGGCCTCGGCGAACGCGGTGGCCGCGAGGCGATCGAGGGTGCGGAAGCCCGTGCGGCCCCCGCCCATGCTGTGCACCAGGTAGTACGCCGCGTGGGCGCCTTCGAGGGCCCCGGGCAGCGTCGCCGGCTGCAGCAGGTCGCAGCGCACCTGCTCGAGCCGCTCGTGGCCGGGGAGGGTGGGCTGCCGCCGGGCGCACGCCCGCACCCGGTAGCCGCGGTCGAGGAGCGCCGGCACGAGCGCGCGGCCGATGAAGCCGGTCGCGCCGGTGACGAGGATCGTCCGGTCGCCACGCGCGGTCGCCATGCGGCGAAGCTACGCACGCGGCGTCCGGCCGCGGCGGCGGCCTACCGCACCGCCGCCACCGTGCCCGCCTGGTCGAGCGGCGAGGTGGTGAGGAACCTCACCTTCGGGTTCTCCCGCTCGGCGACGCCGAGCTCCCAGTCGTTGCGGAGCAGCACCACCGGGTGGCCCTCGGTGTCGTCGACGTGGGTGCCGACGATGTCGCGGGCGGCGGTGACCGGGTCGGCGATCCCGTCGAGCCAGCGGGCGTGGCTGAAGCCGAGGCGGTCGATCTCGACGTTGACCGCGTACTCGCCCTCGAGCCGGTGCTTGAGCACCTCGAGCTGCAGCTGCCCGACCACGGCGACGATCGGGTCGAGGGCGCCCTGGCCGCGGCGGAAGAAGATCTGCACCGCGCCCTCCTCGGCGAGCTGGGTGAGCCCGGCCTGGAGCTGCTTGCGCTTGAGCGGGTCCTTGAGGCGGACGGTGGCGAAGATCTCCGGCGAGAACCGCGGCACGCCGGTGAACGGCGGGCCCTTGTCGCCGGCGAGGGTGTCGCCGATGCGGAGGCTGTGCTGGGTGTCGACGACGCCGATGACGTCGCCGGCGTACGCCTCGTCGACCGAGACGCGGTCGCGGCCGAGGAGCTGGTACGCGGCGGTGAGCTTCAGCGGCTTGCCCTCGCGGAGGTGCCGCACCGTCATGCCCTTCTCGAAGCGGCCCGAGCAGACGCGCATGAAGCAGATGCGGTCGCGGTGCGCGGGATCCATGTTCGCCTGGATCTTGAAGACGAACGCCGAGAAGGCGCCGTCCCCGGCGTCGCGGGGCTCGCCGCCCTTCGTCGGCCGCGGCCCCGGCGGCGGCGCCAGCGTCACGAAGCGATCGAGGAACGGGCCGACGCCGAAGTTCGTCGCCGCCGAGCCGAAGAACACCGGCGTCAGCTCGCCGGCGAGGAACCGCTCGCGGTCGAAGGACTCGCCGGCGGCGTCGAGGAGCTCGAGGTCCTCCTGCAGCTTCGCGTAGAGGCTCTCGCCGAGGCGCGCCTGCAGGCTCGGGTCGTCGGGCGCGAGCACCTGTTCCTCGACGACGGCCTCGCCGTGCCGGCCGCCGGCGAAGAGGTGGATCATCTTGTCGAGCCGGTCGTAGACGCCGGTGAAGGACTTGCCGGTGCCGATCGGCCAGTCGAGCGGCACGGTGGCGATGCCGAGGACCTGCTCGACCTCCGAGAGCAGCTCGAGCGGATCCTTGCCCTCTCGGTCGCACTTGTTGATGAAGGTGACGATCGGCGTGCGGCGGAGGCGGCACACCGCGTAGAGCTTCTTCGTCTGCGGCTCCACGCCCTTGGCGTTGTCGAGCAGCATGATCGCCGCGTCCGCCGCGACCAGCGTGCGGTAGGTGTCCTCGCCGAAGTCCTGGTGGCCCGGGGTGTCGAGGAGGTTGCACTGCGTGCCCTTGTACGGGAACTGCAGCACCGAGCTCGTCACCGAGATGCCGCGCTCGCGCTCGATCGACATCCAGTCGCTCGTCACGTGGCGCGTCGCCCGCTTGGCCTTCACGCTGCCGGCCAGGTGGATGGCGCCCGAGTAGAGCAGCAGCTTCTCGGTGAGCGTGGTCTTGCCCGCGTCCGGGTGGGAGATGATGGCGAAGGTGCGCCGGCGGGCCACCTCGGCGGGGATGCGGTCGTTCGACATGGCGGGGCCTTGTACCCCGAACCGGGCCCCCTTTCATCCCGCGCGCGCGGGGCTACGTTCCGGCCATGGGGACCTACCGATGCGCCGCTTGCGGCGCCTTCAACCGCGTCCCGGAGCCGCCGCCGCCCGGCGCCCCCGTGTGCGGCCGCTGCAAGGGCGCCCTCGACACCTCGGGGAAGCCGCAGAGCGTCGATGCGGCCTCGCTCGCGCGGCTCCGGACGTCCTCGCCGGTGCCCGTCCTCGTCGACTTCTGGGCGGCCTGGTGCGGACCCTGCCGGATGATCGCGCCGGTCCTCGAGGAGGTCGGCACCGCGAAGCGCGGCAAGCTGCTCGTGGTCAAGGTCGACACCGAGCGCGAGCCCGCCGCGGCGGCGGCGTACCAGGTCCGCGGCATCCCGACCCTCGCGCTGCTCGCCGGAGGCCGCGAGGTCTCCCGGCAGACCGGCGCGCTGCCGCGGCCCGATCTCGAGCGCTGGCTCTCGTCGGCGGGCGTCTAGGCCCGTCTACGCCTCAGGGCGCCGGCCGCGACGCGACGCCTCTAGGAGCCGCAGCGCCAGCTCCGGCTCGTCGAGCTCCCCGGCGAGCGCCTGCGAGAGGCCACGGCAGAGGGCCCGCATCGCCGCGAGCCGGGCGGCGTCGTCCACCGGGGCGGCGCGGCCGAGGGGCGGCAGCGGCCGCCGCCAGGCCGGATCGTCGGCGAGCTCCTCGCGGAGCCACCCGAGCACGTCGAGGGCCGTCGGCGGAAGCAGGCCGACCGCGATCACCAGCGAGTCCTCGCCCGCCGTGGCGTCGTACCAGTGGCCGCCGGGCACGTAGAGGAGATCGCCGGCCTCGAGGCACACCTCCTCGACCATCGCCGGGCGGCCGCGATCGCCGCAGGGGGCGGAGCTCTCGCGCAGGGCCACGCGCGTCGTCCCCTCGACCTGGAGCACGAACACCTCCTCGGCGTCGTGGCGCCAGCCGAAGCCGCCCCGTCCGGCCGGGGTCGCGTGCAGCTCGAGGCTGGCGGCGCCGTGGAGCTCGTCGGAGAGCGCGCGGCCGAGGGCGGCGAGGCCGGGGTCGTGCCGCTCCACGTGCCGGAGCGCCACGATCGTGTCGTCGGCGTGGAGCCGGCGCAGCTCGGCGGCGGTGCGCCTCGGCGGGCAGAGCGCGGCACCGTCGCGGACGAGCACGAGCTCGCACTCGGTCCGCTCGACGAGCCGCTCGACGACCTCCCAGCTCGCGAGCGCCTGCTCGGGATGGCAGGTGCCACGCCGGAGGAGCGGGGCGGCGAGGTAGTGGCAGGCCAGGAACGAGGCGACGGAGAGGTCGCCGAGGAGCCTCGGGAGGAGGAGCTGCGCGGAGGGCATGCCGCGCAGCGTCGTCGGAGCGGCCGGCCTGCCGGAAGTCCCCGCCGAGGGACGGACCCCGGACGTGGAGGGCGCGCCGGCTGGCGAACGCTCGCCCCGTCCCACGGGCGGATTCCTCTCGCCACCGGCGGTCGCAGCGTGAGCGCGTGCGCGCGCTCCGACCATGGCTCCTCGGCCTCGGGCTCGCCGGGGCGATCCTCGGGACGTCGCGCTGGCTCGAGGCCGGCGTGGCGCCGGGCCCGCCGCCCCCGAGCGTCGAGGAGACCGCGGAGCGGCTCGAGCCGGTGCCGCTCGAGGTGCAGCAGATCGTGCGCGAGCGGATGCGGCGCCACGGCGACGAGCTGCAGGACCTCCTCCGCGCGGTCGTCCTCGTCGACCACGACCAGGTCGCGGCGCTCGCCGCGAAGATCGCCGAGGAGCCGGTGCTCGCGCCGCCGCGGCCCGGCGCCGAGGACACGCTGAACGCGCTCCTCCCGCCGCGGTTCTTCGCGCTCGACGACGCGCGGCGCGACGAGGCCACGGAGCTCGCCGCCGCCGCCCGCGCCCGCGACGAGACCCGGCTCGGCCGCGGCTTCGGCCGCCTCGCCTCGACCTGCGTCGAGTGCCACGCGGCGTTCCGCCCGCCACCGAAGTGACCGCGCGGCGCTGCACGCCGTCCCGCAGCGCTGCGCGCGCTACGCGCCTTCCCGGACGAAGAGCGGCAGCGCGCGGACCCGGACGAGCCCGGGCGTCTCCGGGAGCCGCTCGTGCGCGCCGACGGCGAGGAGCCCGCCCGGCACGAGCCGGTCGCGGAGCTCCGCCGCGTAGGCGGGGTGGGTCTCGGCGGCGAAGTAGGTGAAGGCGGTGTTCCGGCAGAGCACCAGCTCGAACGGGCCGTCGGGGAGCCAGACGCGGAGGTCGTGTCGCTCGAACCGCACGCCCTCCCGCGCCTCGGGGCGGAGGCACAGCCGGCCGTCCCGCGGCTCGAAGGCGTCGAGGAGCGCCGCCGGCAGCTCGCGCAGGTTGCCGGCCGGGTAGCAGCCCTCCCGCGCACGGGCGAGGGACGGCTCGTCGTCGTCGACCGCGAGGATCTCGTACGAGAGCCCCGGGACCCGCGGCCCGACGACGCGCCGGAGCACGAGCGCGAGCGTGTACGGCTCCTCCCCGCCGCAGGCGCCGGCCGAGAGCGCGCGGAGCGGCCGGCGCTCCTTCGCGGCGCGGGCCGCGAGCGGGACGAGCAGGCCTCCGAGCGCGTCCCACACCGCGCGGTCGCGGTAGAAGCGCGCGATGGTGACGCGGCACGCGGCGTCGAAGGCGGCGAGCTCCGCCGGATCCGCCTCGAGCCGCGCCCGGTACGCCGCCTCGTCGAGGCCGAGCTCCGCCATCCGCCGGCCGAGACGCTTGCACACCTGCCCGCGCACGCGGCGGAAGCCCTCCGGGCGCAGGCCGAGCCGCGGGCCCGCCCAGCGGAGGAGCTCGAGGCAGGTCCGGTCCGAGAGCGGCATGCCCTCAACGTGCGGCGCGCCGGCGGCGGCGCTCGGACGCGAGCGCCTCCTCGAGCGAGGGGCCGTCCGGCACGACGCGCGCCGCGTGGTCGAGCACGAGCCGCTCGAGGGCGAGCTCCTCGACGAGGTCCGCGCCCGCGCCCGGCGCCGCGCGGGCCGCCGCCGCGCGCTCGGCGCCGGTCGGCGCGAGGCCGAGCTG
>CAZDGH010000242.1:0-9205 GCA_964504805.1 uncultured Myxococcales bacterium | reverse complement strand
GACGTGGTGCTCGAGGCCGGCCTCTACGCCGAGGGGCCGGTGCGCGCCGGCGCGAAGGGCGCGGAGCTCCAGCTCTCTCTGGACGGCGCCGCCGAGACCCTCGCGGTCGTGGACGGCGGGCGCGCGCTCCTCACCGCGCCGCGCGGCGGGCGCATCGAGGTGTTCGGTCCCGCCGGTCGCCGCGACGGAGGTGGCGCGGCGGCGATCGGCCTCGACGAGCGGGCGCGGATCGACGCCGGCGAGCTCTCGGTGATCGCGCGGTTCGTGCGGCCGCCGCCGCGGGCGGGCGCGCTCGGGCGCGGCCTCGACCTCTACTTCTCGCGGGCGCTGGCGTTCTCGGGGATGGCGCACCTCGCGGTGCTGGCGATGCTCGTGGTCACGCCGGCCGGCGAGGGGCAGCTCGGCGACGCGCTGGTGTCGCGCCGGCTCCCGGTGATCGGCGCGGTGCGGCCGCCGCCGAAGGTCGCCGAGAAGGTCCAGCTCCCGGACTTCCGCCCGAAGCCGAAGGCGAGCGAGGCCGCCGCGTTCCACGGCAGGTCGTCGAGCCCTGGCTCGAGGCGCGCCGGCGACACCGGCTTGCTGGCGGCGGTCCGCGACCTGGGCGGCGACGGCGTGTTCGGGCCCGGCCTCGGCGGCACGATCTCGAACCACCTCGATCGCCTCCAGGCCGGCGGCGAGGCCCTGAACATGGGGGTCGAGGGCACCCGCGCCGCCACCGGCCCCGGCGGCGGACCCGGCGGCGGCCTCAGGCTCGGCAGCATCGGCATCCCCGGCGGCGGCCCCGGCCGCGGCAGGCCGGGCGGCCTCGCCGAGCGCGACATCGGCCGCGGCGGCCCGAAGGTAGCGCCGTGCAAGGGCGGCGACTGCCCCGCGGAGCGCTACGTCGGCGGCCTCGACAAGGACGTCATCGGCAAGGTGATCCGGCGGCACACCAACCAGGTCCGCTACTGCTACGAGCGCGAGCTGCAGCTCGATCCCGCGCTCGAGGGGAAGCTGGCGGTGCAGTTCGTCATCGGCGCGAGCGGCGCGGTGATCGACGCCACCGCCGTCGACGACACCGTCGGCAGGGCCGTCTCCTCCTGCGTGCTCGAGCGGATCCGCCGCTGGAAGTTCCCCGAGCCCGCCGGCGGCGGCGAGGTGATCGTCACCTACCCGTGGGTGCTGCGCTCGGGCGGCGGCGGGGAGTGACCGCGGTCGCGCTGGCGCTGGCCGTCGCCGCGGCGCCGGCCGCCGGCTTCGTCGCGCTCGAGGACGGCCTCGAGCTCGCGCTCCACGACGGTCCGGACGGGAGCGCCGGCGGGCTCGCGATCCTGCGGATCGAGCCGGCGCGCTTCGAGCTCGTGCTCGTCGCCGCCGCCCGCGAGGACGGCCGCCTCCTCACCGCCCGCGCCTACGGCGACCGCCACGGCCTCGTCGCCGCGGGGAACCCCGGGATCTTCCCGAGCGACGACGCCCGCGCCCACCTCGCCGCGGCCGGCCGCGATCGCGCGTTCCTCGCCTTCGCGCCGCGGCGGCCGGAGCTGCCGCCCTGGCGCCTCGCCGACGCCTCCTGCCCGGACCTCGCCTCCCTCGCCACGGGCTACGGCGCCGCGATCGAGAGCCGCGCCGCCCTCTCCTGCGCGGGCCCCGCGACCGGCGGCCGCCGGGCGAGCGCCGCGGCGATCGGCGTCGACCGCGCCGGCCGCCTCCTCCTCGTCCACGTCCGCGCGCCGGTCGCGACCGGCGAGCTGCTCGCGCTCCTCGCGCCGCGCTCGCTCGACCTCGAGCGGCTCCTCGTCGCCGAGGCGGGGCCGGAGGCGCAGCTCTGGGTCCGCGCCGGCGAGGTCGAGCTCGAGCGCGTCGGGAGCTTCGAGGCCGGCACCTTCGAGAGCGACGAGAACCGCACCGCCTGGCCGCTCCCGGCGGTGCTCGGCGTGGTGCGGCGGCCGCCGCCGGCGCGCTGACGTCCCCGCGCATTCCGGCCGGAATTCGCTTTCGGGAGCGCCTCCCTTCCCGCCGCGGCGCCCGTCGACCATGCTCCGCGGATGCCGGGGGGACCGGCGGGAGGGTGGGATGCGCAACCACGGGATCGCGATCGCGGCGGTGCTGCTCGCGTCGCTCTGGGCCGACCGCGCCGGCGCCTGCGGCGGGTTCTTCTGCTCGCAGTCGACGCCGATCGACCAGACCGGCGAGCGGATCGTCTTCACCCACGACGAGGACTCGAACCTCGTCACCTACGTCCAGATCCAGTACCAGGGCAGCGCCCGGGACTTCTCCTGGGTGCTGCCGGTGCCGGGGATCCCGACCGTGGGCGTCGGCACCGACGCGATCTTCCAGCGCCTCGATGCGGCGACGGCGCCGAGCTTCGTCCCGAGGTTCCACGTCGAGGGGACGTGCGAGCAGGAAGACTACGGCGACGGTGGCGGCGACGACGGCGGCTGCGGCGGCTGTGGCGGCGGCGCGGGCGGCAGCGGCGGCGGCGGCGGCGGCGTCACCGTCGTCGACCAGCGGCAGGTCGGCCCGTACGACCAGGCGACGCTGGCGGCGAGCGATCCCGACGCGCTGCTCGCCTGGCTCGACGGCAACGGCTACGACGTCACCGAGCGCGGCCAGGAGCTGCTCCGGCTCTACGTCGACGAGACCCACCATTTCGTCGCCCTCAAGCTCCAGCAGGACCGCGGCGTCGGCGACCTCGTCCCGATCGTGCTCCGTTACGACGAGCCGCTGCCCTGCGTGCCGATCCGCCTCACCGCGGTGGCCGCGCAGCCCGACATGGGGATCACCGCGTGGGTCCTCGCCGACCGCCGCGCGGTGCCGCTCAACTACTTCCACGTCCGGATCAACGAGGCGCGGATCGACTGGCTCGGCTACGGCTCGAACTACCGCGACGTGCTCTCCGAGGCGGTGGACGCGGCGCCGAACGGCCAGGCCTTCGCCACCGAGTACGCGGGCCCGAGCTCGATCGTGCGAGGCGGGCTCGTCCCGGCGGGCTTCGACGAGGAGGCGCTCCGCGCCTCGCGCACCGCGATCGACTACCTCAACCAGCTCATCCAGCAGGGCTTCGCGGGCGACGCGCAGCTGCTCGCCTTCCTGCGCCGCTGGATCCCGGCGCCCCCCGGCATCGACGAGCAGGACTTCTACAACTGTCTCGAGTGCTACGAGGAGGCGCAGGGGCTCGTCGTGGACGCGGAGGCGGCGACCGACGATCTCGTGGCGACGATGATCGAGCCGGCGCGCGAGGCCGAGGCGCTCCTCCGGTCGCAGCCGTACCTGACCCGGCTCTCGACCACGATGTCGCCGGACGAGATGACCACCGATCCGTACTTCACCTACAACCTCGACCTCGGCGACGTCTCCAACGAGCACGCCGCCGACGTGACGATCCACTGCGGGGACGGCGGCCGCTACGGCTCGTCGCCGATCACCATCGAGCTCGCCGACGGCACGGTGATCGGCGATCCCGACGGCTTCGGCCGCACGTACGGCACGCCGGGGTTCGCCGAGGCCGGGCCGGCGGCGCTGCTCGTCGAGCAGCTCGGCGACAGCGGCCCCGGCGTCGTCACCGAGGACCTCTCCGGCCAGGTCGACCGCTGCATCCGCTGCTACGTCGGCGGTCCGGGCTTCGGGCTCGAGCACGCGCCCGGCTCGAGGGAGGAGGCCGCGTCCGGCTGCGGCTGCGACGCCGGCGCGGGGGCGGGCCCCGCCTTGCTCGGCCTCGCGGCGCTGCTCCTCCGCCGCCGCCGCGCTTGCCGCCCCTAGGGGCCATCGGGTTTGATGGCCCCCGAGCGGCGCACGAGCCGCGCCCGCGGGGGCGATGATGGCGGATGGGCTGGAGCCTTCGAAGCAGAAGGCGATCCTGACGGCGTTCGGCGACATCGCGCGGGAGAGCAAGCTCCTCCCGGCGACGAGCCTCGACCAGGCGAAGTACCTGCTGGCGCAGATCGTGGCCAAGGCGGCCGCGGGCGTCCCGCTCGACGTGTCGGCGCTCGACCAGTACCTGCGCTCGAGCGGCGCGACGCCCGAGGGCGTGAACGAGGTGGTCCTCGCGCTGCACCGCCGCGTCGACAACCTCGGTTTGCAGATGCGGCTCCCGCCGGCGGTCGCGGCGCTGCCGGCCGAGGAGCAGCAGCGCCTCGCGCTCGCGCTCCTCGCCAAGGTCTCCGACTCCCGCAAGACGCTCTCGAGCTCGCCGAGCATGCGCCTCAAGGCGGAGCTCGGGCCTCCGAAGGCCGAGGAGCCGAAGGCCGCACCGGCCGCCCCAGCACCGAAGCGGAAGCTCCACCCGGGCCTGGCGATCGGCCTCGGCGCGGCGGCGCTCGTGGCGATCGGCTGGTTCGTGCTGCCGCTGTTCGAGGCCGATCCCGCGGAGGCGGCGCGCAAGGCGCTCGCGGCGCCGGGCGAGGGCCGCTACGCGTGCGTCGGCGTCGTGGTGAGCGGCGGCTCGGTGATCTGCAAGGTCGAGCCGGCCACCCTCTCGACCTCGCTCGAGGAGCACAGGGCGAAGCTCGCCAAGACCCGCGAGGTCGCCAAGACCGCCGGCTACAAGGGGCTCCGCCTGGTCGAGAACGGCACCGGCAGGCCGGTGCCCGAGTAGCCGCGGCGGGGGACGAGGTCAGTCGCCGAGCTTCGCCTTCAGCGCCGCGGTGACGACCTTCGGGTCGCCCTTGCCGCCGAGCTCCCGCATCACCTGGCCCATGAAGAACCCGATCAGGTTCTTCTTGCCGCCCTTGTACTTCTCGACCTCGCCCGGGTTCCTGGCGAGCACCGCCTCGACGGCGGCGTCGACGGCGCCGGTGTCCGAGACCTGCGCCAGGCCCTTCGCGGCGACGACGTCGGCGGGCGCGGCGCCGGTGCGGTGGACCTCCTCGAGCACCTGCTTCGCCGCGGCGGCGTTGATCTGGTTCGCGTCGAGCAGCTTCAGGAGCGCCGCGAGCGAGCCGGGCGTCGCCTTCGAGGCGGCGAGGCCCTCGGGCGCGTCCTTCACCAGGCGCAAGAGCTCGTTGATCACCCAGTTGGCGACCGCCTTCGCGGCGCCGCCGTAGGCCGACACCGTGGCCTCGAAGAAGTCGGCGACGGCGCGCTCGGCGACGAGCACCTTGGCGTCGTACTCCGAGAGGCCGTGCTGCGAGACGAACCGCTTCGCCTTCGCCCGCGGCAGCTCGGGGAGCGTGCGCCGCACCTCCTCGATCTGCGCCTCGGAGAGCCGGAGGGGGAGCAGATCGGGCTCGGGGAAGTAGCGGTAGTCGTGCGCCTCCTCCTTCGAGCGCATCGCCCGGGTCACGCCCTTCTCGTGGTCGAAGAGCCGCGTCTCGGTGGCGATCGTGCCGCCCGACTCCCACACCTCGACCTGCCGCGCGATCTCGTGCTCGATCGCCTGCTTCACGTAGCGGAACGAGTTGATGTTCTTGAGCTCGACGCGGTTGCGGAGCTTCGTCTCGCCCTTCCTCCGCACCGAGACGTTGGCGTCGCAGCGGAAGGAGCCCTCCTCGAGGTTGCCGTCGTTGATCCCGAGGTAGACCACGACGTCGCGGAGCGCCTTCAGGTACTCGACGGCCTCGTCGGAGCTGCGCAGGTCGGGCTCGCCGACGATCTCGAGCAGCGGCACGCCGGCGCGGTTCAGGTCGACGCGCGACGGCCCGCCCTCGGGATCGTGGGTGTTCTTGCCCGCGTCCTCCTCCATGTGGATGCGGGTGATCCCGACCGTCTTCTCGCCCGCCGGGGTGTCGATGACGAGCTCGCCGTGCTCGCAGATCGGCTTGTCGAACTGCGAGATCTGGTAGCCCTTCGGCAGGTCCGGGTAGAAGTAGTTCTTCCGCGCGAAGACGCTCTCGCGGCGGAGCTCGCAGCCGGTCCCGAGGCCGGCGCGGATGGCGAACTCCACCACCTTCGCGTTGAGCACCGGCAGGACGCCCGGCATGCCGAGGCACACCGGGCAGGTGTGCGCGTTCGGCGCGCCGCCGAAGGTCGTCGGGCAGCCGCAGAAGATCTTGGTCCTGGTGAGGAGCTGGGCGTGGACCTCGAGGCCGATCACCGGCTCCCAGTCGGAGAGCGCCATGGTCAGGCCGCCTCCCCGGGCGCCTTCCGGTGGTGGTCGGTGGCGTCCTGGTACGCGGCGGCGGCGCGGAAGAGCGTCGCCTCGTCGAGCGGCTTGCCGAGGAGCTGCAGGCCCGCGGGCAGGCCCGCGCCGGTGAAGCCGCAGGGGACGCTGATCCCGGGCAGGCCGGCGAGGTTGCACGACAGCGTCAGCACGTCGGCGAGGTACATGGCCACCGGGTCCTCGGTCTTCTCGCCGAGCCTGAAGGCGGGGATCGGCGAGGTCGGCGTCACCACCGCGTCCACCTTCTCGAAGGCCGCCTCGAAGTCGCGGCGCACCAGGGTGCGGACCTTCTGGGCGCGCAGGTAGTACGCGTCGTAGTAGCCCGAGGAGAGCGCGTAGGTACCGATGAGGATGCGGCGCTTCACCTCGGCGCCGAAGCCGGCGGCGCGGGTGCGCGCGTACAGGTCGCGGAGACCGCCGGCGTCGCGCCTCGAGAGGCCGAAGCGGACGCCGTCGTAGCGCGACAGGTTCGACGACGCCTCGGCGGGCGCGACGATGTAGTAGCAGGCGAGCGCGAGGTCGGTGTGCGGCAGCGAGATCGGCACCAGCTCGGCGCCCAGCGCCTCGAGCTTCGCCATCGCCGCCTTCACCAGCCGGTCGATCTCGGGATCGAGGCCGGCGACGAAGTACTCCTTCGGCACGCCGAGCCGGAGCCCCTTCACGCTCGCGCCCCGCGCGCTCTCGGAGAAGCGCGGCACCGGCACGTCGAGCGAGGTCGAGTCGCGCGGGTCCTTGCCGGCGATCGCCTCGAGCACCAGCGCGCAGTCCTCGGCGCTGCGCGCGAGCGGCCCGACCTGGTCGAGCGAGCTGGCGAAGGCGATCACGCCGTAGCGCGAGCAGCGGCCGTAGGTCGGCTTGATCCCGGTGACGCCCGAGAGCGCCGCCGGCTGCCGGATCGAGCCGCCGGTGTCGGTGCCGAGCGCCGCGAAGCACAGCCGCGCCGCCACCGCCGCGGCGCTGCCGCCGGACGAGCCGCCCGGGGTGCGCTCGAGGTCCCACGGGTTCCTGCACGGCTTGAACGCGCTGGTCTCGTTCGACGAGCCCATCGCGAACTCGTCCATGTTGAGCTTGCCGAGCAGCACCGCGCCGGCCTGCTTCAGCCGGGTCACGTGGGTCGAGTCGAACGGCGGGCGGAAGCCCTCGAGGATCCTCGAGCCGCAGGTGGTCGGGATCCCCTCGGTGCAGAAGATGTCCTTGAGCGCCACCGGCACGCCGTCGAGCGGCCCGAGCGCCTGGCCCTTCTGGCGGCGCGCGTCGGAGGCGGCGGCCGCGGCCTTCGCGCCCGCCTCGTCGACGTGGAGGAAGGCGCCGATCCTGCCGTCGAGCCGCGCGATGCGGTCGAGGCACGCGGCGGTGACGTCGGCGGACGACAGCTCCCTGGCGGCGAGCTTCCGCGACAGCTCGGCGAGGCCCAGCTCGTGGACGCTCACTCGAGGATCCTCGGCACCAGGAACTGGCCCTCGGCCTTCTCCGGTGCGTTGGCGAGCGCCTTCTCGGCGCCGAGCGGCTCGACCACCTCGTCGGCCCGGAGCGGCGTCGACGCCACCTCGACCGCGTGGGTCGTCGGCGGCACGCCGCTCACGTCCACGGCCTGCAGCTTCTCCACGTGCTCGAGGATCGTGGAGAGCTGCCGGGCGACGCGCTCCACCTCGTCGGGCGCCAGCTCGAGGCGAGCCAGCGTCGCCACGTGGGCGACCTGCTCCCGGGTCAGGGCCATCGCGGGCTCGCTCCTACTTGAAGATGCCGAGGAGGTTCTTCACCACGCCCTGCTTCTCGTGGACGCCGATCTTCTCGAGCTCGCCCGCGTCGAACACCGTGACGCCGCAGGAGAAGCAGCGGTCGATCTCGATGTCGCGGAACTTCACCGTCTGCAGGTCCATGCCGCACTTCGGGCAGTGCATCCAGTGCAGCTTCTTGAGCTCGTCCTTCTTGCTCTCCGCGAGCGCGCGCGCCTGCTCGAGGGCGAGCTTGCGCTTCTTCTCCGCGTCCTCGCGGGCGAAGTACTCGTCCTCGGCGTTCGACGGCTTCCCGATGTCGGCCATGGTGATCCCTCCGGTGCGGACCCTAGGGGCCCTTCAGCTTCTCGATCTGCGTCCGGGCGACCCCGGCCTCGGAGCCGCCCGGGTTCACGTCGAGGTACTTCTGGTAGGCCTCGATCGCCGCCGCCTTGTCGCCCTTCGCGCGGAACGCCTCGCCGAGGCCCATCCACGCGGCGCCGAAGCGCGGGTTCTGCGCGAGCGCCTTCCGGAAGTTGGAGACGGCGGAGTCGTGGTTCCGCATGTCGAGCATGCAGAGCCCCTTGCCGACCAGCGGCTCGGCCGAGCCGGGATCGAGCGCCGCCGCCTTCTCGAACCACTCGAGCGCCTGCGCGGGCTTGTCCGACTCGCGCAGCGCGTTGGCGCGGGCGAGCGCGCGCTCGAACGAGCCCGCGCCGTCGTCCTCGGCGACGACCTGCGCCTTGGGCTCCTCCTTCGGCGGCGGCGGCGGCTCCTCCTTGGGCGGCGGCGGTGGCGGCGCCAGCGCGGCGAGGAGGCGCTTCGCGCCCGCGTGCTCCGGCGAGGCGGCGAGCACGCGCTCGGCCTGCGCCTTCGCCTTCTCCGGCTCCTTCGCCTCGAAGTGCAGCCGCGCCAGCGCGTACCGCGCCGCGGCGCCGCGCTCGTCGGCGGAGAGCGCGTCCTGGAGGTGGCGCGCCGCCTGGTCTCGCGACGCGGCGTCGCCGGCGAGCGCGAGGCCGCGGGTGAGGAGCACGTCGGCGCGCTTGTCGGCGCCCGGCTGCTGCGAGAGCGTCTGCAGCACCGACGCGAGCTGCTTCTCGTCGCCGACGGCGCGGTAGTAGGCCGCCATCGCGGCGTGGCCGGCGACGCCCGCCGGCTCGAGCTCGAGCGACTTCTTCGCCGCGGCGAACGCGGCCTCGAGGTGCTCCTTGGCGTCGGCGCGATCCTTCCCGGCGCGGGCCGCGAGCTCCTGCTGCTGCTTCCCGCGGGCCTCGGCCTCGGCCTTCGCCTTCGCCTCGGCGGCGGCGGCCGCCTCCTTCGCCTTCGCCTCCGCGGCGGGATCGGGCCGCGGCGGCCGGTGGCCCCTGGCGGCGGCCGGAGGCGGCGCGGGCGCGGCCGCGGGCGCGGGCGGCGG
>CAZDGH010000241.1:0-9222 GCA_964504805.1 uncultured Myxococcales bacterium | reverse complement strand
CGCCTCGGCCGGGCGCCCGAGCACGAGCAGCGACGTCGGCCGGAGCCCGGCGGGCGCGGCGACCGCGCGGCCGACCGCGGCGTCGTCGAAGGCGCCGACCCAGACGGTCCCGAGCCCGAGCGCGTGCGCCGCGAGCTGCGCGTGGGCGGCGGCGATGGTCGCGTCCTGGCAGGCGTAGAGCGCCTCGCCGCGGGCGCCGTACGTCGCGCCCGAGCGCGCCGGGTCCATGAAGAACGCGAGGACCACCGGCGCCTCGGCGACGAACGCCTGGCCGTGGGCGGCGTGGGCGAGCCGCCGGCGCCGCGCGGCGTCGCGCACGACCACGACCTCGTACGCCTGGAGGTCGCCCGCGGACGGGGCGCGGCGCATCGCCTCGAGGACGGCGTCGAGCTCCTCGTCCGACACGTCGTTCGGGGCGTAGCTGCGGACGGAGCGGCGGGCGCGGAGGACGTCGAAGAAGTCGGGCATGCGGGCGCGCCCTGCAAGCCGGCCGCCGGCCTACGCGCAGCGGCACGCCCCGGGGCGCGCGCCCGGCCGCGGCTCGCACGACACGGGGCGCCCGCGGGCGTCGAGCGCGATGTGGCAGCAGTCCTCGAGCGCCTTCCGGAGCTGCGCCCGCCCTCGCTGCACCCGGGACTTCATCCCCGAGAGCGAGATCCCGGCGAGCTCGGCCGCCGCCTTCTGGGTGAGCCCCTCGAGCTCCGTCAGCGTCAGCGCCTCGCGGTAGGGCGACGGGAGCGTCGCCACGAGCCCGGCGAGGTAGGCCGCGAGCCCCTGCGCCACGGCCCCGTCGTCGTCCTCGACCGCCGCGGGCTCGTCGTCGGGCAGCCCGTCGGCCACGCGGTGCCTCGCGGCCACCCGGCCGTGGTCGACGATCGCGCTCCGGGCGACCTGGTACACCCAGGGCCCGAAGCGCTCGTCGTCGCGGAGCCCCGCGAGCCCGCGCTCGATCCGCAGGAAGACCTCCTGCAGGACGTCGTCGACGTCGACCTCGGAGCGCACGCGGCGCGCGACGAACGGGCGCAGCTTCGCCTCGAGCTCCCGCCACGCGCCGCGCGCCCCGGGGTCGATCACGCCGAGGTCTCCGGCGCGCAGCACGATGGCCCGCAGCACGACCTTCCGCCGGCGGGCTTCACCGCCTCGATGGTCGCCGAGGCGACGTACCGCTCGACCCCGGAGCCGGGCAGCCAGTCGCAGAGGAACGCGCGGCTCTCCTCCTTCACCTGGACGCGGACGTCCTCGAAGCCGGCCGCCCGGAGGAGCCCGCGGATCGTCTCGACGTCGGCAGCGCCCGCGACGCACCCGGTGAGGGCAGCGACGTCTCCCTCGAGCGCCGCCGGCAGCGGGCCGGTCTTCACCACGTCCGAGATGGCGAGGCGCCCGCCCGGCCGCAGCACCCGGAACGCCTCCTGGAAGACCGCCGCCTTGTCCGGGCTGAGGTTCACCACGCAGTTCGAGAGGATGACGTCGACGGCGCCGTCCGCCACGGGCAGGCGCTCGATCTCGCCGAGCCGGAACTCCACGTTCTTCGCCTCGACCTTCCGGGCGTTGGCCCGCGCCCTGGCGACCATGTCGGCGGTCATGTCGACGCCGATCACGCGCCCGCCGGGGCCGACCTGCCTCGCCGCGAGGAAGCAGTCGAAGCCCGCCCCCGCGCCGAGGTCGAGGACGGTCTCGCCCTCCTCCAGCGCGGCGATCGCCTGCGGGTTCCCGCAGCCGAGGCCCAGGTTCGCCCCCTCGGGCACGGCGGCCAGGTCCTCCGCGGAGTAGCCCAGCTTCAGGCTCCCCGCGGCGCCGCCGCCGCAGCACCCCGGCGCGCAGCCGGGCTCCGCCTCCGTGCGCGCGATCGTGCCGTACTCCTCGCGCACCTTCGCGCGAACCTCGTCCATCGTCCGTTCGTCCATGTTCGTTGCCTCCTGCCCCGGAAGACGAGGACCTCGGGAAAAGGACGCAGGTCAGGCGAGGCCGGCCTCGCGGGCGAAGCGCTCCAGCTTCCCGCGGAGGGTGTCGCGCGCCGTCCGGAAGCGGGCGAGCAGCTCCTCCCGGGGGATCGAGGGGTCCTTGCTCGCCGGATCGGGGATCGGCCAGTGCAGCCGCCGCGCGCCGCCGAGGAACACCGGGCAGACCTCCTCGGCGCAGAGCGTGATCACGGTGCCCACCGCGGCGGGGTCGATGGTCTGCACCGACTTCGAGCGGTGCGTGCCCAGGTCGATCCCGACCTCGCGCATCACCTCGATCGCGTACGGGCTCACGACCGACGGCTCGCTTCCGGCGCTCAGCACCCGGACCCGGTCGCCGAAGAGGTGACGCGCGAGGCCCTCCGCCATCTGGCTCCGGGCGGAGTTCGCGACGCAGAGGAAGAGGATCGCGTCGCCCACGGTCAGGCCTCCACGGCCGCGGGCGCCGCCGCCTCGGCGGCCGCCGCGGGGAAGAACCGCCGCCTCGCCCAGAGCGCCACGTGGACGAGGCCGATGAGCACCGGCACCTCGACGAGCGGGCCGATCACCGCGGCGAAGGCGGCGCCGCTGTGGATCCCGAAGCTGGCGATCGCCACCGCGATGGCCAGCTCGAAGTTGTTCGACGCCGCGGTGAACGACAGCGTCGCCGACTGCTCGTACGGCGCGCCCACGCGCTTGCTCATGAAGAACGACACCGCGAACATCACCACGAAGTAGACGAGGAGCGGCGCCGCGATCCGGAGCGCGTCGAGCGGCAGCTCCACGATCGTCTCGCCCTTGAGCGAGAACATCACCACGATGGTGAAGAGCAGCGACACGAGCGTGATCGGCCCGATCTTCGGCACGAAGCGCCGCTCGTACCAGTCGCGGCCCTTCGCGCCGACGAGGATCTTCCGGGTGAGGAAGCCGGCCGCGAACGGGACGCCGAGGTAGACGCCGACGCTCGTCGCGATCTCGCCGATGGAGACGTCGACGACCGCGCCCTCGAGGCCGAGCCAGCGAGGGAGCACCGTGGCGAAGACGTAGGCGTAGAGCGGGAAGAACAGCACCTGGAAGATCGAGTTGAAGGCGACGAGGCCGGCGCAGTACTCGGTGTCGCCCTTGGCGAGGTCGTTCCAGACGATCACCATCGCGATGCAGCGCGCGAGGCCGATGAGGACGAGCCCGAGCATGTACGCGGGCTCGTCACGCAGGAAGAGCACCGCGAGCCCGAACATGAGGAGCGGGCCCACCACCCAGTTCTGCACCAGCGAGAGCGCCAGCACGCGCTTGTCGCGGAAGACTTTCCCGAGCTCCTCGTAGCGGACCTTCGCGAGCGGCGGGTACATCATCAGGATCAGGCCGACCGCGATCGGGATCGAGGTGGTGCCGACGCTCAGGCTCTCGAGCGTGCGCGTCACCTGCGGCGCGAGGAACCCGAGCGCGACCCCGAGGCCCATGGCGAGGAAGATCCACAGCGTCAGGAAGCGATCGAGGAAGGAGAGCTTGCCGAGCAGCCCGGCGTTGGCGTGGGTCATGGGGATCAGGTCCTGGTCGAGCGCGGGGTCGGCTGGGTGGTCCCGGGCTCCAGGTCGGCGGCGAGCCAGGCCTCGAGACGCGCCCGGATCGCCTCCCGGAGCTCGATCACGCGGGCGAGCTGCTCGTCGTGCGAGCCCTCGAACGACGCCGGATCGGGGAAGCTCCAGGTCAGGCGCTGGGCGACGCCCGGGAAGAGCGGGCACTTCTGCCCGTGCTCCTCGTCGCAGACGCCGATCACGTACTGGAAGTGGCGACCCGCCTTGTAGAGCTCGAAGACGGAGGGCTGCGCCGCGGTCGAGGGCAGGGACAGCCCGACGTCCGCCAGCGCCTCGACGACGAGCGGGTTCACCGCCCGCGGCTCGAAGCCGGCGCTCGTCACCTCGAAGCGTGGCCCGCCGAGCTCGCGGAGGAGCGCCTCCGCCAGGCGGCTGCGACCCGCGTTGTGCACGCAGACGAACAGGACGCGCACCGGTGCCGTCATGGCGCGTCTCCCGGCGCGATCGCCTCGATCGTCCCCGAGAGCTCGCACGCCGCGGCGAGCGTGTTCGTGATCGTCCCGAACTTCCGGACGTTGTGGTGGAGCAGCTCGACCCGCGCGGGCGGCTCGTAGGTGACGACGCGCAATCGGTAGCTCACGCGGACGATACGCGGCGGCGGCTCCGCGCGCTCCGCCGTCACCTCGACGCTGGCCGACTCGTAGCGGAACGGCAGCATGCGGGAGAAGCGCTCGACGTTCTTCAGCAGGCAGGCACCGAGCGCGGCCGCGAGGATGTCCGCCGGGCCGGGCAGCTCCTCCACCCGCCCCGCGGTCCCGTCGAAGGCGACGTCGAGCCCGTGCGCGTCGAGGCGCCCGGTCCCTCCCGGTCGCACCTCGCCGCGGGCGGTGTAGCGCTGCGACGTGCCGACGTCTGCAGGTCCCGGGCTCATCGCTGCGCCTCCGCCCTGGTGGGAACGACGCCCGCGGGGACGGCGGCGGGACGGAGCCCCGCGTCGGAGAGCTCGACCGCCCACGGCTCGAGCACGATCCGCGAGGCGTGGTCCGTCAGCTCGCGCAGGTACGGCGCCTCGTGCGCCCGGCGCGCGCGCAGGACGGGATCCTTCACCTCGAGCGGCGTGAGGCTCTGGTTGACGACCCAGGCGAAGGGCCTGATGCCGGCGCGCGCGAGGTCGCGCTCGAGCTGCATCGCCTCGTGGATCGGCGTCGCCTCGGGCAAGGTCACGAACAGCACGTGCGTGAAGTCGCGGTCGCGCAGCCGCGGCAGGAGGCGCCGCACGGCCTCGGGGCTGCCGCTCGGCCGCTTCAGCACCTCGCGGTGGTAGGCCTCGGCGGCGTCGAGGAGCAGCAGCGTGTGCCCCGTGGGCGCCGTGTCGACGACGACGAAGCGGTCCTCGCCCTGCGCGACGGTGTCCGCGAAAGCCCGGAACACGGCGATCTCCTCGGTGCACGGGCTGCGCAGGTCCTCCTCGAGGAGCGCCTTTCCCTGCGCGTCGAGGCCCGCGCCGGCCGTGGCGAGCACCTCCTCGGTGTACCGCCGCGTCTCGAGCGCGGGATCGATGCGGGTGACGAGGAGCCGCGTCGCGCCGGCGCTCGCCTCACGCGCCGCCGCCTCGACGTGCGCGGCGGGATCGGTCGTGGTCAGGGTGACCGGGAAGCCGCGGCGCGCGAGGGCGCTGGCGACGCGCGCGGCGATGGTGGTCTTCCCGACGCCGCCCTTCCCCATGGTCATGACGACGCCCTTGCCCTGCGCGGCGAGCCGCTCGACGAGCGCCTCGAGCCGGTCTCCGCCGAACGCCACCGGGGCCACGCTCGCGTCGTCGCACGTCGCGCCGCTCCCCGTCCCCAGCGTCCGCAGCGCGTCGATGCCGACGAGCCCGAACGGCAGGAGCGGCACGTCGACCCGGGGCAGCGCACGGAGCCCGGCCGGGAGGGCGTCGAGGGACGCTCGCCCGCGGGCCTCCATCGCCACGGCCGTGGGGTCGGTCGCGTCGCGCGCCCGGAACACGCCGTTCAGGACGAGCCGGACGTTGGCCACGCCGAGCTGCGCGAGCTCCGCGCGCGTGCGCTCCGCCTCGGTGAGCGAGGACGCCTCCGGGCGTGCCACCAGGACGAGCGTCGTCTCCGCCGGGTCGCGGAGGGCCTCGTTCGACGCCGCGTAGAGCGCCTTCTGCGCCTCGAGCCCCGACAGCGGCCCGAGGCACGACGTGCCGCCGACGTTCGTGTCGATGAAGCTCGACCACGCCGCGGGCAGCTCGAGGAGGCGCAGCGTGTGGCCCGTGGGGGCGGTGTCGAAGATCACGTGGTCGAAGGCGGCGGTCGCCGCCCGATCGCCGAGGAGCTTCGAGAACTCGTCGAAGGCCGCGATCTCGACGGTGCACGCGCCGGAGAGCTGCTCCTCCATGCTCGCCAGGGCGGCCGCCGGCAGCACCCCCCGGTACGGCCCGACGACGCGCTCGCGGTAGGCGCGTGCCGCCTCTTCGGGGTCGAGGTCGACCGCCGACAGGCCGGGCACGCCCGGCACGGGAGTCGGCGCCTGCCCGAGCTCCACGCCGAGCACCTCTTCGAGGTTCGAGGCCGGATCGGTGGACACCAGCAGCACGCGCTTGCCGGCGTCCGCGAGCGCGATGGCGGTGGCGCACGCCGAGGAGGTCTTCCCCACGCCGCCCTTGCCCGTGAAGAACAGGATGCGGGTCGGGTTCTCGTGCAGCACGGAGGCTCCTCTAGGCTCAGCAGCAGCGCTTCTCCGGGTGGGTCGCGTCGCCCTCGGACGGTGCGCAGCAGCCGCTCGCCTGCTCCGCGACACCGGCCGCGGGGGTCGCCCGTGCGTCGAGGCCGACCCAGGCGGAGAGCTCCGCTCGCGAGGGGTAGATCCCGCTGCTCTTCACCTCGTCGTTCACCTTGACCAGCGGCAGGCCCGCTTCGCCGCTCGCCTCGAGCGCGGCCTTCACCGCGGCGTCGCCGGCGAAGGCCGCGGGCTGCTGCGAGAGGTTGAAGCGCTCGACCGAGACGCCCTGGCTCTTCAGCCAGTCGAGGTCCGCCGCGAAGCGAGCGAGCTGCGGGTCGACCGACGGGCCGCAGATGCCGGTGGAGCAGCACATGGCGGGATCGAAGACGCGAATGGCGATCATGGGCTCATCCTTTTCCATCGAAGAAGCACGATGACGTCTCAGAGGCCGCCGACGAGGGCCTTGAGGCGCCGCAGCCCCCGCGGCTCGACGCAGTAGCAGACGCGCGGGCCGTCGACGTCCCCCCGCACGAGGCCCGCCTCCTTGAGCACCTTCAGGTGCTGCGACACGGTCGACTGGGCGAGCGGCAGCTCGTCGACGATCTCGCCGCAGACGCAGCCGTCCTTGCGGACGAGGAGCCGCAGGATCTTCACCCGCGCCGGGTGCCCGAGCGCCTTCCCGAGCGCCGCGAGCTCCTCGTCGGCCTCGTCGCCCTCGACGGGCCGGAGATCGGGCTCCTCGTTCGCGGGCGGGCAGCACGCCGGCGCCGGTGCGGTCTGCTTCATCGTAAAAAGACGATAGTCCGGTCGCAGCGCGCCGGCAAGCCCGCGCTGCCGGCCGATCCCCTCACCGCTCGAAGAACGACACCTGCTGGAACCGCAGGCCCGCGAGGATCTGGTCCACGCGCGACGGAGACAGCGCGCCGATGCGCGCGCCGAGCCGCTCCTTCTCGACCGAGGCGATCTGCGAGACCACGACGACGCTCTGCTTCGGGAGGTCCCCCTCCCCCGGCTCGAGCAGCACGTTCCCCGGCTCTCCCGCCTTGTGCAGGTTCGTCGTCAGCGCGCAGACGACCACCGTCGCGATCCGCGACTGGTTGAGGACGTCGTCCTGCACGACGACGTGCGGGTGGGCGGGGCCTCCGCCTTCGGGCGAGAGCCAGTAGAGGTCGCCACGGCGGATCCGGTCGGGGGGATGGCGGGGCGTGGGCTGCATGGGCGCTCGGAGCGGCGAACGACCGCCACCGCCCGACCGGTCTACCCCAGGACGGCGGCCGCCGGCCACGGCCGGCGTCGGCGCTGCGCATCTGCTTGCCGCAGCGCGCACGCCGTGCGGCCGACCGAGCCGTCGCACGGCGCGTGGCCGGGCACACGGCTTGCCGATGGCCGAGGAGGCGCGCGCGTCCGCTGGGCCGCGAGGGGGGAGCGCCCCGATGACCGAGCCGTCCACCGACCGGTGCTCGAGGGCGCCAGGATGACCCCCTTCCTCTGGATCCTCCTCGGCGGCGTGCTGATGAGCGCGCTCGCGCTGGTCGGCAGCGTGACCCTGGTGCTGCGCGAGGAGACGCTGGAGAAGCTCCTCCTGCCGCTGGTGTCGTTCGCGGCCGGCTCCCTCGTGGGCGGCGCCCTCTTCCACATGATCCCGGCGTCGCTCCAGGCCATGCCGGCGATGACGGCCTTCGGCTGGGCCGCCCTCGGGTTCCTGCTCTTCTTCGGGCTCGAGCAGTTCCTCCACTTCCACCACTGCCACCGCGCCTTCGCGTCGTGCAAGAAGCCGCTCACGTACCTGGTGCTGATCGGCGACGGGCTCCACAACTTCCTCGGGGGCGTGGCGATCGCCGGCGTGTTCCTCGTGGACGTCCGACTCGGCGTCGCGGGCTGGCTGGCGGCCGCCGCGCACGAGGTGCCGCAGGAGCTCGGCGACTTCGGCGTCCTCGTCCACGGCGGCTGGAAGAAGCGCACCGCGCTGCTCTTCAACCTGCTCTCGGGCCTGACGTTCCTCGTCGGCGGCCTGGTCGCCTACGCCGCCTCGCGCGCGCTCGACGTGGCCTGGCTCGTCCCGCTCGCCGCCGGCAACTTCCTCTACATCGGCGCATCGGACCTCGTGCCCGAGGTCAACAAGCCGCACTCCCTCGGGGCGAGCCTCCTGCACTTCGCGGTCTTCGCGGCGGGCCTCGGGCTCCTGTACGCGCTGGCAGCTGTCGCAGGTCATTGACGGACGCGGAGCGACCTGCGCGGGTCGGCCGCTCGAGGAGGAGGACGGACATGGACGGAAAGTTGAAGATCGACATCGGCATCGGCGCGGAGCAGCGGAAGGAGATCGCGGGCGGGCTGTCGCGCGTGCTCGCCGACACGTACACGCTCTACCTGAAGACGCACAGCTTCCACTGGAACGTCACCGGCCCGATGTTCCAGACGCTGCACCTGATGTTCGAGGCGCAGTACAACGAGCTCGCCCTCGCCGTGGACCTCGTGGCCGAGCGCATCCGCGCGCTCGGGTACCCGGCCCCGGGCACCTACAAGCAGTTCGTCCAGCTCTCGGCGATCAAGGAGGACGAGGGCGTGCCGAAGGCGGAGGAGATGATCCGGCTGCTGGTGCAGGGCCACGAGACCGTGGCCCGGACGGCGCGCGAGGTCTTCCGCGCGGCCGAGGACGCGAGCGACCAGCCGACCTGCGACCTGCTCACGCAGCGGATGCAGCTCCACGAGAAGACGGCCTGGATGCTGCGGAGCCTGCTCGAGTAGCGCCGGCCTACCCCGCGAGCCGCGCCGCCCTGGCGAAGAGCGCCACCGCGCACCACGCCAGGGCGAGCGCGACCGGCGCGGCGAGCAGCCACGGGAACGCGACCACGAGCGCCGCGAGCAGGAGCGCGCCGAGGCCCACGAGCAGCGGCAGCTTCGCGTCCATCGGCTCGAGCACGCGCACGTCGGACGCGAACGCGGCGCCGAGGGCGTGGCCGAGGCGCATCGCGCCGGCGGCGGCCCGGCCGGCGCTGCCGCCGGCGCGCACCGGGCGCGGGCGC
>CAZDGH010000240.1:0-9242 GCA_964504805.1 uncultured Myxococcales bacterium | reverse complement strand
TGCGTCGTCCGCAGCGCCTCGAGCGCCGCCGAAGCGTCCGCCGCCGCCATCGTCTTCGGAGCCATCTCGCTCTCCCCCTCTGCCACCGCTTCGACCGGCAGCACCGCAATCACGCCGCCTGCCGGAGCCTGGAGCCTGGAGCCTGGAGCCTGCTTCTCCGCCTGGAGCCTGGAGCCTGGAGCCTGCCGCTCCGGAGGCCGCTCCGCCGGCCGCACGTTCGCGCCCGTGAGCGGCACGGCCATCTTCGGCACGCGCTTCGTCACCGCGCCGCGCACCGGCGGCGGGACGCGCTGCCACGCCTCGAGCCGGACCTCGTGGCCGAGCGCCGCGAGGCGCGCGAGCGCCTGCGCGAGGCCGAGGACGCCCGGCGTCCCGTCGATCGCCACGGCGACGTGCGGCTTCTCGCCGAGGATCGAGCGGGCGAGGCCGGTGAGCACCGCCTTCGGGCCGACCTCGACGAAGGTCCGCGCGCCGTCGGCCCAGAGCCGCTCGACGACCTCGAGGAAGCGCACCGACCGCGCGAGCTGCGAGGCGAGGAGCGCCTTCGCCTCGCTCGCGTCGTCGGGGTACGGCGCGCCGGTGGCGTCGGCGACGACCGGGATCGAGCCGGCCCCGAGCTCGACCTCGGCGAGGCCGGCGGCGAGCTTCGCCTCGGCGTCGGCGACCAGCGGGCTGTGGAACGCGGCGCCGACCGGGAGCCGCGAGGTGCGCAGGCCGCGGGCCTTGCACGCCTCCTCCGCCGCGGCGATCGCGGCGCGGGAGCCGGAGAGCACGCCCTGCGCCGGCGCGTTGCGGTTCGCGAGCACGACGTCGAGCTTCGCCTCGGCGATCGCCCGCTCGACCTCGGCGAGCGGCGCGAGCACCGCGAGCATGGTGCCGCGGTCTCCGCCCTCGCCGGCCATGGCCGCGCCGCGGAGCCGCGAGACGCGGTCGAGCGCCGCGGCGTCGAGCCGACCCGCCGCGTGCAGCGCCACCAGCTCGCCGTAGCTGTGCCCCGCGGCCATCGAGGGCCGCACGCCGAAGCGCGCGAGCACGCCGAGGAGGCCGCGCTCCACCGCGCCGAGGGCCGGCTGCGCGACGTCGGTGCGGGTGAGCGCCTCGTCCTGCGCGCGCCTCGCCGCGGCGTCCGGCGCCGGGACCGGGAAGATCGCCCGCGCCACGTCGCCGGCGTCCGCGAGCGACGCGAGCAGCTCCGGGAAGGTGCAGGCGAGCTCGGAGAGCATGCCCACGTGCTGGCTGCCCTGCCCGGGGAAGAGGAACGCGAGCTTCCCCGGCACGTCCCCGGCGCCGCGGTGGATCCCCTCGGGCAGCGCGAAGGCGTCGCCCCGGGTGCGCACCGCCGCGAGCGCGCGCTCGAGGGTGCCGCGCGGGTCGTCGGCGAGCCGCAGCGTCGCCACCAGCCGGTGCGGATCCGCCGCGCGGAACGAGGCCCGCGACGCGGCGCAGGCGTCGGGGAGCGACGGCGCCGCGAGCGCCGCCTCGAGGCCGCGCTCGAGCGCCGCGCGATCCGGCCCGGAGAGCGCGAGCAGCTCGATCGCCCCGTCCCACGACGGCGCGCGCCGGTCGGCGCCGTGCTCCTCGAGCACCGCGTGGAAGTTCGAGCCGCCGAAGCCGAACGCCGAGACCCCGGCGCGCCGCGGGTGCTCCTTCGACGGCAGCCAGGGCCGGAGCGCCTGCGACAGGTAGAAGGGCGAGCCCTCGAGGCCGAGCGCCGGGTTCGGCTTCTCCGCCTTGAGCGTCGGCGGCAGGAGCTTGTGCGAGAGCGCGAGCGCGGCCTTCACCAGGCCCGCCGCGCCGGCGGCGGCCTTGGTGTGGCCGATCTGCGACTTCACCGAGCCGAGCGCGCACCAGGTGCCGCTCCCCGCCTCGCCGTAGACGGCCTTGAGCGCCTCGAGCTCCGCGGCGTCGCCGGCCTTGGTGCCGGTGCCGTGGGCCTCGACGAGCTCCACCGTGCGCGGCGAGACGCCGGCCCGGGCGTACGCCTCCTTCAGCGCCCGCGCCTGCCCCGGCGGCAGCGGCGCGTAGATGCTCTTCGCCTTGCCGTCCGAGGAGGTGCCGATCCCGCGGATCACCGCGTGGATCCGGTCGCCGTCGCGCTCGGCGTCGGCGAGCCGCTTCAGCACCAGCATGCCGACGCCCTCGCCGAGCAGCGTGCCGTCGGCGGCCTCCCCGAACGGCCGCACGTCGCCGGTCGGCGACAGCGCGGGGGTCTTCGAGAAGCACATGTGCATGAAGATGTCGTTGAGCGTGTCGGCGCCGCCGGAGAGCGCGACGTCGCAGCGCCCGGCGAGCAGCTCGAGGCAGGCGAGGTGCACCGCGCCCAGGCTCGAGGCGCACGCCGCGTCGACGACCGCGTTGGTGCCGCCGAGGTCGAGGCGGTTGGCGATCCGCCCGGCGACGACGTTGCCGAGGAGCCCCGGGAACGAGCTCTCCTGCCAGCCGACGTAGGACGACGCGATCCGCTCGACGACGCGCTCGGCGGTCTCGGCGTCGACGCCCTCGGCGGCCAGCGCCTTGCGCCAGCGCGGGTGGCCCATCCGCGCGCCGAGCTCGACCACGAGCTCCTGCGTGCCGGTGACGCCGAGGATCACCGAGGCGCGGCTCCGGTCCCAGGCCACGCCCTCGCCGAGCCCCGCGTCCTCCATCGCCATCCGCGCCACCACCAGCGCGAGCAGCTGCGTGGTGTCCGTCGCCTCGAGGATCGACGGCGGGATCCCGAACTCCGTCGGGTCGAACGGGAACGGCTCGAGGAACGCCCCGCGCCTCGCGTAGGTCCGGTCCTTCGCCTTCGGATCCGGATCGAAGTAGTCCGCCACCGACCAGTGCGACGACGGGATCTCCCCGACCGCGTCGGCCGCCGTCCGCAGCAGCCGCAGGAACGAGGTGAGGTCGGGCGCCTTCGGGAACAGCGCCCCCATCCCGACGATCGCGATCGCGTCCGCCGCCGCCTTCGGCGCTGCCGCTTCCCCCGCAGCCGTGCCTGTAGCCTGTAGCCCGTAGCCAGCCGGCTTCTCCAGCACCGCGTCGAGCGCGGGCTCGTCGAGCGGCGCGATCCGGTCGGCGCCGGCGGGCAGCTCGACGCCCTGCGAGCGGAGCGCCGCCGCGCGGGCGAGCGCCGCGGCGCCGACCAGCAGGTTCTTGCCGATCGGCACCGCGCGCCGCGCGTCCCACGGCTCGAGCGGCGAGCCCTTCACCCACTCGTTGAACGCGCCCATCGCCGGGCCGCACCACACCTGGTAGTCGAGGCGGCGCTCCGGCACGCCCTCGTTCGCCCACCCCGACGACATCCCGAGGTAGGCGCGGAAGACGAGCGCGAGCTTGTGCTTCGGCTCCCGCTCGGCGCGCGCGACCTGCGACGGATCGCGCTCGGCGAAGAAGCGGCGGCAGCCCTCCCACGCCTCCTCGAGCGTGCAGCGGAAGAACTTCTCCTCGAGCTCCTTCCGCGTCGCCGCCGGCAGCTCCTCGAGCGAGCCGTGGGCCCGGTAGAGCTCGTGGAGCCGCGAGGCGCGCACCGGGAAGAGCGTGCCCTTCGAGAGCACCTGCACCTTCACGCCGAGCTCGAACATGTCGGCGGCGGGGCACATCGCCACGTCGGCGGGGCCGGCGGCGGCGAGCAGCTTGCGCACCTCGTCGGAGGTGCCGGCCTCGGCGCACGACTGGTTCACCGAGCCGGTCATCACGTACGCGGCGCCGAGGGAGAACGCGGCTGCCGCCGACGCCGGCGTGGCGATCCCGCCGGCGGCGCCGACCCGCGGGCGCACGGCGTAGCGGTGCTGCTCGAAGAGCTCGTCGCGCACCGCCTGCAGCGCCGGGAGCAGCAGCAGGAGCGGCCGGTTGTCGGTGTGGCCGCCGGAGTCGGCCTCGGCGGTGAGGTCCTCCGCCATCGGCACGTGGGCGGCGAGCTCCGCCTGCTCCCGGGTGATCGCGCCGGTCTCGACGAGCCGCGCGAGCAGCTCCGCCGGCGGCGGGGCGAGGAACCGCCGCGCCACCTCGGCCCGCGACACCTTGGCGAGGAGCTTGTTCGGCGTCTCGATGGTGCCGTCGGGGAGCCGCCGGATCCCGTGGACGCGGTAGCGGACCACGTGCGGCGTCAGCTCCACGTACGCCGAGGCGCTCGCGGTGCGGACGCCGTGCTTCAGGTAGAGCTCGACGTGCGCCGCCTCGAGCGCCGGATCCGCCGGGCTGTGGATGAGGTTCGATCCCCAGGGCAGCCCGGGCAGCTCCTTGTCGAGCCGCACCAGCGCGGCCTCGACCCGCGGCGGCGGCAGCCCGGCGGCGCCGAAGAAGCCGAGCATCCCGGCCCGGGCCATCGCGGCGACGAGCTCCACCGACGCGATCCCGTTCGCCATCTCCCCGGCGACGTAGGCGTAGCGCACGCCATGGGCGGCGCGGAACGCGGGGTCGCCGAGCTCCTCCGGGTGCAGCGCCGGCGCGAGGCCGAGCAGCGGGAGCTCGTCGGCCCCCGCCGCCGCGCCGAGCCGGACCGCGCCGCCGGCCACCGCCGGTCGCCCCTCGTGGAGGACGACCTGCACCGGCCGATCGAGGGCGAGCAGCGCGTCCCGGAACGCCTCGCCGCCGTGGGCGGGCGCCGCGGCGGGACGGAGCGATCCGAGGGCGCGGCGCGGCCGGGCGGTGCTGGGCATGAGGACGCGATCCTCCGGGACGTGCGGCTCGTCGGGGGCGTTGCTTCTAGCAAACGCGTCGCCGGATCCACAAGGCGCGGTAGGACACGACGAAGGGCGCGGAACGACGGAGGATTACGCGCGCAGAAGCGCGGCCGCGACCTGGAGCAGCGTGCCCAGCTCGTCGGCGCCCTGCGGGAGGCTCGGCACCGCCGACGCGATCGCGCCCGGGCCGGCGCGGAGCTGCAGGTCCGCGAGCAGGCCCTGGTCCTTCGCGGCTTGGAGCTTCTCGATCTTCGCGAGGACCTTCAGCTTCTCCATGCCGGTGCGCGCCGGCTCCGGCGCGTCGGGCGGGAGCAGGGTCAGGTCGGGCTCGACCTTCCCCTCGGTGCGCGCCCGGCTCTTGTTGAGCACGAAGCCGCGGAACGGCAGCCCGAGCTCGGCGATCCGATCCTGGAAGAAGTGCGCCTCCTTCAGCGCCGCAGGCGCCGGCGAGGTGACGAGGAGGAACGCGACGTCCGGTCCCGAGAGCAGGGTGCGCATCTCGGTGAGGTCGGCGTTCAGCGCCGAGAAGATCCCGGAGAACACCGCGAAGAACGCGGTCAGCTCGCTGGCGAACTCCTGGCCGAAGACGCCGCGGAGCACGCGCTCGATGAGCTTCGACGCCGCGCGGGTGATGATCCCGCCCTCCTTCGGGAGGAACATCCGGAAGATCGTGCCGTCGAGGAACTTCGCCAGCCGCCCCGGCGCCTCGAGGAAGTCGAGGGCGTTGCGCGACGGCGGGGTGTCGAGCACCACCAGGTCGTAGCGCCCCTCGGTGAGGAAGCGGTGCAGCGCCTCCATCGCGGTGTACTCGTGGAGCCCGGCCACCATGCTGGTCGCGTGCTGGTAGATCCGGTTGTGCATGATCTTCTGCGCCTCGGCCTCGTCCTTCACCAGGCGGCGCACCGACTCGTCGGAGACGAGCTTCGGATCGAGCATCCAGGTCTCGAGCATCCCCGGCGCGGCGATGCCGGCGGCGGCGAGGCGCTCGGCCGGGAGCGGCACGGGGCGCGGCGGGTTCCGCGAGACGCCGAGCGTCTCCGCGAGCCGCTTCGACGGGTCGATGGTGAGGACGAGGACCTTCCGCCCCTGCCGCGCCGCCGCGATCGAGAGCGAGGCGGCGGTGGTGGTCTTGCCGACGCCGCCGGCGCCGCAGCAGACGATCACCCGCGCGTGCGCGATCAACGACGCGATCGAGGAGGCGGCGAGCTCGGGCGGGCGCGCGGTCAAGGCGGCACGCCCTCCGGCGCCAGCGCGTCGGTGATGTGCTTCACCAGCGGCGGGCCGTGCTCGGGCAGCTCGGGCACGAACCAGAGCGGCACCTTCACCGCGGCCCGGAGCCGCGCCACCGAGCGGTTCGCCTCGGCGAGCCGGTGGAAGCCCTCCTCGCCGAAGACGTCGTGGGCCTCGAGCAGCGGCGCGAGCGCCGCGCGCTCCTCCGGCGTGAACAGCTCCTCGGGCATGCGGTTCACGATCACCCCGCCGCAGGCGACCTTGGTCTGCTCGAGCCCCTCGATGAGCTCGAGCGACTCGCTCACCGGCAAGGTCTCCGGCAGCGTCACCACGTACGCGGCGCCGGTCGCGGGGTTGTTGAGGTAGCTCTCCCCCTCGCGCAGCGCCTCGGGGATCGGCCCGCGGGTGACGAGCCGGTGCAGCACCGCCGGCAGCCCCGTGAGCGCGAGCGTGTGCCCGGTCGCGGGCATGTCCACGACGATGAGCTCGTGCTCCGGCGCGCCGTCGGCGCGCTTCGCCCGGAGGTAGGTGAGCAGGTGGAAGAAGATCCCCATCTCGCGGAACGACGGCGCCGCCGAGAGCAGCCGGCGGAGCGCGTCCGACGAGAGCGCCGCTCGAGCGAGGGCGCCGACGCGGAGCACGCCGGCGAGGAACTGCTCCTGCCCGATCCGCGAGAGGAGCCGCGCGCCGAAGACGCCCGGGTGCAGCTCCTCGGGCGCGTCGGGCAGCCGCTCCCGTCCGAACAGGTGCGCGAGCGCCGAGTAGTCGTCGCCGTCCTCGCCGATCTCGGTGACGAGCACGCGCTTCCCGGCGCGCGCGGCGACGTGGGCGAGGGCCGCCGTCACCGAGCTGCGGCCCACGCCGCCCTTCCCGGTGATGAGGACCACGCGCCTCTCGATGAGCTCCTTCACGCGCGCCGACTCTACCGGAACGGCCGCGGGGGCAGCGGGGAAGATCGGGCCGTCGAGAACCAGGCTCCAGGCTCCAGGCTCCAGGCTTCAGCAACCCCCCGCCGCGGGGGGGGGGGTGGCCCGGCGCGGCCGGGGCGCGGGGGGGGGGGGGCCGCGCCGGCCGCGGGGGGGGGGCGGGGGGCCCCGCCGGGGCCGGGGGCGGGCCCGTTACCCGGGGCGCGTGGCCCCGCCGCCGCGAAGCGGCGGCCTTGAGCCGCCGCCGCGAAGCGGCGGCTCTTAACGACGACGGCCCGTCGCCGCGAGGCGCCGGGCCGTCTTCCGAGCGATCGCTCGGGGTCGCGACTTAGACCTTGCGGACGTTCGCGGCCTGCAGGCCCTTCGGGCCCCGCTGCACGTCGAACTCGACCCGCTCGCCCTCGGCGAGGGAGCGGAAGCCGTCCGCCTGGATCGCGCTGAAGTGGACGAAGACGTCCTCGCCGCCCTCCTGCGAGATGAAGCCGAACCCCTTCGCGTCGTTGAACCACTTCACAGTGCCCTGAGCCATTCACCACTACCTTTGCTGCGGGGATGCGATTCCCCTTGGTTGCCCGGCGCGATGCCGGTGCCGCGTGGCGCGGGGCCTCATGGCCCGTTGCACCCCCCACGGCGGCGCGCACCTTGCCCGAAACGCCCTCGCGAGTGCAAGAGGGGGGCATGTTCGTGCTGGCGGCGCCCTCGGCCGCGTCCATCGAGGCCTTCCTCGCCGCGCAGGCCGGCGCGCCCCTCTCCTATGTAGAGGTGGGCTGCACCAGGCCCGGCGCCGCCGCCCCCGCCGGCTACCGCCGCGATCACCACCGGGTCGCGATCGGCAGCGGTGACGCCTGCTTCCGCGCCGCCGAGGCCGCCCTGGCGGCCTGGACGCCGTTCGCCCAGGGCTGGGTGCGGCTCGTCCCGTCCGGCGCGCCGCAGGTCCCGGGGACGACCGTCGCGGTGGTCGTCTCGCACCTCGGCTTCCACTCGCTGAACGCCTGCCGGGTGCTGTTCCGGCACGACGAGGACGGCCCGCTCGTGCGCCGCGGGTTCTCCTACGGCACGCTCCCGGCCCACGCCGAGCGCGGCGAGGAGCGGTTCCTGGTCGAGTGGGATCGCGCCACCGGCGAGGTCTCGTTCGACCTGCTCGCCTACTCGCGGGCGGCGCATCCGCTGGCGCGGCTCGGCGGCCCGATCGCCCGCTCGTTCCAGCTCCGCTTCGGCCGCGGCGCGAAGGAGGCGATGCGGCGCGCGGTGGGATCCTTGGCGCAAGGCCCCGCGCGCAAGTAGATTTCCGGGCGTTCCGAGGGGGATCGACCTGGAGCGCCGCCGCAGCGAGCGACACCCGTGTGCCATCCCGATCGATCTCCACGATCGGAAGGGCGCGGTGCGCACCCGGACCTCCGACGTCTCGCGGCACGGCTTCTTCCTCCGCTCCGACGATCCCCCGGGCGTCCGGCAGCTGGTGCGGATCACCCTGCACCTGCCCGACGGTCCCCTCGAGGTGACCGCCACGGTGGTGCGGCACGTCCGGCCGCCCGACGCGGCGGCGAAGCGGCTCGGCGCCGGCGCGGGGATGCAGCTCTTCGCGATGTCGCGCGCCGACAAGGACCGCTGGGATCGCTTCGTCGGGCGCGTGCCCGCCCTCGGCCCGGAGCCGCCCGACGCCGGCGACCTCGCCACCGATCCCGCCGGGCGCGTGCTCCCCGACGTCCTCGCCTACCCGACCGGCCGCCTCGGCACCTTCTTCCTCCGGCCGGAGGACGCCCGGCACCTGTGGCACGTCCACGAGCGCGCGATCGAGGAGGGCACCATGCTCCTCCCGACGCCGGAGCCGGAGCCGCTCGACACCGCGGTGCTGGTGGTGATCGTGCACCCCGACACCTCGGAGGAGCTCGAGCTCGGCGGCACGGTGGTGGCCCACGCCGAGGCGCCGCTGCAGGGCATGGTGCTCGAGCTCGAGCTCGGCGAGGAGCGGCGCGCGGCCTTCGCGGCGTTCGCGCCGCCCGTCGCGGGCCCGAGCGAGGAGATCGACGTCTCCGCGGCGATCGCGCCGTCGTGGGGCGACGACGCGACCTCGCAGCAGCCGGTGTCGCTCGACGTGCTCGCGGCCGCGCGGGGCGACGAGGCCGCTCCCGCCGAGGCGACCGAGCCCGAGGTGGCGCCGCCGTACGTCGAAGAGGACGAGATCGCGCCGCCCCACGTGGACGAGGAGTGGGCGGAGCCGCGCTTCCCCGACGAGCTCGGGCCCGAGGACGATCCGGCGAAGCGCCCCGGGTTCGCCGACGCCCACACCGATCCGGCGCTGCCGGCGGCGCTGCCGAAGCCGGCGGCGCCGGTGCCGTCGTTCCGGGTGCAGTCGGGGTTCTTCGAGCTCGCGACCGAGCACACGCCGCCGCCGTCGGAGGCGCCGACGGACCCGTCG
>CAZDGH010000239.1:0-9248 GCA_964504805.1 uncultured Myxococcales bacterium | reverse complement strand
GGGCCGGCGAGCTGCCCCGGCGCGAGCGCGACGCCGGCGCCGCGGCGGCTCACCCGTGCCTCGCGCGGGCAGGCGCCGCGCGGCGAGGCGACGACGAGCGTCGCGCCGGGGACGAGCCCCTCCGGGTCCACCTCGGGCGGCACCCAGGCGACGATCTCGGACGCGACCTCGGGGAGCACGCTGGCCGCGGAGATCCCGCGGCCCACCGACGTGCCCACCGGCAGCACCGAGGCCACGCGGCCCGAGGCCTGGGCGCGGACGGTGAGGTGCTTCAGGTCCTCGACCAGCGCGGCGCGCTGCGCGCGGAAGACGTCGGCCTTCGCCTGCCAGAGCTCGGCGGTGGGCGCGAGCAGCTCCGGCGTCTCGCCGCGCGGCCGGGCGCCGCGCTCCACCTCGCGGAGGCGCTCGAGCTCGGTGCGGGCGAGCTGCACCGCCTCGAGCGCGGCGGCCTTCTCCTTCTCGAGCTCGAGGACGGTCTCGCGCACCTCCTCCTCGCGCGCCAGCCGCTCGGCGTGTCGCTTCCTCAGCTCCTCCGCCTGCTTCTCGAGCCCGGCGACGACCGCGCCCTGCCGCTCGACCAGCGCCTTCGCCCGCGCCGACTCCGCCCGCGCCTCCCCGAGGCGATCGGCGGTCTCGGCCTGGAGCTGCCGGAGGTCCTCCACCACCTCGAGCCGCGCCACCTCTCCCTCGCGGGAGGCGGCGGCGATCTCGGCGTCGAGGATCCGGATCTGCGCCTCGATGAAGCGCCCGGAGAGCGCGAGGAGCGGCGCGCCGGCGTCGACGTGATCGCCGGGCTTCACGAACACCTCGTCGACCACGCTGCCCTCGGGCGCCGGGTGCTCGATCGACGCCGCCGACGCCACCGCCTGGGCGCGCACGCGGCCGAACGAGCCCTGCTGGAGCACGAGCAGCGCCACCGCGGAGGCCACGAAGACGGCGAGCGTCGCCGGCGTGGCGCCGACGCGCTCGAGCGCGTCCTCGATCCGCGTGCGGAGGCCGCGGCCGTGGCTCCCGCGCGCCGCCATCAGTACTCCACCGCCGCGTCCTGGAGCAGCAGCCGCGCGTCGGCGGCCTCGAGCTCCTTGCGCAGCGCCGTGAGCAGCGCCTCGCGGTCGCGATCGCCGAAGAGCTGCACCTCGTAGGCGTGCTCGACGCGCTGCCCCTGCGCCACCTCGGCGACGCTGAGGAGCGTGCGGCGCCGGCAGTGCTCGTCGAGCAGCTCGGAGAGCCGCGGCTCCACCACCGCGGTGCTCGGCACCCGGAAGCGGAGCACGCCGTCGAAGCGCGCCCGGGAGCCGAGGGGCGAGAGGTGCAGGTAGAGCGCGATCGCCGCGAAGCCCACCGTGCCGGCGAGCGCGACGCCGAGCGCGCCGACGCCCACGGCGATCCCGCTCGCCGCCGACGCCATCACGAAGACGAGGTCGCGCGGCGACTTGAGCGTGGTGCGGAAGCGGATCATCGACAGCACGCCGAGGAGGCCGAGCCCCGCGACCAGCGAGTGGGCCATGGCGAGCACCACCGTCGCCGCCGCGACGCCGGCGAGGACGATGCTCTGCCCGAAGGCGCGGGAGTAGCTCACGCCGCGGAAGGTGAGCTCGTAGGCCCAGGCGAGGATCTGCCCGAAGACGAAGGCGCCGAGCAGCGCCTGCAGCGCGGAGAGCCAGGTCGAGGTGACCCCGAGGTCGAGGAGGTCGCCCATCTACGCCTCCCCCAGGTCGGCGAGGTCGTGGGCGTCGGGCCAGCCGCGCACCGACCGCGAGGTGGTGGCGATCCCGTTCGAGTACTTCGAGAAGGCGGTGTGCACGAGCTCGTGGCGGCGGACGAGCGCCACCATCCACGACGGCAGCCGCGACTCGCACTTGAGCTCGAGGATCACCGGCGAGGTCGTCCCCACCCCGAGGCTCGGGCCGTCCACCGGGTGCCAGGCGTCGGGCTCGCCCTCGAGCGTGAACGAGCCGACGTCCTGCACCCGAATCGCCCGGTCGAAGGTGACGCGGGCGTAGCGGTCGACGTTGCTCGCCCAGGCCTCGCGGGCGTAGTGCACGAGCAGCCGCGGCACCGCGCCGGTGAGCGCCTGCAGCCGCGAGAACTCGTCGAGGATCGCCTGGCTCCTCGCGCCGCCGCCGAGCGGCGCGCCGTAGCCGGCGGCGGCGTCCTCCCAGCCGTCGGCGTCGACGGCGACGCGCTTCTTGCGGATGACGTCGCCGGTCTTGCGCTTCACCTCGAGGAACACCGGCCCGCCGCCCTCGTAGGCGCGGACGCGGAGCTTGAAGCGATCGTGGGCATTCTCGAGCTTGGCCCGGTGGAACGCGAGGGCGGGGCTGTCGAGGTAGAGGCTCATCAGCCCGTACGACGCGCCGCCCTCGCGATCGACGTCGCAGAGCCCCTCGAGGTCGGCGCGGATCCGCGCGGCCTGGGCCTCGTCGACCAGGTACTTGAGCTCGAGGCGCTCGAAGGTGAGGGGTGTCTCGGCCATGGCCGTGGAGGACCGTCGATCGTAGGGCCGCCCCGGGGACGAAGCCAACTCGGCGCCACGCCTTCGCCACCGTCCCGCCGCTTCCGCGTGCTAGCGGGGTCCCGTCGACCGCCGGCTTCGTCCGTGCAAGCGTGGGGCCTCGATGGCCGCCACCCTCCTCGCCCTCGCCCTCGCCGCCGCGCCGCTCGGCGCGCCGCCGCTCTGCGAGCCCTCCGCCGCGACGCGCGCGCCCTGGGATCCGGCCGTCGTGCTCGTCGCCGACAACGAGATCGAGGAGGAGCTGTTCGCGTTCCGCCTGAAGGGCGAGTCGCTCGTGGACGCCCGCCCGATCCTCCTCCCGCCGGGCGACCTGCCCCACGACAACGAGGCGCTCGTGGCCACCGACGGCGGCGAGCTCCTGGTGGTGGGCTCGCACTCGCGCAACCAGCGCTGCGAGGCCAAGAAGAAGCGCAAGCGGCTGCTGGTCGTGAAGGCCGAGGGCAACAAGCTCGCGCGGGTGCGGACCCTCGAGCCGCCGAAGGACGCGCTCGCGTCGGAGGCGGCGTGCCTCGCCGGCCTCTTCGCCGCGCCGCCGCCGCCGGGCGCCGCCGAGGTCTGCGCGGCGATCGCCGCCGCCGAGCGCGCCGGCGGCAGCGGGCCCTGCCCGACGCTCAACGTCGAGGCCGCCGCGTCGACCGGCGGGCGGATCTGGCTGGGCCTGCGGAGCCCGCTCGCCGGCTCTCGGGCGGTGCTGCTCCGGCTGGTGCCGGGCCTCGGCGCGCTGCGGTTCGACGCGGTGGCCTTCGCCGACCTCGGCGGCCGCGGGATCCGCGAGGCGCTCGCGGACCGCGACGCGCTCCTCCTCGTCGCCGGCCCGACCCTCGACCAGGCGCTGCCGTTCGAGCTCGTCGCAGTGCCGCGCGCCGCGCTGGCGCCGGGCGCGCTGCTCCGGCCGTCGAGGCCGGGGGTGCCGCTGCCGCCGTCGGCGGAGGGGATCGTGGTGGCCGGGGACCGGCTGGTGCTGGTGGTGGACGGCGCCCGCGGCGACGATCGCGGCACCTGCAAGGTGGCGGCGGGGCAGCTCTCGGTGGAGCGGCCGTTGCCGTGATCTTCCACGATCCGCCGCGGTTTTCTGAGGCGGCGGCGGCGACGGCCGGCGGGGTCGCGGCGGCGCCGGGGCGGCACGCGCCGTGCTACCGCGATCGACGGGGGTGACGTCGATGAAGCGCGCGATCCCGCTCGGACTCCTCGTGCTCGCCTGCGCGGCCGGCCTCGCCTGCGACGGCGGCGGCACCGGCGACACGGGCGGGAGCGGCGGCGCCGGCGGGAGCGGCGGCGCCGGCGGGAGCGGCGGCGGGTTCGACGACCACACCGTGCCCGCGCTCGCCGACGTGGCCGCGTTCGAGGCCCTCGCGGTCGCCGGCCCGGCGCAGTCGGTGGTGAAGGTGATCGTCACCGAGCCGCACCTGCCCGCGGCGCGCACGGTGCGCTTCCTCGACGGCGCGTTCTTCACGCTCCACGACGAGTGGTACTGGTTCCGGCTCCTCAACGGCGCCGCGGTGCCGGGGGATCCGACCGAGCCCGTCGCCGGCCTCTCCTTCCCGGACGTGCCCTCGATCTACGCCTGGGCGCGTGCGCAGGCCGAGCTCCCGCTCGACCTCGGCTGGGTCACCGACGACCGGCTCTACTCGCCGCGCTTCTACCAGCTCGCCCTCGGCGTCTCGCCCCGCGTCTTCGGCCTCGCCAGCCTGCTGCGCTTCCCGGCGCGGACCGAGGCGCCCGTCCGCGACGAGCGCTGGGCGTTCGAGCTGGAGTACTCCGACGCGCTCTCGCACGAGGAGCTGGTGCTCTTCTTCGAGGCCCTCGAGCCGGCGGTGCCCGGCGAGGTCGCGCCGCGGCTGCTCTGGCTGGTGCGCTCGCCCGCGCAGGAGGCGCTGGCGCGGCGGATGGAGGCCGAGGCGCTGCCGTACCACGACCGCATCCTCCGCTACCGCGACGTCGCGGTGCCGGGCGAGACCGAGGTCTACGCCGAGGGGCTCACCGCCGGGCGGCTCCGGGTCGTGCGCGCGGGCGAGCCGCTCCTCGACGGCGCGTCGCCGAGCGACGTGCTCCTGCTGGAGGAGGTGCCCGACCTGCTGCCGCCGTGCACCGGCCTCCTGACCGCGGTGCCGCAGACCCCGCTCGCCCACGTCAACGTGCTCGCGAAGAACCGCGGCATCCCGAACGCGTACCGCGGCGGCGTCCTCGACGATCCCGGCCTGGCGCAGCTCGCCCGCGTCCGCGCGCCGGTGATCCTCCGTGCCGCGGCGCCCGACCAGGTGGAGCTCGTCGCCATCACCGAGGACCAGTACGCCGCGTACCGGCGGCTGCTCGAGCTGCCGCCGATCGCGGTGACGCGGCCGCCGCTCGAGGGCGCGCCGCTCTCGCTCGATCTGCGCACCCTCTCCGCCGACGACGTCGACGCGCTCCGGCCGCTCATCGGCGGCAAGGCCGCGGGCTTCCTCGGGCTGCTCGCGCCGGGGACGGTGACCACGCCCGACCGGCCGCTGGCGCTGACGGTGAAGGCCTACTTCGAGCACGTGGCGCCGCTCGAGCCGGACATCCGCGCGCTGATCGCAGATCCCGACCTGCGCGCCTCCGCGCTCCTGCGCTTCCTCGCCCTCGAGGGGCCGGAGGACTTCGACGACGCCTACCCGGGCGCGACCGAGCAGGCCGAGAAGGAGACGTTCCTCTCGCGGCACCCGGCGGGCGACCCGGTGGGCGACCTCGTCCGCGCCGGCGGGCTGAAGGCCGCGATCCGCGCCCGCCCGGTGGCGCCGGCGACGATGGCGGCGATCCGCGACGCGGTGGCGGCGCAGTTCGAGGGCTACGCGGCGTCGCAGGGGATCCGCTTCCGCTCCTCGAGCAACGTCGAGGACATCGAGGGCTTCAACGGCGCCGGCCTCTACGACTCGAACACCGGCTGGCTCGATCCGGCGGCGGCGCCGGCCGGAGAGCAGCACCGCGACCTCGAGTGGGCGCTGAAGAAGACCTGGGCGTCGTACTGGTCGTTCGAGGGCTTCGAGGAGCGGCGCCTCGAGGGCGTCGACCACCTCTCGGGCGGCATGGGCGCGGTGGTGCACGCCGGCTTCGACGACGACCTCGAGCTCGCCAACGGCGTCTTCACCTTCGAGCTCTCGCCGCCGGGCGCGCCGTGGGCCGAGGTGATGGAGCTCGACGTGCAGCACGGGCCCACCAGCGTCGCGAACCCGGAGCCGGGGAGCCTGGCGATCCCCGAGATCGACCGCGTGCTCGTCCCCCGGGACGGCGGCGCGCCGCGGATCGAGCGGGTCCAGGCCTCGAACCTGGTCCCGCCCGGCGAGGTGGTCTTCCGCGACGACGAGCTGCTATCGGTGTACGCGCAGGCGCGCGACGTCGCCGTCGCGTGGCTCGCCCGCGAGAACGCGACGCGGACGCCGTCGCAGCGCGCCCGCACCCTCACCCTCGACCTCGAGCTGCGCGAGATGGACGCGGGCTGGCCGGCGCTCGCCGGAGGCCCCGCGTTCCCCCGGCGGATCGTGGTGAAGCAGGCGCGCACCCTCGAGCCGGGCCTGCGCCGGATCCCGAGCGAGCTCCGCGGGCTGCCGCTCCCGCGCGACGTCATGTCCCGCGCCCGCCGCATCGAGCAGCACCGCTGCGAGGGCGACGCGCTCGAGGTCGCCGTCGTCGAGGCGCTCACCGACCCGCTCTCGCCCCCGGACCTCGGCCACGACGTGGAGCCGTTCACCGGCGTGGTGAGCCTGCGCTTCCGCGCCGACGCGCCCGAGCTCGGGAAGGTCGCAGGCGACCAGGTGCTCGCCTTCCACCCGGAGCTCGCCTCGCAGGCGCACCCCGGCCTCGCCGAGGGCGGCCCCTGGGCGCTCGAGGTGGTGCTCGACGAGGCGCACGCCGCCGCCGAGGGCGTCGACCGGATCACCCTCGCCGCGGACGGCACCTACGAGCTCGCCCGCGGCGACGCGCGGGCGACGGGCGCGATCGCCTGCGAGGTGGACCTGCTCTTCGCGTCGCCCGAGGACTTCCTGCTCGGGCTCCTCGAGCAGCTCCGGTAGGAACGACGAGGCCCGCGCCCTCGGGAGAGGAGCGCGGGCCTCGTGCGCGACGCGTTCGGCTAGTTGATCGTCAGCGTGTAGTCGCCGCTGTCCGAGCTGTAGCCCTCCACGAACACGTAGATCACCTGGCCGGCGACGAGGTTCACCGTGACCTCCGAGGTGAGGTCGATCGGTCCGTCGTCGTTGCAGGCGAGCTCCCCGCCCTGGCACGTGCCGTCGCGCACGTAGAGGAGCGTGTCGTAGAGCGAGCCGGCCAGGGAGATGACGTAGGCCCCGGCCGCCGGCGCCGTGAACTTGTAGACGTGGTCCGGCGACGAGCCGCCGCCGCAGGACCCTGCGTGCTCGTTGGTCGCGCCGGCGGTCGAGCCGGTGGCGGACGCCGGGAACGCGCTCGCGAGGTCGAAGTCCTCGCACGACGCCGGGATGCAAGCCGGGAAGGCGGCGCAGGTCGGATCCGCGCAGTCCGCGAGCCCGTCGCCGTTGTCGTCGAGGCCGTCGCTGCAGTCCTCCGGCACGTAGTAGCGCGAGACGTTCAGCTGGTAGGTGCCCGTCGATCCACCGTAGCCCTCGACGATCACGATCACCGTCTGGTTGGCCGCGAGCGTCACGATCAGCTCCGACTGCCTGCCGCCGGTGTCGTCGTTGCAGCCGAGCTCCACGCCGCCGCAGACGGCGTCCTGGAGCTGCAGCACCGTGTCGTAGGTCGAGCCGTAGGTGTCGAACCGGTAGTCGCCGGCCGCGGGTGCGGTGAACGTGAACGTGTGGTCGGGGCCACCGCCGAAGCCGCAGCTCGCCGGGTAGCTGTCGTCGGCGGCGGTGGTGTCACCCGCCGCGGTGGCGGGGACGTTCGGGCCGAGAACGAACTCCGGGCAGACGCCGCCGCCGCCGCAGGCCGGGTCGCCGGCGCAGTCGGCGTCGAAGCAGTCCACGTCGCCGTCGCCGTCGTCGTCCGCGCCGTTGGCGCAGTCCTCGATCGCCGGCGCGCAGGCCGGGTCGCCGGCGCAGTCGGCGTCGAAGCAGTCCACGTCGCCGTCGCCGTCGTCGTCCGCGCCGTTGGCGCAGTCCTCGGGCGGGAGCACGCCGCCGGTGGCGACGTTGAGCGTGTACGCGCCCTCCTCGAAGCCGTCGTAGCCCTCCACGACCACCACCACCGTCTGGCCCGCCGCGAGCGTGACCGTCACGCTCGACTGGAGGGTGCCGGGGGCGATGTCGTCGTTGCAGGCGAGCTCCGCGCCGGCGCAACCGTCGAGGACGTAGAGCACCGTGTCGAAGCCGGTGCCGACGGTGTCGAAGGTGTAGTCGCCCGCCGCGGCCGCGGTGAACGACCAGGTCTGGTCCGGCGAGCCGCCGGCGCCGCAGCCACCCTCGAGGTCGTTGCCGGCGCCGGTGGTGTCGCCCGTGCCGCTGGCCGGGGCCGCGCCGAGCGCGAACTCGGGGCACGCGCCGCCGCCGCCGCAGGCCGGGTCGCCGGCGCAGTCGGCGTCGGCGCAGTCGACGAGGCCGTCGCCGTCGTCGTCGGCGCCGTTGGCGCAGTCCTCGATCGCCGGCGCGCAGGCCGGGTCGCCGGCGCAGTCGGCGTCGAAGCAGTCCACGTCGCCGTCGCCGTCGTCGTCCGCGCCGTTGGCGCAGTCCTCGGGCGGGAGCACGCCGCCGGTGGCGACGTTGAGCGTGTACGCGCCCTCCTCGAAGCCGTCGTAGCCCTCCACGACCACCACCACCGTCTGGCCCGCCGCGAGCGTGACCGTCACGCTCGACTGGAGGGTGCCGGGGGCGATGTCGTCGTTGCAGGCGAGCTCCGCGCCGGCGCAACCGTCGAGGACGTAGAGCACCGTGTCGAAGCCGGTGCCGACGGTGTCGAAGGTGTAGTCGCCCGCCGCGGCCGCGGTGAACGACCAGGTCTGGTCCGGCGAGCCGCCGGCGCCGCAGCCACCCTCGAGGTCGTTGCCGGCGCCGGTGGTGTCGCCCGTGCCGCTGGCCGGGGCCGCGCCGAGCGCGAACTCGGGGCACGCGCCGCCGCCGCCGCAGGCCGGGTCGCCGGCGCAGTCGGCGTCGGCGCAGTCGGTGTCGCCGTCGAAGTCGTTGTCGAAGCCGTCGGCGCAGTCGAGCTCGTTGCCGCCGCCGCCGCAGGCCGGATCCTGGCTGCAGTCGAGGTCGGCGCAGTCCACGTCGCCGTCGCGATCGTCGTCGCGGCCGTTGGCGCAGTCCTCGAGGAGCGGCGCGCAGCCGGGATCGCCGTTGCAGTCGGCGTCGCCACAGTCGACGAACCCGTCGCCGTCGTCGTCGACGCCGTTGGCGCAGTCCTCGAACGCCGGCGCGCAGGCCGGGTCGCCGGCGCAGTCGGCGTCGGCGCAGTCGACGGAGCCGTCACCGTCGTCGTCGACGCCGTTGTCGCAGGCCTCGAGCGGCGGCGCGCAGGCCGGGTCGCGGGCGCAGTCGGGATCGGTGCAGTCGGTCTCGCCGTCGCCGTCGTCGTCGACGCCGTTGGCGCAGTCCTCGCCGCCCGGCTGGCAGGTCGGGTGCGCCGCGCAGTCGACGTCGCCGCAGTCGGCGAAGCCGTCGCCGTCGTCGTCGCGACCGTTGGTGCAGTCCTCGGTGGTGCAGAGCGGATCGTTCGCGCAGTCGGGATCGTTGCAGTCGATCGCGCGGTCGCCGTCGTCGTCGACGCCGTTGTCGCAGAGCTCGATCGCCGGGTTGCCGCCGGCGCC
>CAZDGH010000238.1:0-9249 GCA_964504805.1 uncultured Myxococcales bacterium | reverse complement strand
CCGCCCGCGCCGGCGCCGCCGTCGTCGCCGCCGGCGGCATCCGCGGGATCGTTGCCGCACGCGGCGAGCGCGGCCAGGAGCAGGGCGGGCACGGACAGCGCCGTGGCCCGAAGGAAGCGGGACATCGAGCGACTCCTCGGAAGAGCGGGGGGATTGCAGGGCGCAGGCCACCACGCGATCGCAGCAAGATCAAGGGCTTCGCCGCGGCCGCGCCGGGCCTCCCGGCCGGCTGGCCGAGCGGATCGGTCGAGGCCGTCGTCAGGAAAGTGTCAGCGCCCGCATCCGCACCCCTGCGGATAGGCGAGCCGCGGCACGGTTGGTACCATCGCGGGGCTCATGGTCTCGCCAGCCCGCTCCGCGGGAAACGGCTTCCGGCCGCAGCCGTTCGGCCGGTACACGCTCCTGCGGCGCATCGGCGCCGGCGGCATGGGTGAGATCTACCTCGCGAAGCAGTCCGGCGCCGCCGGCGTCGAGAAGCTCTGCGTGGTGAAGAAGGTGCTCCCGCACCTCACCGACGATCCCTCGTTCTCGAAGCGCTTCCTCGACGAGGCGAAGGTCGCGGTGCAGCTCACCCACGGCAACATCTGCCAGGTCTTCGACGTCGGCGAGGTGGACGAGAACCTCTACCTCGCCATGGAGTACGTGGAGGGGAAGACCATCGGCAAGCTCGCCGCGCGCGTGCGCGAGCGCGGGATGGAGCTGCCGGCGCCGATCGTCCTCTGGCTCGGCGCGCGGCTCTGCGACGGCCTCTCCTACGCGCACCGCAAGACCGACCAGGGCGGCCGGCCGCTCGGCGTGGTGCACCGCGACATCTCGCCGAACAACGTGATCGTCACCTACGAGGGCGAGGTGAAGATCATCGACTTCGGCGCGGCGAAGTCGACGGTGAAGGAGGAGAAGACCGCCCCGCGCCTCGTCATCGGCAACATCACCTACATGGCGCCGGAGCAGGCGCGGAAGCAGTACGTCGACCGGCGCGCCGACATCTACGCGGGCGCGGTGGTGCTCTACGAGCTGCTCACCAACCGCACCATGCCCACCACCGGCGACTTCGTGGAGCGCTGGCGCCGCGCGGCGAACCCGAGCTTCGAGCCGGTGTCGTCGCACAACCCGCGGCTGCCGGCCGAGCTCGACGGCGTGTTCCGCAAGGCGCTCGCCTCGAACCCGGAGGAGCGCTACTACGACGCCGAGGCGTTCCGCGACGAGCTGCTCCGGGTGCAGGTGAAGCTCGATCCCACCGTGAGCGCGTCGGCGGTGTCGCGGCTGATGCGCGACCTCTTCGCCGCCGACGAGACCGAGGAGCGGCAGCACGTCGCCGAGCTGCTCCGCGCGAACCCGTCGTTCTCGTCGGGCCGCACCTCGGGCGTGCGCGAGCGCATCCCCACGCCGCCGCCGGTCGACGACGACCGCGACCTCGAGACCGATCCCTCGGGCGTGGTGCTCCGCGGCGACGAGGAGACCCGGCTCAAGGAGCCCGAGGACCCGTCGCCGAAGACCACGATCTCGCGGCCGCGATCGGCGCCGACCGCGAGCGGGCCGTCGTCGACCGACGTCCAGCGCACGCAGGCGCTCGACGCCGCGGCGCTCGAGCGCACCGGCGACCACGAGGTGCTCGACGAGGAGACCCGCGCGCTGCCGCGCCCGGAGGACGCGCCGACGATCGCCGCGGGCAGCGTCTCCGAGGTGCTCGAGGCGCAGGCCGCGGCCGAGCGGTCGGCGCCGGGGCCGTGGGCGTACCTGCTCGCGTTCGTGGTGGCGCTCGCGCTGGGCCTGGTGGTGCTCCTCGTCTTCGGGCCGAGGCCCGCGCCGCGGCCGCCGCCCTCCCCGATCGAGCGGTTCGTGCCGGAGCCCGAAGCGCCCCCGGCGCCGGCGCCCGCACGCGGCCCCGACGCCGCCGCGCCCACGGGCGCCCCGCCCTCCGCGGTGGCCGCAGCCGCAGCCGCGGTCGAGGCGCCGAAGGAGCCGCCCGCGGCGAAAGGCGGGGTCGACAAGCGGATCTCCGCCGCGCAGAAGCGCCTCGACGACCTCGGCCGTCGCTACGGCAAGGCGCGGGTCAAGCTGCCGCAGCGGCTCCTCGCCGACGTGAAGGATCGGCGCAAGAAGGCGGGCAAGGGCGCCGACGCGGATCCGAAGGTCGAGGAGGCGCTCTCGGCGCTCGAGAACCTGCTCGAGGAGACCGCGAAGGGCTTCGCCGCCGAGAAGTGAAGTCCCGGTGATCTCGCGAGGTTGTGCCGCCCGGTTGCAATCGAGAACGAACGGTCGTACTTATTCGGCGCATGAGCCGAGGCACCGAGACGCGGGAGCGGATCCTGGAGCGCGCCGTCGCCGTCGCCACCCGCGACGGCCTCGAGGGCGTGACCATCGGCCGCCTCGCCGACGACCTCCGGCTCTCGAAGAGCGGCCTGTTCCGGCACTTCGGCTCCAAGGAAGACCTGCAGCTCGCGGTGCTCCGGACCGCGAGCGAGCGCTTCACCGAGGCGGTCTTCCGCCCGGCGCTGAAGGCGCCGCGTGGGCTGCCGCGGCTCGAGGCGCTCGTCGCCCGCTGGCTCGAGTGGGTGCGCGGCGGCGCCGGCACCGCCGACGGCTGCCTCTTCGTCGCGGCCGCGTCCGAGCTCGACGACCGGCCGGGGCCGGTGCGCGATCTCCTGGTGGAGACCCAGCGCGCGTGGCTCGGCGGCATCGCCCGGGCGGCGCGCCTCGCCATCGAGGAGGGCCACCTCCGGCCCGGCCTCGACCCGGAGCAGTTCGCGTTCGAGTTCGAGGCGATCGGCCTCGGCTTCCACCACGCGAAGCGCCTCCTCCGCGATCCCCGCGCCGAGGAGCACGCCCGCCGGGCGTTCGACCGGCTCCTCGCCGCCGCCCGCGTCTAGCCCCCCACCGCCCCGGAGGTTGCCCGTGAACGCCGCCGCTTCGTCGACCAAGAGCACGACCGTTCGTACTCCTCGCAAGATCCCGATGGAGCTCGTCTTCCGCCGGCTCTCGGTGCAGGCCCTCGCGCCGGTGGCGCCTGACCTGGCCGCGAAGGCCGCGGCGCGGTGGTTCTTCACCCCGCGCCGCCGGCCGGTGCGCCCCCTCACGATCGAGGGGCTCCCGGGCCGGCGCTTCTCCTTCGACCTCGACGGCCGCCGCATCGTGGCGACCTCGTTCGGCGAGGGACCCTCGGTGCTCCTCGCCCACGGCTGGGAGGGCCACGCCGGGCAGGTCGCGCGGTTCGTGCGGCCGCTGGTCGAGGCGGGCTTCCGCGCCGTCGCCGTGGACATGCCCGCCCACGGCGCCTCCGAGGGCGCGACCACGACCGCGGTCGAGATGGCGCGCACGCTCGAGGCGCTCGCCGACATCTCCGGCGAGGTCGAGGGCGTCATCGCCCACTCGCTCGGGGCCACCGCCGCGACGCTCGCCCTCACCCGCGGCCTGCCCGCGCGGCGGGCCGTGCTGCTCGCCCCGGCGGCGGAGCCGGTGCTCTTCGCCCACCGGGCGGCGCGGCTCTTCGGCCTGCCCGGCGACGGCGTGGAGCGGATGCTCGCGGCGATCGAGGCGCGCGCCGGCGTGAGCTTCGCCTACCTCGACCTCGCCTCGAAGGTCTCGCACCTCGCCGCGCCGGCGCTGATCCTCCACGACCCGCAGGACCGGGAGGTGCCGTTCGACCACGCCGCGCGCCGCGCCCGCGCCGGGCCGGGCGCGAAGCTCGTCGCCAGCGAGGGCGGCACGCACCACCGCCAGCTGCGAGACCCGGAGGTCGTCGAGCAGGCCGTGGGGTTCGTCGGGGCCCGGCTCGCGGCGTCGCGCGAGCGGGCGGTGTCGTAGCGGCTAGCCCTGCTTGTCGAGGCGCTTGATGCGGACGGTGAGCCGCTTCAGGTCCTCGTTGACCTTCACGTAGTGGACCTTGCCGGACTCGGCCTCGAGCTGCGCCTCGAGCTTCGGCAGGTTCTTCTTCATCGCCTGGAGGCCGTCCTTGCCGGTCGTCACCAGCCAGTCGCCGGCGAGGAAGGCGATGTAGCGGGCGTTGAGGTCGGTGTCCTTCATGGCGTCGACGAGGGCGTCGGCGGCCTTCGGATCGCCGATGCGGCCGAGCTCGAAGGCGGCGCGCTCGCGCACCTTCGGGTCGGTGTCCTTGAGCTTCTTGGTCCAGCAGTCGACGTCCTGCTTGCACGCGCCGTAGGCGACGAGCCGCGACTTGTGCGCCTTGAGCAGGCCCACCACCGCCTCGCCGAGGGCCTGGCAGTGCTCGGCCATCTTCTTCTTGCCGGCCTCGTCGTCGGCCTCGAGGCTCTTCATGCAGCGGTCCACCGAGGCCTTCGGCTCCGCCTTCTCCCAGGCCTCCCACTGCGCCAGCGCCTTCTCCTCGCCGAGCTGCGAGAGCGCCACGTAGCAGGCCTCCCGGGCCTGGACCCGGTTGTCCTCGGGGTCGCCCTTCTCGGCGCAGGCGATGAGCTGCGGCACCACCTTCTTGTCGCCGATCATCACCAGCGCGCGGGTGTAGGTGGAGCGGACGTTCGCCTCCTCCTCGTCGACCTTCTTGGCGATGTCGTCGGAGGCGTCGGCGACGCGCATGCGGCCGAGGGCGTCGGCGGCCTGCATGCGGACGAGCAGCTCGCGGAGCGCGTCCTCGTGCTTGTAGTCGAGGTACCTGGTGAGCTGCGGCGCCGCCTGCTTCTCGCCGAGGTCGCCGAGCACCTGCGCGGCCTTGGCGTAGGTGGCCTCGAGGAAGACGTCGTGCTCGGTGGCCCACTTCTTCAGCTCCTCGTTCTTGCCGTCGAGGATCTCGAGCAGCGGCGCCGAGGCCGAGGGGCCGATCTGGTACACCGCGAACGACGACTCCGGGTAGAAGCTGATCCCCTTCCGCTCGTGGAACAGCATCTTCACGATCGCCGGGGTCGCGGCCGGGTCGCCGATGTTGCCGAGCGCCTGGATCGCCTTCTTGTTCACGTACGGCTCGAGCGACTCGTCGGTGGCGAGCTTCACCAGCGGCTCCACCGCGCGGGTGTCGCCGAGCTGGCCGAGGGCGTTGATCGCGGCGACGCGGACGAAGTTGTCCTTCGAGCGGGCGGCGAGGTTCGCGAGCGGCTGCACCGCGTTCTTGTCGCCGAGCGCGCCGAGGGCCTCGGCGATCTCCTTGTTGGCCTCGTTCGCCTCCTTCGAGGCCTTGTCGGAGCCGGCGCCGACGCCGAGGTCGATGGCGTCGATCAGCGCGGGCGCCGTCGACGGATCTTCGAACGAGCCGAGGGTCTTCACCGCGTCGGTGCGGACCTGCCCCGTCTCCTTGAGGAGCGGGACGATCGCCGGGATCGCCTTGGCGTTGCGGTTCTGGACGCAGGCCGGATCCGGCGCGGCGTCCTTCTTGTCGCAGAGCTTGCGGAGCCGCTCGAGCGCGGTGAGCCGCACCTTCACGGACTTGTCCGAGAGGTTCTCGATGTGGGTCTCGGGCGCGCTCGGATCCTTCTGGCACGCGGCGAGGGCGCAGAGCAGACCGAACGCAACGGCCGGGGCAAGACGGCGCATCGACAACCCCCTATGGGATCTCGGGTGGGACGGGGCGGAGCCATACCCCGGCGCCTCCGGAGGGTCAACCGACCGCGGGGGGTGCGAGCCCCCCCGATTAACGGGCGAAACGGTGTCCTGTCAATTCGGTGGAATCACTCGGCTCTTGGTCGTTTAAGGTCCTGTTAACCAGGGTATCGTGTGCCGGCGCCTCTTTACGCTGCGATGCGTCATTGCCAGCGTCCGGGGAAGAACCCGGGAAGGAGCGCGGCATGGACGGCATGGGACTGCACCGGCTGCTCGAGCAGGCGGAGGCGCGGGTGCGCCAGCTCCTCGAGCGGACCTCGCGGGACGACTCGTACGCGTCGCAGGTCGAGCTGCGGGAGGCGGTGGAGGTGCTCCGCTCGATCCGCGCCAGGCTCGAGGGCGCGGGCGAAGGCGCGCCCGCCTAGCGGCTCACCACTCGCCCGGCGTCAGGTCCTCCAGCTCGCCCGCGTGGCCGTCGACCAGCTCGATGCGGAGCGTGGCGATCTTGCCGTCGCCGTCGAGGTCGCCGCGGGCGAGCAACTCGGCGCGGTCGCCGCGGGTCTTCACCTCGTACTGGTAGCGGATCTTCGGCGGCAGCGTGACGCCGAGCTGCTCGAGCTGCTCGCTCGCCGTCGGCTCGGTCGGCTCTCGCCGCGGCACGTTCGGCGGGCAGGTCGGCACCGCGAGGAAGCGGTCGTGCTCCTGGAAGTACGCGAGCTCGGCCGTCGACAGCGCCCGGAGCTGGACCTTCGCCTCGGCCTGCTTGGCGCGGTTCTGGTACTTGATGAAGTTCGGGATGGCGATCGCCGCGACGATCCCGATCACCGCGATGACGGCCGGCACGCCGACGAGCAGCCCGATCATCAGGACGACGGCGAGCACCGTCGGATCCATCGACTTCTTCGGCGTGACCTGCGGCGGCTGCGGAATACCCGGCCCCATGTGCTCTCCTCTACGCGTCCTTCTTCGTCGCGATCCCGAGCGCGGTGAGCCGCGCCCGTAGCGTGTTCCGGTTGATGCCGAGCCAGCGCGCGGCCTTCAGCTGGTTGCCGTCGAAGCGCTCGAGCGCGAGCGCGAGCAGCGCCCGCTCCACCCGCTCGAAGATCACCGCGTGGGCGCTGCCCTCGGGCAGGTGCTCGACCGCCGCCGGGAGCGCCCGCGCCAGCGCCTCCTCGAGCCCGAGCGGGCCCGCCGCGGCCGCCGCCGGCGCCGGTCCCGCCGCCTCGATCGCCACGGCGAGGTCGCCGCCGGTGAGGAGCTCGCCGCGGGCGGCGAGCAGCGCGCGCTGCACCACGTTCTCGAGCTCGCGGACGTTGCCCGGCCAGGGGTGGGCGGCGAGGGCGCCTTCGGCGTCGTCGGCGAGGCGGGCGTCGCGGCCGCGGAGCGCCTTCGCGTGCCGGGCCACGAAGTGCCGCGCCAGCGGCAGCAGGTCCGAGGGCCGCTCGCGGAGCGGCGGCAGCCGGACCACCAGCACCGAGAGCCGGTAGTAGAGGTCGGAGCGGAACTTCCCCTCGGCGACGAGGCGCGGGAGGTCGGCGTTGGTGGCGGCGACGAGCCGCACGTCCACCGGCACCGGCCGGTCGGCGCCGACGCGGTCGACCGAGCGCTCCTGGATGGCCCGGAGCAGCTTCGCCTGCAGCTCGAACGGCAGCTCGCCGATCTCGTCGAGGAAGAGCGTGCCCTTGTCGGCGAGCTCGAACTTGCCCTTCCGCCGCGCCTCGGCGCCGGTGAACGCGCCCTTCTCGTGGCCGTAGAGCTCGCTCTCGAGCAGCTCGCGCGGGATCGCCGCGACGTTGACGGTGACGAACGGCCCGCGCGCCCGCGCCGAGTGCTCGTGGATCGCCCGGGCCACCAGCTCCTTGCCGGTGCCCGACTCGCCGACGACGAGCACGGTGAGGTCGCTCGCCGCGGCGCGGCCGACCTGCTTCGACACCTCGACCATCGCCGCCGAGCCGCCGACCAGCTCCGGCAGCGCCGCCTCGGGCGCGGGCCCGGCGCGCACCGCCGCGGCGCGGGCGGCGAGGTCCTTCGCCACCTGCACCACCCGCTCGAGGTCGAACGGCTTGACGACGTAGTCCTCGGCGCCGAGCCGCATCGCCGTCACCGCGGCTCGGAGCGTGTCCTGCGCGGTCATCACCACGGTGAGCGGGCGCTCGCGTCTCGCCGCGAGCTCCTCGAGGAGGGTGAAGCCGGAGTCGCCGGGGAGGCGCACGTCGAGGAAGAGCACCGCGAAGCTGCGGGCGTCGAGGAGCGGCCGCGCCTCCTCGACCGAGCCGGCGGCGGTGACCGAGAGGCCCGCCTTCGCGAGCGCGCGCTCGAGGACGAACCGGATCGACGGCTCGTCGTCGACGACGAGCACCTCGGGCGCCGCGGCCATGGGCGCCTTCTAGCAGATGCCTACCGGGCGAGCAGCGCGCGGCAGGCTGGGCCGAGGTGCCCGGTGGTCGAGTCGGTGTTGGCGATCGAGCCCTCGGCGTCGAGCATCACGCACCGCGCCGCGTGCTCCTCGCAGTGCGGCAGGCCGAGGGTGTGGCCGAGCTCGTGGACGGCGACGTTCGCGACCCGGCGCCGGAGGTGGGCGCGGTCCTTCGCCCCGCGCTTCAGCCGGAACGACGACAGCACCGAGGCGCGACCGGGCAGCTCGCCGAGGCCGAAGATGCCCCAGTCCTCGTGGGGCTCCTTGGTGGTGGAGATGTCCACCTCGGCGAGGCCGAGGATCCGCGTGCCGGCGGGCGCGTCGCCGAGCGTCTCGTCGAGGAAGTCGAGGAGCTTCTCGGCGCGGTACCGGCCGCGCTTCGGGAAGTAGGCGGCGGCGGGAAGCTCCACCGACGCGCGGATCGTCACCGCGAGGCCGTACTCGTCGGTGAGCCGGCGGCCCACCTCGGCGGCGAGGTCCTCGGGGAACCGCGCGCCGAGCGGCTGCAGCACCACCGCGTGCACGGACGGCTCGGCGGCGAGGGCGGCGGCGAGGACGAGGGACGCGAGCACCGGTTCCTCCGCGCAGCTAGAGCGGCACGAGCAGCTCGGCCTCGGCGCCCGGACGGTCGCGGCGGTCGCGCAGCTCGAGCCTGCCGCCGTGCGCCTCCGCGATCCGGCGGGACACCACCAGCCCCAGGCCGGTTCCCTTCGGCTTCGTGGTCACGAACGGGGTGAAGAGCTCGGCGCCCTCGGGCAGCCCCGGCCCCTCGTCGAGGACGGCGATCCGCGCCAGCGGCCGGGTGCGCCCCTCGACCCGGACCTTCTTCCCGGGCGCGATGCCGGTCTCGAGGATCACCTGCCCGCGCCGGCCCTGCATGGCCTCGAGGGCGTTCTTCACCAGGTTCAGGAGCACCTGGGTGAAGTGCCCGCGGTCGAGCTCGAGCTCGGGCAGCGACGGATCGTAGCGGCGCACCAGCTCGACCCCGGGCGGCACCTGCCCCTTCACCAGCAGCAAGACGTCGTCGCACAGCGCGTGGACGTTGTGGCGCGCCCGCCGCACCGGGAGCGGCCGGGTGAGGTCGAGCAGCGCCTGCACCAGCGCGTCGACCCGCGAGGCCTCGGCGGCGATGAGCCGGGTGTAGTCGGCGAGCGGCGAGCCCGCGGGGAGCTCGTCCTCGAGCAGCTCGGCGGCGCCCTTGAGGCCGGCGAGCGGGTTCTTGATCTCGTGGGCGAGGCCGGCGGCGAGGGCCTCGAGGTCGACCCGCGCGGCCGGCGGCCGGAGCTCGACCACGAACGCCGGGGCTCCCTTCGGCCGGAGCACCGGCG
>CAZDGH010000237.1:0-9256 GCA_964504805.1 uncultured Myxococcales bacterium | reverse complement strand
GGCCTCCGCGGCGCGGGGCTTGGCGGCGGGCTGGGCGAGCTCGGCGCCGACGAGCACCGTTGGCGAGGGCGTCGGCGGCGCGGGCGGCGCCGGCGCCGGCGGGTCGGTGTCCGCCACCGCGTCGAAGCGCGCGGTGCGGCCGCCGAGGTCGTAGCGCTCCGTCCCGCCGGCGAGCGCGGCCGGCGCGCTGCCCGTCGCCGCGGCCTCTCCCCGGGTCACGTCGAAGGACTCGGTGCGCTCGCCGAACCCCGCCTTCACGTCCGCGGGGACCATCACCTCGGCCGGCTGCTCGCCCTGCGCGAACGAGGCGATCATCCGCCGCTCGCGGGCGTACTCGTCGGCGAACTGCTCGCGCAGGAACGCCGCGAGGCGCTCCGGCCCGGCGTCGGGCGCGATCTCGTAGAGGCAGGCGCCGAGGCGGCCGCGCATCTCCTCCGCGGTCTGGAAGCGCTCGGCGGGGCTCGGCGCCAGCGCCTTGGTGATCACCGCGGCGAGGCTCGCCGGGCACTCGGGCACGACCTGCCCGATCGGCGGGATGTTCGGGCTCGCCACCCGCTCCATCACCTCGAACGGCGGCACTTCCTCGTACGGGTTCTTGCCGGCGACGAGCTCCCAGAGCAGCACGCCCACCGCGTAGATGTCGGAGCGGCGATCGAGGGCGTGGTTCCGGGCCTGCTCCGGGGCCATGTAGTAGAACTTGCCCATCACCATCGACGGCTGGGTGCGGCCCGTCGACAGCTTCGACTTGGCGAGGCCGAAGTCGATGACCTTCACCTCGCCCTCGTACGAGACCAGGACGTTCTGCGGCGAGACGTCGCGGTGCACGAGGTTCATCTCGCGCCCGCTCTCGTCCTTCTTGCGGTGCGCGTAGGCGAGCGCCTCGAGGATCTTCGTCCCGACGTAGGCGGTGCAGTCGAGCGGCACCCGCACCTGGTTGTCGCGGACGCGCTGCTCGAGCCGGCGCACGTCCTTGCCGTCGACGAACTCGAGGGCGATCCAGTACTCGTCGCCCTCGACGCCGGTGTCGTAGACCTGCGCGATGGCGCCGTGCTGCAGCTTCACCAGCAGCTTCGCCTCGTCGAGGAAGCGGCCGATGAACTCGGCGTCGTGGGCGAGCGCCGGGATCACCTTCTTGATGACGCAGAGCTTCTCGAGGCCGCCCTGGAACGTCGACTTGGCGAGGAAGATCTCGCCCATGCCGCCGGCGGCGAGCGGGGCGAGCAACGTGAACCGGCCGAACGAGACCGGCCGGAAGGGCCGCAGCGCACCTCGCCCGCCTGTGGCCTTGGGCATCATCGGTCGACGCTAGACCGAGCCCGGGCGCGTGCCCGGCATGGTGGAGGCGCTCAGGTCCTCGTCCTCGACGTCGTACACCGCCACCGCCTCGCGCCTCCCCTTGAGCTGCCGCTCGCCGAGCGGCTGCACGTGGAACCGGCCGTCGAGGTACTTGAGCGTCGCGCCCGAGATCAGCACCTGGCCCGGCGTGGCCATCGAGACCAGCCGCGCCGCGACGTTCACCGCGTCGCCGACCGCGGTGTACTCGAGCCGCCCCTCGCCGCCGACGGTGCCGACGAGCACGCGGCCGGTGTTGATGCCGATGTTGAGGCGGCACTGCTCGTCGGCGGGCCGGTCGGCCATGAGCCGAACGAACTCCACCCGCATCGCCATCGCCGCGCGCACCGCGCGGGCCGCGTCGTCGCCGCGCGGGTAGGGCGCGCCGAAGATCGCCATCACCGCGTCGCCGATGAACTTGTCGACCGTGCCGCCGAACGAGAAGATCACGCTCGTCATGCGCCGGTAGAAGTCGTCGAGCAGGTGGACGATCCGCTCGGCCGGGAGCCGCTCGGTGAGCGGCGTGAAGCCGGAGATGTCCGCGAAGAGGATGGTGCAGAGCCGCTCCTCCATCCGCGGCCCCGACGCATCGGTGAAGTCCTTCACCACCCGGTCGACGATGTCGGGCGCGTGGAAGCGCTCGAGCACCTTGCGGACGCGGGCCTCCTCGGCGGCGCGCTGCCGGAGGCGCTGCTGCTCGAGGCCGCTGGCGGCGAGGTGGCCGATGGCGGTGAGCGCCTCGACGAGGCGGTGGAGCTCGGCGCCCTGGTTGGCGTCGCGGGTGGCGTAGAGCACGCCGGCGACGTCCTCGCCGCGCCACAGCGGGACGCAGATCGCCTGCGACACGCCGTACATCACCACGCTCTCCTTGCCGGAGAAGCGGCTGTCGCGGCCGACGTCGGCGACGCAGAGCACCGAGCGGCTCCGCACCGACTCCTCGACCACGCTGTGGCTCACCGGCACCTCGCCGTGGGCGAGGGCGCTGCCGCGGTGGCGGACGGCGGCGGGCTCCATCTTCCCGTGCTCGTCGCGGAGGAGCGCGACCACCGTGCGCGCCGAGGAGACGTCCATCACCAGCTCGCAGACGTCCTCGAGGAAGCGCTCGATCGAGGTCGCCGTCGCGAGCCGCTCGCTCACCTGGTACAGCAGGACGAGCGACGCGAGCTCGGGCCGCACCTCCTTCTGCGCCAGGACGTCCTGCGCGCCGAGCGAGCGGGCCTTCTCGATCTGGGCGAGAGCGTCGGCGGACTGCACCTCCTGCCGGAGGAGCACGGGCTGCGAGAGCGCCGAGGCGGCCGGGGACGGCGCCGCGACCACGACGTTCTCCGGCGCCGGCGGCAGCTTCGCCGACGGCTGGGTCGGCGGGTCGCCCGCGAGGCCGCCGGGCGACGAGGCGAGCTCGGTGCGGGCCTCGAGCACCGCGGAGATCCGGCGGACCCAGATCTTGTTCTCGCCGATGTGGACGGTGTCGCCCGAGTCGAGCTTGACCCGGGCCGAGATCTTCGCGCCGTTGACCCGGGTGCCGTTGCGGGAGCCGGCGTCCTCGACCGTCACGCCGTCCGGCTCGAGGACGAAGACGGCGTGGCGGCGGGAGACGAGGTCGCCCGAGAGCACGATGTCGTTGTCGTCCGCGCGGCCGAGGACGGTCTCCCCCTCGGGGAGCTCGTACTCGGTGTCGAGGTAGCCCGGTCCGTTGAGGACGATCTGCCACATCCGAGCGCGGTTCCCCCGGGGCGACGTGATCGTCGCGAGCCCAAATCGCGTGGTCTTGTCGCGGGTTACGAATCGTAGGCGGCCGGCTTTCCGGGTGTCAACGCAGCGACGGTCGCGCGGCCGACCGACCGACCTTACGCGGTGCGTCGCGGCCGGCAACCCCGCGGATCCCCTACCGCATGCCCTCGCGCCGGAGGAGCAACACGAAAAGCGGGCCTCCGAACAGCGCGGTCAGGGCGCCGACCGGCAGCTCGGTGCCGAGCGGCACGAAGAGGAGCCGGGCGGCGAGGTCGGCCGCGAGCAGGAAGGCGGCGCCTCCGAGCGCCGCCGCCGGGACGAGCAGGCGCTGGTCGGGCCCGAACGCCAGCCGGACCAGGTGCGGCACGAGCAGGCCGACGAAGGCGACGAGGCCGGTGCGCGACACCGCGACGCCGACGGCCAGCGACGCCGCCAGGAAGACCCCGGCGCGGACCCTGGGGACGTCGACGCCGAGCGAGGCGGCGGCGTCGTCGCCGAGGGCGAGGAGGTTCACCTTCGGGGCGAGCGCGAACAGCGCCAGCGTGGCCGTGCCGATGGCGAGGCCGATCCCGAGGAGCGTCAGCGGCTCCTCGTAGCCCAGCGCGCCGGTGAGCCAGAAGAGCAGCTCCTGCGCGCGCTCGGGGCTGACCGCGGTCTTGAGCAGCGTGATCAGCGCCGCGGCGAAGCTGTTGAAGATCACCCCGACCAGAAGGCACCGGGTCGGATCGAGGCGGCCCTGCCGGAGGCCCGCGGCGAAGGCGAGCAGCGTCGCGAGCACCGCGCCGGCGAAGGCGGCGGTGGCGACGGCGACGCCGCCGGCCGGGACGGCGAGGCCGACGCGCAGGGCGAGCTCGGAGGCGACGAGCGCGAGCGTGCCGCCGAGCGCGGCGCCGCCGGAGACGCCGAGCACGAAGGGATCGGCGAGCGGGTTCCGGAGCAGGCCCTGGTAGGCGGCGCCGGCGGCGGAGAGGCCGGCGCCGACGATCGCGGCGAGGACGAGGCGCGGGAGGCGCAGGCCGAAGAGGAGCTGGGCGTCGAGCGACGCGGGGTCGGCGAGCGCGCGGCCGAGGTCGACCGGCTCGGCGCCGAGCGCGGAGCCGAGGGCGAGCAGCGCGACGACGAGGGCGGTGAGGCCGAGCGCGACCACGGCGAGACGCCGCGGCGAGAAGCGGCCCGAGACCTCGCTCACCGCGCGACCTCCGCGTGGGCGACGCGCGCGTCGGCCGGCGAGGAGCGGCCCGGGACCTCGCGCACCGCGCGACCTCCGCGTGGGCGACGCGCGCCCGCGCGCGGCATGCCCGCGCGCGGGCGGCGCGCGGCGCCTGCGTGCGGCGCCGTCACCTCGGCGACGCCGGGTGGAGGATCGCCGCGAGCTCCTCGACCGCCTCGACGAGCCGCGGCCCGGGTCGGGCGAGGGCGCGGCTCTTGACCACGTGGACCTTGCCGGCGAGCGCCGGGAGCGCGGCGCCGCCGTCGTGGGCGCCGGAGGCGTCGAGCACCACGTCGGGGCTCGCGGCCACCGCCGCCTCCGCGGAGAACACCGGGTACGCGCCGCCGGCGGCCGCGGCGACGTTCTCCCCGCCCGCCGCGGCGAGGAGCGCGTCGGCGAAGGTGCCGGGGCCGGCGACCACCAGCGGCTGCCAGCCGTAGACGACCAGGGCGCGCCGCTTCGGCAGCTCCGCGGTCCGCTGCCGCACCGCCGCGAGGCCTTCGTCGATGCGCGCCACCGCCGCCTCGCCGCGGGCCTGCTCGCCGAGGAGCTTCGCCACCGCGCGGGTCGAGGCCTGGATGTCCTCGATCGAGTGGAGCGGGAGGAGCAGCACCGGCACGCCGAGGTCGGCGAGCCGCTGCACCGCGCCCTTGTTGCCGGGCGAGGGCTGGGCGAGCACCGCGTCGGGCCGGAGCGCGAGCACCGCCTCCGGCGCCGGGTCGAGGAACCCGCCCACCTTCGGCAGGCGCGCCACCTGCGGCGCGTCGTCGTAGCGCGAGACCCCGACGAGCGAGGCGCCGGCGCCGAGCTCGAGGACGATCTCGGTGATCGACGGCGCCAGGGTGACGATCCGCGAAGGCGGCGCCTTCGGCTCCTTGCGCAGCCAGCGCGGCGCCTCGGCCCGCGCCGCGCCGGCGAGGAGCAGCACGAGCGAGGCGGCGGCCGCGGCGAGCGGGCGCCTCACCTCAGGGCACCACCAGCACGTCGGCGACGAACTCGAAGGCCGCGGCGGCACAGGCGGCGACGGGGGTGACCGCGTCCTGCGCGTCGACGGCGAGCAGCGAGGCCGAGAGCGAGTCGGAGGCGTAGAGGAAGCCCGCCCGCGAGCCGTCGATCGAGACCCGTCCCGGCGCGCCGCCGGTGGCGACGCGGCGGACGACGGTGGAGGTGGCGGGGTCGAGGACGGCGACCTCGCCGTTGCCGGAGAAGTCGCCGGCGCACGGGACGTAGACGAGGGCGCCGTCGGTGGCGGCGAAGCCGGCGTTCTGGCACGTGCCGAGGTCGACCAGGGTGGCGTCGGCGGCGCCGGTGGCGGCGTCGACCCGCGCGAGGCGCGCCGGGCCGGCGGGCGCGTACGCGGCGTCGAGGTTGCTCTGGGCCACCCAGACCGAGCCGCCGACGACGGCGACGCCGGAGGGGTTCGCGTTCACGCCCTCGGGATCGGGGAGGTCGACCGGCGTGCCGGCGACGCCGGCGGCGCCGGAGAAGTCGATCCCGACGAGCTGGTTCGTGGCGAGCAGCGAGACCCAGAGCGTGCCCGAGGCGTCGAAGGCGCCCGCCTGCGGGAAGGTGCCGGCGCCGGTCGAGACCTCGTCGACCGTCGTCGGGTTCAGCGGATCGGCGAGCTCGACGACCTGCACCGTGTTCACGCACGACTTCACGACGTAGGCGCGGGTGCCGCGCACGGCGACGAAGTTCGGGCACGAGTCGGTGCCGAGGTCCTCGGTGGCGACGACCGCCATCGTGGCGCGGGCGATCACGTGGAGCGTGACGTCGAGGCCGCCGGCGAGCAGCACGTGGTCGTCGCCGAGGAGCGCGAGGGCCTGCGGGCCGCCGAGGCCGGCGGTGGCCGGCGCCGTCTGGGTGTCGGAGGCCTTGAGGAAGGGCACGACCGTGCCGGCCTGGAAGCAGGCGGCGTAGAGATCGCCGCGGGCGCAGGTGCCGCCGAGGCACTGCTCGCCGGCGCCGCACGCGACGCCGCAGCCGCCGCAGTTCGTCTCGTCCGCCTCGACGTCGACGCAGGCGCCGTCGCAGGCGGTCCCGACCGTGCAGGCGCAGCCGCCGCCCTCGCAGGTCTGGTCGGCGGCGCAGGGGATCCCGCAGCCGCCGCAGTTCGCCTCGTCGGTCTCGGTGTCGACGCACGCCTCTCCGCAGAGCTCGCCGGTGACGCAGGCGCAGCCGCCGGCGGCGCAGGCGGTGCCCGCCGGGCAGGCGTTGCCGCAGCCGCCGCAGTGGTCGTTCGAGGTCTGGGTGTTCACGCAGGCCTCGCCGCAGAGCTCGCCCTCGAGGCAGCCGCAGGTGCCTCCGGCGCAGCCGGTGCCGGCGACGGTGCACGGCCGGTCGCAGCCGCCGCAGTGCTCGTTCGAGGTCTGCGGATCCACGCAGTCGGTGCCGCACTGGGTGAGGGCGCACTCGGCGACGCAGTGCGCGCCGCCGGCGCCGTCGGCGGCGCAGAACGGCGTCGCCGCCGGGCAGGCGTTGCCGCAGGCGCCGCAGTTCTCGGCGTCGGTGGTCGGGTCGACGCAGGCGTCGCCGCAGGCGAGGAGGCCGCCGCCGCAGGCGCAGCTGCCGCCCTCGCAGGTGGCGCCGACGGGGCAGGTCACCCCGCAGCCGCCGCAGTTCGAGGGATCGGTGGCGGTGTCGACGCACGAGCCGTCGCAGCTCTCCGCGTCGCCGGCGCAGCCGCACGAGCCGCCGACGCAGGTCGCGCCGGCGCCGCAGGGCTGGTCGCACGCGCCGCAGTGGGCGACGTCGGTGTCGAGGTCGACGCAGCCGCCCTCGCAGCTCGTCTCGCCCTCGGGGCAGCCGCAGCTGCCGTCGATGCAGAAGCTGCCGGCGTCGCAGGGTGTGCCGCAGGCGCCGCAGTTGGCGAGGTCGGTGGCGAGGTTGGTGCAGCGGACGACGTCGTCCGGCTCTTCGCAGGCCTCCTCGCCCTCGGGGCAGGTGCAGGCGCCGCCCGCGCACACGAAGCCGGCGGCGCACGGCTGCCCGCAGCCGCCGCAGTTCGCCGGGTCGAGGCTCACGTCGACGCAGAGATCGCCGCAGAGCTCGAGCTCGTCGCCGCACTCCGCGCCGCCGCGATCGCAGGCGGCGAGCCCGAGCGCGAGGAGCGCGAGGAGCCCTGCCAGTGCCGTCCGGTACGTCCGTCCCATCGTCACTCTCCCAGGCCGTCGCCGGCCGAACCCGCACCGTCCCCTCCCGGGGGCACGGCGCGCAAGACCACGTAGAACGCCCGGCCCGGCTGCGGGAAGCCGAGCTGGTCCACCACGGTGGCGTCGAGCAGGTTGTCGACCTGCGCCGAGGCCCAGAGCTCCCACGGCGCGTCGAGGACGCGCGCGCCGGCGCCGGCCCGCACCGAGGTCTGCGCGGGGAGCTCCGCGGTGTTCGCGCGGTTCGTGAACTGCGCGGCCTGCCACGACGCCTCGGAGAAGCCCTCGAGCCCGCCTTGGCGCGCGGCGGCGCGGGCGCTCACCCGGTCGCGCGGGCGGTAGGGCAGCTCCTTCAGGTAGTAGCGCGGATCGTCGCGGAGGTTGAGCGCCTCGGCCCGCGCCCACGACGCCGACAGCGTGAGCGGCCGGACCGGACGCCACACGCCCTCGAGCTCGCCCCCGCGGACCTCGCCGTCGAGGAAGTTGAACGGCCGGGTGACGCCGCCGCTGACGACCTCGTAGCTGATGAGGTCCTCGGTGCGGGCGTAGAACGCGGTGGCGACGAGCTGGGCCCGGGCGAAGCGGAGCACCACGCCGCCGTCGGCGGACCAGCCGCGCTCGGGCTCGAGCGCCGGGTTCGGCCGTACCGGCCCCTGCTCGAGGTGGAGCTCGCCGAGCGACGGCGGGCGGAAGGTCCACCCGGCGTTGGCGCGGAGCTCGAGCGGCGCCACCGGCCGGAAGGCGACGCCGAGCTTCGGGGAGACGCCCTGGTGCTCGCCGACGCGGTCGACCCGGACGACCGGCGCCACGGTGACCGTGTCGCCGAGGTACACCTCGGGTGAGAGGGACGCGGCGAGCACCGCCCGCTCGTGCCGGCCGTGGTACGGGCCGTCGAGGAGCTCCTGGCCGGCGCGGCCGTCGGCACGGAGGAGGAGGAACTCGGCGGGCGTGGCCTCGGCCCCGGCCACCGCGAAGAGGCCGAGGTCGTCCTGCCACGGGCGGCCGCCGCCGGTCGCGGGCGGCCCGGCGTAGGCCGGCGTCTCCGCCTCGATCGCGAGGCGCCCGACGCGCACGTCGGCGCCGCCCTCGAGCCGCACCTCGGCGGCGGGACGCCCCGCGGCGCGGACGCTCGCGAGGAGCCGCTGGTCCTCGCGGCGCGTGGTCGGCGAGGGCGCGTAGAACGTGCCGGGGATGCCGCGCTCGGCGAGGGTGCCCTGGGCGAGCGCGGTCAGCGCGACGCCGCCGAGCGCGAGCTCGCCGCGGGCGAGGAGCGCGCCGCGGCGCAGGTCGTTGTTGTCGAGCCGCGCCTCCCGGACGTCCGACGGATCGTACGCGGGCGTCGGGTCGTACGCCGCCGGGAAGTCGCCCTCGGTGCGGAGCAGCGAGACGCCGAGGAGGCCGGAGGCGCGCCGCCCGCCGCCCCACAGCGAGCCGTCGAAGCCGGCGGTGCCGAACGAGCCCGCGGTGAGCGCCGCGGTGGCTTCGAGGCTCCCGGCTCGCGGCCGCCGCGTCTCGAGCAGCGCCACGCCGCCGAGCGCGCCGGCGCCGAACCGCGCGCCCTCGTTGCCGCGGAGCACGGTCACCCGCTCGACGAGGCCCGCGGGCAGCATCCGCAGGTCGACGCCGCCGCCCGCGGCCGGGTTGAGCGGGATGCCGTCGAGCAGCACCAGCGACTGGTCGGGCGAGGCGCCGCGGAGGAGCAGCGAGTCCTGCCCCGGCGTGCGCCGCACCACCGTGCCCGGCGCCTGGAGCAGCAGGTCCGCCGCCTCGAGCCGCTCGCCGGCGAAGTCCTTCGCCTCGAGGACCGTGCCGAAGGCGGTCGGGTCCTCCTTCG
>CAZDGH010000236.1:0-9377 GCA_964504805.1 uncultured Myxococcales bacterium | reverse complement strand
GCCGCGAGCAGCTCGCGCCGCCGCGGCTCGAGCCGCGCGACCTCGCCGCCGAGCGCCTCGACCGCGGCGCGGATCGCGGGCTCGTCGAGCTCGCCCGCGGCGGGCGGCCGCGCCGCGCCGTCCGGCACGCCGGCCTCGACGAGGATCTCCCAGGGATCGGCCACGGGCTAAGCTTAGGCGATGTCGCTCGAGCTCGACCGCGCCCGGATCGACGAGGTGGTCACCGCCATCGCGGACCGCCTCTCGGGCGACTGGCTGCTCGTCGGAGGGGCCCTCGCGGCGCTGTGGCTCTCGCCCCGCCGGACCACCGAGGACCTCGACGTCGTCGGGATGAGCGGCTCCTCGGCCGAGCGGTTCGCGCTCATGGACCTCGCCGGCGAGCTCGGGCTGCCGATCGAGGCGCTGAACTCGGCCGCCGATTTCTTCGTCTTCCGGATCCCGGACTGGCGCGACCAGGTGGAGGTGCTGCGGCGGGGCGCGCGCGGCACCGTGTGGCGGCCGACGGCGACGCTGTTCGTGCTGCTGAAGCTCGGCCGCCTCTCGGCCGTGGACCTCGCCGACTGCCTGGCGGCGATCGAGCGGGCCGGCGCCGACGGCCTCGCGCTCGACCGCGGGCGCTTGCTGGCGGCGCTCGGCGCGCTCCCGCGCACCGAGGATCGGGCGCTCGCCGAGCGACGCGCCGCGCTCGAGCGGCGCCTGCGCGGCTAGCCGCGGCTAGCCGACGAACAGGCCGATCGCGAGCAGCAGGCCGGCCACCAGGTGGAGCTGGATGGTCGTGGCGCAGGCCTTGGCCAGGGCGCGGTCCTGGAAGTGGCGGAAGACGATCCGCGCGGCGATCACCGCCAGCGGGATCCCGCCGAGGAAGAGCAGGGCGAGGAGCGGGATCTTCCCGAGGGCGACGAGCGCGCCGAGGATCGCGAACGCGGCGACGAGCAGGAGCGCGTAGCCCCAGCGCGCGCGCTCCTTGCCGAGCACGACCACCAGGTGGTTCTTGCCGACCTTGGCGTCGGAGGGCGCGTCGGGGAACTCGTTCACCCACAGGATCGCGGTGGTGAGCAGGCCGATGGGCAGCCCGAGGGCGACGTCGAGCCAGGTCAGGGTGCCGGTGAGCGCGTAGACCGTGCCGGCGACCATCAGCGGGCCGAAGTTGAGGCCGACGAACAGCTCGCCGAGGCCCTTGCGCGCCGCCAGCCGGAGCGGCGGGGCGGTGTAGAAGATCGCCGAGAAGATCCCGACCAGGCCGAAGAGCAGCAGCTCCGGCCCGCGCTCGAGGAAGATCCCCACGCCGCAGGCGGTCGAGATCGCCAGCGCCGCGACGCCGATCTTCAGGAGCCCCTTCTCGGTGACGAGGCCGAGCTCGATCGAGCGGCTGCCGCCGGAGAACGGCAGGAAGTACTCGTTGTTCTCGACGTCCGCGCCGCTCTTCCAGTCGAAGTAGTCGTTGAAGACGTTGGCGGCGGCGTGGAGCGAGAGCCCGCCGACGACCGTGAGCGCGAACAGCGTCCACGGGAACGGCGAGAGCTGCCGCGAGGCCCAGGCCGCCCCGATCAGGATCGGCACCAGCGCCGCGGTCAGGAACGGCGCGCGGATGATCACCAGCGCCGCGAAGATCCGGGTCGCCAGCGAGATCTTCGGCATCGCCTCGGCGGGCTTCACGTCGGGGAGCGGGACGGTGACCCCGCAGTAACCGATCTGCACCTTGTTCTTGAACGTCGGGGTGATCTTGATGTCGGCGGCGAAGGGCGTGCCGTCCTTCCTCACGAAGACGGTGCGGGAGCGGTGCTCGCCCTTCTCCCGCGCCTCCTTCAGCCAGCTCTCCACGTGCCCGAGCACCACCAGGCCGGGCGAGAAGAGCGAGACGCGCTTCCTCCCGATCACCTCCTCCGGCGTCCAGCCGAAGATCTCGGCCGCGCCGTCGGAGAAGGTCTCGATGCGGCCCTCGAGATCGCAGGTGATGACGCTCTTCTCGCTCGCGCTCATCCGTCCCTCGTGCGGCCGATGCGGAGCACCGCCGCCAGCTTTCCCGCGTCGAGGCGGGAGGTCGAAAGGAAGATCTGGACCGTGCGCTCGGCGAGCGCGGCGAGGCTGGCGAGGCGCTCCACGCGCTTCACCACCTCGGGGTCGGCGCGCCGGTCCTTCCTGGCGAGCGTGGCGGCGCGCTCGATGTCGGCGCGCACGCGGGCGACCACGGTCGACTCGCGCTGCCGCACCACCCGGCCGGTCATCCGGAGCAGGTCGGTCTCGGCGACGAAGCGCCACGCGGCGCTGCGGTTCGGCCGCACCCGGTGCACCACGCCCCAGCCCTCGAGCTCGCGGGTGAGCATCGACACCGCGCCCTTGGAGAGGCCGAGCTCGGCCTGCAGCTCCGCGGCGGTGGCGGGCTTGCCGCGCAGGTAGAGGAAGGCCCAGACGCGGCCCTGGTTGCGCTTGAAGCCCCAGAACTCGATGAACGTGCCGACGGCGGAGACGACGAGCTCCTCCCAGGCGGGCAGGTTCGTCGGCTCGTCGACCGCGGCCTCCCAGCCCGGCGGCAGGACGTAGCCCTTCATGCGAGCGCGCTCCCTCTCTCGGGCGCGGTGCGGAGCGCCCGGGCGTCCTCGGGCGCGGTCCGGAGCGCCCGGGGGTTCTCGGGCGCCGCACCGAGCGCCCGGGCCCAGGAGAGCACCTCGACGACGCCGGGGCGATCGCGGAGCGGCCCGAGCGCCTCCTCCGCGGCGGCGAGCTCGCCGGCGAGGCGGGCGCGCGTCACGCCGGCGGCGCCGGTGGCGAGGACCGCGCAGCCGAGGCTCTCCGCCTCCTCCCGGGAGGGCTCGCCGCGGGCCCAGGCCCGGGCGAGGCGGTCGCGGAGCCGCGCGTCCTTCCCGGCGGCGACGAGGATCGGGTGGCTCGGCGTCCGCGAGCGCACGTCGGCGAAGCGGTCCTTGCCCGCCGCGCCCTCCAGGTCGAGCAGGTCGTCGGCGAGCTGGAAGGCGACGCCGAGGCGGCGCCCCGCGCGGTCGAAGCGTGCCGCGGCGTCCTCGTCGCCGGCGAGCCGTGCGGCGGAGCGGCCGCACCAGGCGAAGAGGAGCCCGGTCTTGCCCTCGGCGACGCCGCGCCAGCGTCGCACCGGCTGGTCGACCCGGCCGCGGGCCTCGACCTCCTCCATCGCGGCGCGGGTCATCTGCGCCACGAGCTCGATCGTCTCGGCGGTCAGCGGGGCGGGGTGCCGGCGGAGCTGCGAGAGCGCCGCGGTGAGCAGCAGATCGCCGGCGAGCACCGCCACCGCGTTGCCCCAGCGCGCGTTCACCGTGGGGCGTCCGCGGCGGGTCGTGCCCTCGTCGACGACGTCGTCGTGGAGGAGGCTCGCGGCGTGGACGAGCTCCGCCGCGGCGCCGAGGTCGAGCCGCGCCGCCGGCGACAGCTCCACCGCCTCGCCGAGGAGGAAGCAGAGCGCGGGCCGCGCGCGCTTGCCGCCGCCGCCGAGGCAGAGCCAGGCCGCGGCCTCGTCGAGGATCGCGCTCGACGGCGTGCCGCGCGCGGGAGCGGGGAGCTTCGAGCCGAGGGCGGTCGCGAGCCGCTTCTCGACGCGTGCGAGGAAGGTCGGGAGCCGGTCGGTCGGGCGCACGCCGGTTGTATAGTTCAAGCGGTCTTGAACCGCCAGAACGCCCCGGATGCGGCCGGTTGCGCCGTCGGGCCCTGCGTCAGACGCGCACCTCGTCCTCGGGCGCCCGCGGCGTCCGGTGGGAGAGGAAGGCCTTGAAGACGTCGGCGGTGCGCTCGCCGGCGCGGCCGTCCCAGAGGATCGGGACGCGGCCGGCCTTCCCGCGGCCGGCGAGGGCGTCGCGGGCGGCGGCGACGATCGTCCCCGGGTCCACGCCGACGATGGAGTTCGTCCCCTCGGAGACCGTCACCGGCCGCTCGGTGTTCTCGCGGAGCGTCAGGCAGGGGATGCCGAGCGCCGTCGTCTCCTCCTGCAGGCCGCCCGAGTCGGTGAGCACGAGCTTCGCCTGGGAGGTGAGGCCGAGGAACTCGAGGTAGCCGAGCGGGTCGCAGAGGCGCAGGCGGGTCAGCTTGCGGATGCGCTCGCCGAGGCCGAAGCCCTCGAGCTGCTTGCGGGTGCGCGGGTGCACCGGGAAGACGACCGGCACGCTCTCGAGCACGTCCTCTACCGCGTCCATCAGGCCGGAGAGGATCTTCGGATCGTCGGTGTTCGAGGCGCGGTGGATGGTGAGCACGCCGTAGGCGCCGGGCTGGATGCCGAGCCCCTCCGGCACGCGGAGCTGCTTCGCCTTCGGCAGGTGGGCGAGCAGCGAGTCGATCATCACGTTGCCGACGCGGAAGATGCGCTGCGGGTCGACCCCTTCCCGGCGGAGGTTCTCGTCGCCGTCCGAGCTCGGGGTGAGCAGCAGGTCGGCGATCCGGTCGACGAGGATCCGGTTCACCTCCTCCGGCATCCGCAGGTCGAACGAGCGCAGGCCGGCCTCGACGTGCGCCACCGGGATGCAGGCCTTGGCGGCGACGATGGCGCAGGCGAGGGTCGAGTTGACGTCGCCGGCGACCACGATCAGATCCGGCCGCTGCTCGAGGCAGACCTTCTCGAAGCCGATCATCACCTTCGCGGTCTGCTCGGCGTGGCTCCCGGAGCCCACCCCGAGGAAGGTGTCCGGGCGGGGCATCCCGAGATCGCTGAAGAACACGTCCGACATCGAGGTGTCGTAGTGCTGCCCGGTGTGGACGAGGTGCTGCTTCGCGAAGCCCGAGCGGGCGATCGCCTGCATCACCGGGGCGATCTTCATGAAGTTCGGGCGCGCGCCGACGACGTGGACGATCTTCATGCTCCGCAAGGTAGGGCGGCGCCTCTTGGGGGCGAGGCCCCGCACGGAGCGCGCGCCTCGCGGCGCCTACGCGGTGTCGCCCGCGTCGTCGAGGCCGAACTTCTTGAGGCGGTAGTAGAGGGTGCTCCGGTTGATGCCGAGCTCGCGGGCGACGTCGGCCTTCCTGCCCCCGTGCTTCTCGAGCGCCTCCAGCAGGCGCTGGCGCTCCAGCTCCTCGAGCTGGGCGGGGAGCGGGCCGGCGCCGAGCGCCAGCGAGGCCGCGGGGGCCTTGCGAGGTCCGAAGTCGAGATCGACCTCGTCGAGCTGCGCGCCGCGGGCGAGGATCATCGCCCGCTCGATCACGTTCTCGAGCTCGCGCACGTTGCCCGGCCACGGGTAGGCGGCGAGCTTCGCGAGCGCCGCCGGCGTGAGGCCCGGAATCGCCTTGCCGGTGGTGCGGGCGAGCTTGCGCACGAAGTGCTCGGCGAGCCGCGGCACGTCGCCGGGGCGATCGCGGAGCGGCGGCACGTGGAGCGGGAAGACGTTGAGCCGGTAGTAGAGGTCCTCGCGGAACGCGCCGTCCTCGATCGCCTTCTCGAGGTTGCGGTTGGTTGCGGAGATCACCCGCACGTCGACCTTCAGCGTCTCGATCCCGCCGACGCGCTCGAGCTCGCGCTCCTGCAGCACGCGCAGCAGCTTCACCTGGATCTCGGGGGCGAGCTCGCCGATCTCGTCGAGGAAGATCGTGCCCTCGTCGGCGAGCTCGAAGCGGCCGAGGCGCTTCGCCAGCGCGCCGGTGAACGCGCCCTTCTCATGGCCGAAGAGCTCGCTCTCGAGCACGCCGGGGGCGAGCGCCGCGCAGTTCACCCGCACGAACGCCTTCTTCGCCCGGGGGCTGGCGAGGTGGATGGCTCGCGCGAGGAGCTCCTTGCCGGTGCCGCTCTCGCCGCGGAGGAGCACGGTCGAGGTCGTGGGCGCGACCCGCTCGACGAGCTCGAGCACGCCCTTCAGGCTGTCGGCCTCGCCGACGATCTCGCCGAAGTTGAACGGCGCCTCCGCCTCGGCGGCGAGGTAGCGGTTCACCTGCGACAGCTTCTCGTTGAGGCGGCGGTTCTCGCGCACCAGGTGGAACCGCTCCTGCGCCTGCCGGATCGCCTGCCCGAGATCGGCGGCGGTCCACGGCTTCTGCAGGTAGCGGTAGACGAGGCCGGAGTTCAGCGCCTGCACCAGCACCGGCACGTCGGCGAAGGCGGTGAGGAGCAGGCCCACCGCGTCCGGGCGGACCTTCCTGGCCTCGGCGAGGAAGGTGAGCCCGTCCATCCCCGGCATCCGCTGGTCCGAGACGATCACCGCCACGTCTTCCTTCGCGAGCAGCTCGAGCGCCTCGGCGCCGCTCGACGCCAGGTGGAGCGGGAGCTGCTTCTTGAAGTTGAACCGGACGATGTCGAGGTTCTCCTTCTCGTCGTCGACGAAGAGCACCGGGAGTGCAGCCAGCTCGGTCTCGGCCATGGCGCGCATCGTAGCCCGCACGGTACGTTCCCTCCATGCGCCCCACGCTCCTCTCCTGCGTCCTGCTCCTCGCGGGCTGCGCCGGCCCCGTCGCCCAGGCGTCGTCGACCCTCGCCGCGAGCGCCCACGCGAACCGCGCCGACGAGCCGGGCGCGCCGGCGCGCCGCGCGGTGGCGGTGCTCACCGAGCCTGCGTCGCCCGCGCCGCCGCCGCTCCTCGAGCGCACCCGCCCCGTCGGCGCCGTGGCCCCGCGCGCCGGCGAGCCCGCGTTCCCGCTCTCCGTCGGCGACGACGAGACGACCGCGCGGCGCCGCCGCGGCCCGTCGGCGACGGAGGAGGTCGTGGGCACGCTGGTCGTCCTCACCGCCGCGTTCGCCGACGGCTGCGCGCTGGCGCCGGGCGCGCACCGCGCGGATGCCCACGCGCCGCCGTGCCCGCCGCGGCGGACGCTCGCGGCGTCGCTCGAGGGCGGGAAGGTGGTGTACGTGGAGTGGCGGGAGCCGTGAGCGGCGTTCAGCGGCCGCGGTCGTAGTAGACGACGCGGGCCTCGGCCTTCGTCGACCCCGCCGCCTTCGGGAAGCGCAGCCCGTGCAGCGCGCGCTCGACGCAGGCGCGCGTCTCCTCTTCCTCCGGTCGGTGCGCCCCGTAGGCCCTCACCGTCGTCCGGCCGTCGGATGCGATCGAGAGCCCGAGGTGGATGGCCAGGTGGCGCTGGACGGATCCCCCGCGAGCCGAGGGGTGGCAGCTCCGGAGCGCGTCGTGACGCGACGCGAGCACGGGAAAGACGCGCGCGGAGCCGAGCGGCCCGTAGACCTTCGGCGGCCAGAACCTCGTCGAGGCGTCGGCTCGTAGCCGCGGGGGCCAGGACGGAGGCTCCGACCCGTCGAAGAAGAACGGCAGCTCGAGCTCCTGGCCGGCCCAGGGCGACCAGCCGCGGAGCGCGTCCAGCCGCCGCGCCCAGCACGCCTCGACCTCGTGAAGCGGGTCGTCGGCCGCGCTCCGAGCCCGGACGTTCCCCGCCTCGTCGATCCGCAGCCCGAGCGTCCCGGCGGTCGGGAGCCGGGTCGTGCGCTCGAGCGCGCGCAGGTAGCAGTGCGAGGGCCACTGCGAGTAGGGCCAGAGCCAGCGCGTGGCCAAGCCGAGGTCGTTTCGCTCCGGCGCGGGTCCCCTCGCACGCGTGTCTCCGAGCTTCAACGCGGCCCACGGGCAGCCGCCGCAGCACGAGCCTCCCAGGCCGTGCTCGTGGACCGGCGGGTCCGGTGCCTCGTAGCCGCGGAAGGCCGGCGCTCGCCCGCGCCGCAGCTGCTCGAGGCGCTCCCTCGCACGGGCGCGCGCCGCCGGAACGAGGGCCTCGCTGCGGAGGAGGAGCTTCAGCTCGTGCGGCGGCAGCTCGTCGACGAGTGCGGCCATGAGCGCCGCGGCACCGGCGCTCCGCACCGCGGGCCCGGTCGGCGCGTCGCCGGGCGGCTCGGACGGAGGCGACGCCTCGTGTCGTGGGATCGGCTCGACGTCGACCAGCTCCGGCGCGACCACGTCGTGGCGGGAGGTGAGGAGCAGGACGGCAGCGAGCAGCGCGGAAGGGCGCACCGGGACCTCACTTCGAGGGGGCTCGTGCTCTCGACAGCGAGAAGCGCGCGAGGTTCCGCTAGCCCGGTCGGAACGTGAGCGGGTACGTCACCGTGACGAGGCCGCGCTCCGGCCGCGGGAACGCGAGGCCGCGGAACGCGCGGAGGACGCAGGCGGTGACGGACGGATCGTCGAGCTCGTCGACGACCGCCTCGGCGCGCGACACCTCGCCGTTCGTGCCGATGACGAACCTCACGTGGAGGCGGCCGCCCAGGGACGGCTTCCGGGCGAGGGCGCGCTCGTAGCAGCGGCGGAGCGAGCCGGCGTGCTGCTGGACGACGCGGCGGACGGCGTCGGGCGGGAGGGCGCCGCGGACCTCGGCGCCGTCGGTCGGCGCGGCCACCGCGGGGACGGACGGCCCGCGGCGGCCGGGACCGCCGAGCGAGCCGAAGCCCGCGGGCGGCGGCGCCTCGGCGGGGAGCTTCTCCTCGGCGTCGAGCGCGGCGAGCCGCGCGTCGAGCCGGGCGCGCTGCTCGGGCTCGAGGACGTCGAGCCGGAGCAGCGCCTCGAGCCCGGCGCGCGGGGGGCGCACGCCCTCGATCGCGGCCGCGTCGGCCTGCGCGAGCCGGTGGTCGACGCAGCGACGCACCGCCTCCGCGAGCTCCGGCATCGCCCGGGCCGGCGAGCCCGGCGGCGGGAGGTCGCGCTCGAGCCGCTCGCAGCCGGCGGGACCGGCGGCGACGGCGTCGTGGAGCCGGACCACCGCCCACTCGTCCCGGGTGAGCGCGCGGCCGGGCAGCGGCCGCGTGTGCACGACGCCGGCGACCACCGGCGCGACGAGCGCGACGACGAGCCCGGCGTAGGCGAGCCCCGCGCTCGCCTGCCGCTTCCGGACGGCGCGATCGCAGCCGAGCGCGCCGAGGAAGAGCGGCACGAGCGAGAGCGCGAACGCGATCGCGAGCGGCGCCCGCGCCTCCCGGTGTCCCGCGTGAAGGAGCTCCTCGCGGAGCGCCGGCTCGACGTGCGCCACCGCACGCGCGACCTGGTGCTCACCGTAGATCATCCCCAGGAAGCCGACGAGGAGCACGAGCACGCCCGACGCGACCCCGGCGAGGCCGCCGCCGAGCACGAGCCCGCCGCCGTCGGCGCGGTGCGCGACGACGAGGCCGAGCGCCCCGACCGCGAGGCCGAAGAGGCCCGCGAGCACGACGAGCCACCCGAAGCACCCCGCCTCCTGGAACAGCTCGACGATCGCCTGCATCCGGCCTCCGACGCAGACCCTCGCGCGAGCGCAGGCGCCGCCGCAAGCCCGCGGGTCGCGGAGGCCGGTCGCGGGCGTGGCGTGCCGACGCGGCGGCCGCGCGACGTGCGGGCGTGGCACGCGGCGACGAGGCGACGGAGCGACGCGACGGGGCGACCGCGCGACGGGAAGAGGCGCCGCGCCTGCCACGGCCGCCGCGCCCCGCTCTGCGGGGCCCCACCCACGGCGGGACCCGGTCGGTGCGTTGC
>CAZDGH010000235.1:0-9391 GCA_964504805.1 uncultured Myxococcales bacterium | reverse complement strand
CCGCGGGCGCGCCGCTCCTCGGGGGAGAGGATCATCTCGAGGAACGCCCGGCGCCGCATGCGGCGCGTCCCGACGTAGGTGCGCAGGCCGGTCCAGGCGAGCCACGCCGACGGGCGGCGCGGCTCCGAGCCCCGCCGGAACGTGCACATCAAGGTCAGGCTGCGGACGCGGGCGCGGGCGTCGAGTGCCAGCGACTGCGCCACCAGGCCCCCGAGGCTGTGGCCGACGACGTGGGCGCTCTCCCAGCCGAGCGCGTCGAGGACGGCGAGCGCGTCGGCGTGCCCGTCGGCGAGGGAGAGCTCCCCGCGCACCGGGCCGCTCTCGCCGAGGCCGCGGTTGTCGAAGGCGGCGCAGTGGAAGCGGGCGGCGAGGCCGTCGAGCTGCGGGCGCCAGCCGCTGCCGGGGACGCCGGCGCCCTGGACGAAGAGGACGGGCTCGCCGCGGCCTCGGTGCTCGTAGGCGATCGGGGTGCCGTCGGGCGAGCGGGCGGTCGGCATGGGGCTCCTCTACGCCCGGCCGGCCGCGGCCGCAACGTCGTGCAGGTGACAAGCCTGCGTGTCCTGTCGTAAAGATCTCTTTCCATGGGCGCATCGGCGAACCGGGTCCGGGAGCGGCGCGAGGCGCGCGGCCTGTCGCAGGTCGAGCTCGCGGAGCGCGCCGCGCTCTCGAGGCAGAGCGTCGGCGCGATCGAGGCGGCGCGGGCGACACCCGCGGTGGACGTCGCGCTCCGGCTGGCGCGTGCCCTCGACTGCCGGGTCGAGGACCTGTTCGGGGACGCGCCCGCGCCCGAGGCGCTGGCGGTCGAACACGAGGGCGCGCCGGGCCGGGCGGCGGTGGCGCGGATCGGCGCGCGGTGGGTCTCGTTCCCCCTCGAGGGCGACGAGGCGCGGAGCGCCGCCGACGGGCTCGCCACGGCCGGTCCCCGCGGCCGGGCGCGGCTCGAGCCGCTCCGCTCTCCCGCCGAGCTCGAGGAGAACGTGCTGCTGCTGGGCTGCGCGAACGGCCTCGGGCTGCTCGCCGACCGTCTCAACGCGCGGCCCGGGCCCGGGCGGTTCCGCTGGCTCTCGCGGTCGAGCACCGCCGCCCTCGAGGCGCTCGGCGCGAGGCGCGCCCACCTCGCCGGCGCGCACCTCGTCGACGCCCGCGGCGAGGCCAACGTCGGCGCGGTGCGGCGGATCGCCCGGGAGGAGCCGATCGTGCTGGTGACGCTCGCGCGGTGGGAGGCGGGCCTCCTGGCGCGGCCGGACGACCGCGCGCCGATCCGCGGCGCGGCGGACCTCGGGCGGCGCGGGCTCCGCGTCGCCGGGCGCGAGGCGGGCGCCGGCGCGCGGAAGCTCCTCGAGCGCGCGGTGCGGGAGCAGGGGCTGCCGCTCGAGCTCGCCACCCGCCCGCACCGCGTCGTCTCGTCGCACCTCGACGTCGCCCGGGCGGTGGCGCTCGGCGCCGCGGACACCGGCGTCGCCACCCGCGACGCGGCGCTCGCCTACGGGCTCGGCTTCGTGCCGCTCCAGGAGGAGCGCTACGACCTCGCCCTGCCCCGGGGGGCGCTCGCCGATCCGCGGCTCGCGCGGCTCCTCGACGTGCTCGTCTCGGGCGAGTTCCGCCGGGAGCTCGCGGCGCTCGGCCACGACGTCGGCCCCACCGGCGAGCGCGTCGCCGAGGTGCGGGCGGCATGACGCGCCGCCTCGCCGCCCTCGCCCTCGCCCTCGCGGGCTGCGCGTCGCCGGCCCCTGCCGAGGACGAGCTCGTGGTCTTCGCGGCGGCGTCGCTGCGCGAGGCGTTCGGCGCGCTCGCGGCGGACTTCGAGCGCGCGCACCCCGGCGTCGAGGTCACGCTCGCGTTCGCGGGGACGCAGGAGCTCCGGGTGCAGCTCGAGCAGGGCGCCGCCGCCGACGTCTTCGCCTCCGCCGATCCGCGGCACATGGACGCCCTGGTGCGGGCGGGGCTCGTCGAGGCGCCGCGCGCGTTCGCCCGCAACGAGCCGGTGATCGTCGCCCGGCGCGAGGCCGGGGTGACGGGCCTCGAGGGGCTCGCGGCGGCGGACCGGATCGTCCTCGGCACGAGGGAGGTGCCGATCGGCCGCTACGCGGAGGAGGCCCTCGCCCGCGCCGGCCCCGCGGTGCGCGCCGCGGTGGAGGCGAAGGTCGTCTCGCGCGAGCCGAACGTGCGGCAGGTCCTCGCCAAGGTGCGCCTCGGCGAGGCGGACGCGGGGATCGTCTACCGCACCGACGCCCGCGCGGCGCCGGAGCTCGCCGGGGTCGAGCTGCCGGCCGGCGGCGCGATCGCCGAGTACCCGATCGCCGCCGTCCGCGGCGCCGCGCACCCGGCCCTGGCGGCGGCGTTCATCTCTCACGTGCGCTCCGAGGCCGGCCGGCGCGTGCTCGAGGACGCCGGGTTCCGGGCGCCGGCAGGGCCGTGATGCGGCCCGAGCGCGCGCTCCTCGTCGGCGCCGGCGCGGCGCTCGCCGCGTTCCTCGCGCTCCCGCTCCTCGCGCTGTTCGCGACCGCCGCCCCCGGCGCCGGCCTCGGGCACCCGCTCGTCTGGCCGGCCCTGCGCCTGAGCGCCCTCACCACCGCCGTCGCGCTCGCGCTCGTCGTCGCGCTGGGGATCCCGCTCGCCTGGACCCTGGCGCGGTCGCACGGCCGCCTCGCCCGCGCGGTCGAGCTCGTGGTGCAGCTCCCGATCGTCGTCCCGCCCGCCGTCGCCGGCGTCGCCCTCCTCCTCGCGTTCGGCCGCCACGGCCTGCTCTCGTTCCTCTACCCGGCGGGCTTCACCCCGACCGGGACCGCCGCGGCGGTGGTGCTCGCCGAGGTCTTCGTCTCCGCGCCGCTCTTCGTGCAGTCCGCCGTCGCCGCGTTCCGGAAGGTGGACCCGAAGCTGCTGGTGGTGGCGCGCAGCTTCGGCGCCTCGCCGCTCCGGGTGCTGGTCCGGATCGCGCTCCCGCTCGCCGCCCCCGGCCTCGCCGCCGGCGCCGCGATGAGCTGGGCGCGGTCGCTCGGCGAGTTCGGCGCCACGCTCATGTTCGCGGGGAACCTCGAGGGCCGCACCCAGACCCTGCCGCTCGCGGTCTACGCGGCGTTCGAGTCCGACCTCGGCGCGGCGCGGGCGCTCTCGATGGTGCTGGTGGTGGTGGCCTTCGCGGTGCTCCTCGCCGCCCGGGCGGCGCTGCGGCGCGCGACGGCGGAGGCGCCGTGAGCGGGCTCTCCGCCAGCGTCGCCGCCCACGTCGGGCGCCTGGCGATCGACGTCGACCTCGACACCGGCGACGGCACCCTCGTCCTCGTCGGACCGAACGGCGCCGGCAAGACGACGCTGCTCTCGCTGCTCCTCGGCGCGCTGCCGGTCGACCGCGGCCGGATCGAGGCGGGCGGCGCGGTGCTGCTCGACACCGCGGCGGGCGTCGACGTGCCGCTCGAGCGCCGGCGCCTCGGCTGGGTGCCGCAGGACTACGCCCTCTTCCCGCACCTCGGCGTGCGCGAGAACGTCGCCTTCGCGGTGCGCAGCGCCACCGGCCGCGACGATCCCGCGAAGGTCGACGCCGCCCTCTCCGCCCTCGGCGCCGGCGAGCTCGCGGACCGGCCCACCGGCGCGCTCTCCGGCGGCGAGCGGCAGCGCGTGGCCCTCGCCCGCGCGCTCGCCATCGAGCCCCGGGCGCTGCTCCTCGACGAGCCGCTCGCCGCCCTCGACCCGCTCGCCCGGCGCGAGGTGCGGGCGTACCTCGCCGCGACGCTGCGGCGCCTCGCGCTCCCCACCGTGGTCGTCACCCACGACCCCGCCGACGCCCGCGCCCTCGGCGCCCGGATCGCCGTGCTCGAGGCCGGCCGGATCACCCAGGTCGGGACGTGGGACGAGCTCGCCGCGCGGCCCGCGTCGAGGTTCGTCGAGGCGCTGGTCGCCGCGGCCTAGCCGCCGGTCTCCGCCATGCTGAACGGCGCCCGCGGCAGCCGGGTCCGCGGGTGGTGGCTCCGCTTCTCCGCCCACGCCGTGCGGATCAGCTCCCGGAGCTCGTCGTCGCCCGCGCCCCGCCGCAGGGCCGCGCCGAGCGGCGCGCCGCCCTCCTGGTACAGGCAGCCGCGGAGGAGCCCGGTGCTGGTGAGCCGGAGCCGCGTGCACGCGCCGCAGAACGGCTCGGTGTCCGAGGCGATCACCCCGAAGAGCACGCCTTCGCGGCTCCGGTAGAGCGCGGCGGGATCGGACGGGCTCCTGCGGCCGAGCGGCGTCACCGGCCCGAGCCGCGAGAGGATCTCGCGGCCCGAGCAGAACGTCTCGCGGACGTGGGCGGCGGCGCTGCCGGTGTCCATCAGCTCGATGAAGCGCACCTCGACGCCGTGCTCGGCGGACCAGGCGAGGAAGGCGCCGAGCTCGTCGTCGTTCCGGCCGGCCTGCACCACGACGTTGAGCTTCACCTCGTCGAGGACGTCGCGGGCCGCGAGCACCGCCGCGAGCGTCGCGGCGACCTCGCCGTCGCCCATCAGCGCGCGGTAGCGGACCGGGTCGAGGCTGTCGACGTGGACGGTGGCGCGGCGCAGCCCCGCCTCCGCGAGCGCGTCGAGGCGCTGCGCGAGCCGGAAGCCGTTGGTGGTGAGCGCCAGGTCGGCGTCCGGCATCGCGTCGCGGAACGCGCGGACGATCTGCGGCAGGTCCGCCCGGAGCGCGGGCTCGCCGCCGGTGAAGCGCACCCGGGCGACGCCCGCGTCCCGGAAGAGCGGCGCCAGGCGCCGGTACTCGGCCGCGCCGAGGAGCTCGCGGCGCGGGCGGGCGGCCCGCAGCGCGCCCGGGCGGCAGTAGGCGCAGTCGTACTGGCACTCGGTGAGGAGGCTCACCCGCAGCGTGGCCGGCATGCGCGCCTCCACCCGGGCGACCTAGCTCGGGACCTGCGGCAGCCGGGCCGGCGCCGGGCAGCAGCCGTCGTCGGCCTCGTCGTCGTCCGCCGCCGCGAAGGGGTCGAGCGGCGCCGGCGTCGCCCCGAGCGCCCGGCACTCCTCGTCGACGAGCCGCGCCGCCCACGCGAACGCCGGCCCGTAGGCCTCGCTCCCGGCGACGCGCGCCGCGATCGCCGGGACGAAGCGGCCGAGGTGATCGGCGAGGAACTTCCGCCGCGCGTCCTCGACGATCTCCCGCCCCTCCGCGTCTCCCGCGGCGGCGAGCCGGGCCTGCCGGGCGAGCAGCACCGCGTAGAACTCGAGCTCCACCGCGACGTGGTCGGCCATGTCGCCGTCGACCCGGGCGAGGCCGAACGCCAGGTAGAAGCCGGCGAGGTCGGCGAGGACGTTGCCCTTCGACATCCCGCTCATCCGCCCGTGCTCGGTCTCGTAGAGCGAGGCGCGGTCCGGGCCGTGGTCGAAGAGCGAGAGGTACTCGCCCCGGACGTCGTCGAGCTCCGCCGCGGCGAGGTGCGGCGCGAGCCACCCCTCGGGCGCGCCGGCGCCCTCGGCCAGCTCGGCCACCGCCCGGTCGTGGTCCGCCGCCGGGTACGAGGCGAGGCGCGAGGCCAGCGCGAACCGGAGCGCCAGCTCCTCCAGGCGCTCGGGGCTCATCGCTCGGCCACCTGGAGCGGGGTCCACGCCATCGTCACCGACTTGCGCGAGCCGACCTCCGCCTCGCCGCCTTGCCAGACCGCGAAGGCGATCCAGCCTTGCTTGCCGGGCGCCAGGGTCGAGCCCCCGTCGATGGCGAGCGCCCGGGAGATCACCAGCGTCCAGGCGCCGTTCTCCCAGACCGCGCGGGCGGCGCTGTCGTGGCCCTCCTGCACCGAGGAGGTGGAGAAGCCCTCGGCGATCACCTCGTCGACGCCGGTCTTCGGGAACGACTGCGGGTTGCCCTCGGCGCGGCCCGGCGAGAACTTCTCGCGGTCGCGCTCGGTGACGCCGGCCGACGCCTTCGGATCGGGGAACTCCATCGGATACATGTCGGTGGAGACATGCGGATACAGGTCCCGGATCGTCGGCTTTCCTTTCTCCTGATCGCGCTGGTACTGGGCGCGCCAGTGGAAGATGTGCACCGGGTTGTCCTTGTTCCCCATCATCACGATCGGGATCACCGGGCCGTCGCGGGCCGGGAACTGGATCGCCGCGGCGTCGGAGAACTGGCCGAGCCGGCCGGCCTCGCTCGGCTCCTTGTCGGCCCAGGTGAGGCGGAACGCGATCCGCTTGCCGTCGTGGACCGCCTGGACCTTCACCGCGCCGGTCGTGGTCGTGGCCGGCCGCGGCGCCACCATCGGCTGCGCCATCAGCGCCACCTCCGCCGGCGGCGCGGCGTCCCAGTAGCGGGCCTTCGGATCGGGCTTCGAGAGATCGTCGGTGACCTTCCTGGCCACGACGTCGGCGTGCGCCGCCCCGGCCCACAGGCAGGTCGCGGCGAGGATCGTCCGCAGCAGCGTCTTCATGGTGCCCTCGCTCATGGCGTGTTGTTCCGGACGGCCTGCAGCTTCTCGTCGAAGGCCTGGCGCTCGACGACCTTCTCGGTCACCGGCACCGAGACGAGCTCGGCGCCGCGCTCGTCGAAGCCCCTGGCGACGTCTCCGCTCACCGTGAACCGGTGGATGATCCGGTCGGTGCTCCCGATCAGCGTCAGGAGCCCCTGCGCCGTCGGGTTCTTCGGGAGCGCCTGGTACTTCGCGATCGCCTCGTCGACCCGCGGCCCGAACATCTGCCGCAGGTACGCGCGGTCCGCGTGGACCGGCGGGATGTAGTAGATGTTCGGCTCGGTGCCGAGCTGCGGGTAGTACGGCAGCGCCAGCCCGAGCTCGTGGACGAGGTAGTCGACCGGGTTGTCCTTCCGCGACGCCCACGGCGGGTCGATGAACCCCATCACCCGGATCTTGCCGATGCAGTTCACCACGCACTGCGGCTGCACGCCCTCCTCGACCGCCGGGTAGCAGCCGACGCACTTCTCCGAGGTGCGGGTGTGCGGGTTGTACATGGATTTCTTGTACGGACAGGCGCGCACGCACTCGCCGTAGCCCTTGCACCGGCTCTGGTCGATGAGGACGATGCCGTCCTCCTCGCGCTTGTAGATCGCCTTCCGGGGGCAGGCGGCGAGACACGCCGGGTAGGTGCAGTGCGCGCACGTCCGCGGCAGGTAGAAGAACCACGGGTCGTGCGGCAGCTCGTCGAGGTGGGCGCCGCCGTCCACCTGGCCGGCGCAGTCGTCCTCCCCGATGTTCGGGTACATCCAGTCCTCGTCCTGCGGGTGGAAGTGCAGCGCCCGCTCGTTCGGGGGCGCCGCCTCGAAGATCGTCTTCCCCGCGTACGAGCCGTTCTTGGCCCAGTCCTGCCGCCCGAGCCGCTCGAGGATCTGGAGGTCCCAGGCCAGCGGGTAGCCGCCCCAGGGCTTCGTCTCGACGTTGTTCCAGAACATGTACTCCTGGCCCTTGCCGCTGGTCCAGGTGGTCTTGCACGCCAGCGTGCACGTCTGGCAGGCGATGCACTTGTTCAGGTCGAAGACGATCGCCCACTGCCGCTTCGGCCGGCGTTCCGCGTAGGCGAACTCCATGTCTCGCTTCAGCTGCCAGTTCTTGACCTTGGTCATGGTGGCCTCTACTTGCGTGCGGAGAGGACGAAGGCGCCGGCGAGGTACAGCTTCATCGCCGCGCTCTCGTAGGTGGGCCGGAGCCCGAGCGAGGCCGGGCGCCACAGCGAGGTCCGGTCGAGGCCGCCGGCCTCGGCCCGGGTGAGCTTCACGAAGGCCTCTCGCGGCGCGCCCACCGGGCAGTGGATGTCCGGCGCGAAGCCCTGCATCAGCACCTGGCCGAACATGTCCTTGTGGACCAGCGTGTCGGTCATCAGCGTCGGCCGCAGCCAGGCGCGGGTCGCGCTCTGGTGGCTGCCGGTGCGGTACATCGCCTGGTAGTTCGTCTCCTGGCTCTTGGCGAGGCCGTCGGGCCGCGACGCGGCGCCGCGCACGCTCCCGAAGGTGGCGCCGTACATGTTGTGCCAGGTGCGGGCGATCCCCCGCGGCGTGCCCGGGTAGAAGCGCACGCGGAGCAGGAGCCGGGAGATCCCGTGCTCCTCGGTGCCCGCCTTCCAGCTCCGGTACGGCCGGTCGCCGGGGTCGGCGTCGACGTGGACGTAGTCGCCGTCGTCGAGGCCGAGCTCCTTGGCGTCGGTCGGGTTCAGGTCGACGTAGCCCTCGGTGACGGAGGGCAGCCGCTTGTCGTGGCGGTAGACGTCGCCGAACGGTCCGAAGAGCACGCCGGTGAAGTCGGTGTCGACCGGCGTGGTGTGGGCGCCGTGGCGGTACTTCGGCGTGTGGTAGACGTGCTTGTAGCCGGCGTCGCGCTCGCGCAGCGGGTGCTTGGTCCGGAGCAGCTCCTCGGGCGAGACGACGACGTTGCGCACCTGGCGGGCCTCGCTGGAGCGGTCGCCCGGCGAGAGCCCGTAGTCGGCCGGCGACTTCGGCCGGATCGCCGGGTGCGGCCGCGCCACGATCACGTTCGGCTCGTAGAAGGTCGAGTCGACCGGCTCCCGGTGGACGACGAGGTTCTCGCCGCCATCGAGGAAGGCCTGCTCGGGCCGGTAGAACTCGAGACGTCCCGACCGCGTGTGCCACGGCTGCTCGCCCTTCGACTGCTCGAAGGAGGAGATCCGCGGGTACGTCCGGGTGTTCAGCAGCGCCGGCACGCCCTCGGCGGCACGCTTCAGCAGCGTCTCCACCCGGTAGCCCTTGAGGGTCGGCGAGGCGTCGACGATGCGCTGGAGGTAGGCCTCGACGTCGCCCTCGTCGACGAAGCGGAAGAACTGCGCGTACCGCTCGTCGCGGTGGAGCTTCCCGAGCGACTTGGCGACGCCGCCGATGATCTCGATGTCCGAGCGGGTGTCGAAGATGCGCTTCAGCGGCGTCGTCGGGAACATCTGCACGAACGGGTTCGTGCACGAGGCGGTCATGTCCGGGTGCTTGAACTCCGCCCAGCTGTCGCAGGCGAAGACGAGGTCCGCGTACTCGCACGAGCCGGTCCACCACCAGTCGGCGTAGGCGATGAGCTCGAGCTTCGGCAGGGTGTTGTGGACGACGTCGTAGTGCCACTTGATGTTGCCGATCACCGAGTTCGAGTTGTTGAGCCACATCGCCTTGGTCGGCGTGGGCATGTGGCCGTGCCCGGTGAAGCCGGTCGTCCCCTGCCGGAGCGGGCGGTCGCCGTAGTTGAAGTAGTGCAGCGACTCGTAGTGGAGGTACTTCTTCACCGCCGCCTTGCCGCGCGGGTCGAGCTGCGGGTGGAACGGGTCCTCGACCGCGAAGGTCGGGATCCCGCCGAAGAGCGCGGCGCGGTAGTTGCCCGCGTAGCTGCCGACGTTGCCGCCCGGGAAGCCGACGTTCCGGGTGAGGGCCGCGACCAGGAAGATCGCCCGGTCCTTGAGGTCGGAGTTGAAGAACTGGTTCGGCCCCATGCCGGT
>CAZDGH010000234.1:0-9407 GCA_964504805.1 uncultured Myxococcales bacterium | reverse complement strand
GACGTCGAACGCGCCCGCGATCGCGACCACGGTCCGCGGCGGCGCCAGGCCTTCGAGCAGCGCCGCCGTCGGCTCGCCCTCGGCGGCCACGACCACGCGCCCGCCCGCCGCGTCCACGTCGCGGGAGGCCGCGGCGACGGCGACGCCCGCCGCCGACGCGTCCGGCGCGAGCAGCACGACCACGCCGTTCGGGAGCTCGACGCGCGTCACCGCGGGCGCCGCCGCGAGCGCGAGCGCGAGCAGGAGCGCCTCAGCCAACGACCCGGTTCCGCCCGCCCCGCTTCGCCGCGTACAGGTTGGTGTCGGCGGCCTTGATGAACTGCGCAGGCTCGGCGAGCTCGGGCACCATGTCGGCGACGCCGATGGAGATCGTCACCGGGATCCGCCGCGCCTCGAAGACGAACTCGTGGTCGGCGATCAGCGCCCGGAGCTTGTTGGCGAACTTCCGGACCTTCTCGGCGCCGCTCTCCGGCAGCACCAGGGCGAACTCCTCGCCGCCGTAGCGCGCGACGAGCTCCTCCTTCCGGATCTTCGAGCGCACCTGCCCGGCGAGGTCGCGGAGCACGTGGTCGCCGGCGAGGTGGCCGAACTCGTCGTTGATGCGCTTGAAGTGGTCGATGTCGAAGAGCGCCAGCGACAGCGGGCGGCCGTACCGGGTGCACCGCGCCATCTCGCGCTCGAGGAACTCGAGGAAGTAGCGCTTGTTGTGGACCTGGGTGAGGCCGTCCATGATCGTCATCCGGTAGATCTCTTCGTGGTACAGCGCCTCCACGTTCCCGCCGTACAGGAACTTGTAGATGGCGCCGCCGACCTTGATCAGATCGCCGGAGCGGAGCACGAACTCCTCGGGAGGCGGGACCTCCTCGTCGTTCAGGTAGGTGCCGTTGGTGCTGTTCAGGTCCCGGAGGAAGACCTTGGTGTCCTTGACGGTGATGCGGCAGTGCTTGCGCGAGACGTTGTCGAGCTCGACGCACACCTGGTTCGACGCGTCGCGGCCGATGGTGATCTCGGGCTCGTCGAGGATGTACTTCTTCCCCAGGTTCGGCCCGTAGATGGTGACGAGGCAGCTCTCGCCGCTCGCCGAGACCTTGTCGACGAGGCCGGAGACCTTGGTGATCCGGGTCTCCTGTCCGTCGCCTCCCGAGACCATGCGCGCACACTCTCCGAGAACGCCAGGCAGGACGAGACGGTAGCACGGAAGCCCGCGATCACAGGGTGTGAGACTCGCTCCCACCGCCGCTCAAGGCAGCCGGATCCCGCCGTCGTCGTGCCGCCGCGGCGCGCCCGACAGGAACAGCCAGCCCGACAGCCCGGCGAAGAAGAGCGCGGCGCAGGCGCGGTAGACGGCGGCCTCCCCGGCGCCCGCCACCTGGCCTCCTCCCAGCGGGAGCGGGCGGCCGCGGATCGCCTCGACGGCGAGCACCGCCGAGAGGAGGCCGAGGAGCACGGCGCCGACCACGACCAGCACCGGCCGCTCGTGGCGGCGGTGCGGCTTGAGCAGATCGCCGGCCACGTCAGACGGGCTTGTCGATCTTCATGCCCTTCGGGATCACCACGATGCCCGTCTCGGTCACCGTGAAGCGCTTCCGGTCCTCCTCGAGGTCGTAGCCGACGGTGAGGCCCGGCGGGATGTCGACGTTCTTGTCGATGATCGCCCGCTTGATCTTGCAGTGGCGGCCGATGTTCACGTTCTCGAAGAGGATCGAGTCCTCCACCTGCGAGTACGAGTTCACGCGCACCTTCGGCGAGAGCACGCAGCGGTGCATCGTGGCGCCGGAGACGATGCAGCCCTCGGAGACGAGCGAGTCGGTCGCGCTGCCGACGCGGGCGTGCTCCTTGTCGGCGAAGACGAACTTCGCCGGCGGGTAGTTGTACTGGAAGGTGTGGATGGGCCAGCGGTCGTTGTAGAGGTTGAAGATCGGCTCGACCTCGATGAGGTCCATGTTCGACTGGTAGTAGCTCTCGATCGTCCCGACGTCGCGCCAGTAGCCGCGCTCGCGCGGGCCCTGCCCCGGGATCTCGTTCTTCGCGAAGTCGTACACGAAGACGTTCGAGTGCTTGTACATCTCCGCGATGATCGACTTGCCGAAGTCGTGCGCCGACTCGCGCGAGGCGTCCTTGACGATCTCCCGAACCAGCGCGTCGGTGGTGAAGATGTAGTTGCCCATCGACGCCAGGATCCGGGTCGGGTCGCCGGGGATCGTCTTGGCGTCCTTCACCGCCGGCTTCTCCTGGAAGCCGATCATCCGGCCGTCGGCGTCGACCTCGATGACGCCGAAGTCCTTGGCGAGCTCGACCGGCTGCGGGATGGCGGCGACGGTGCAGTCCGCCTTCTTCTCCAGGTGGAACTCGAGGACCTGCCGCACCTCCATGCGGTAGACGTTGTCGGCGCCGAACACGAACACGTGCTCCGGCTCCTCGTCGGTGACGAGGTTCAGGTTCTGGTAGACGGCGTCGGCCGAGCCCTTGAACCACTCGGGGCCGGTGCGCATCTGCGCCGGGACGCTCTCCACGTAGTTGCCGAGCATCGCCGACAGGCGCCAGCCGCGGGACAGGTGCGTGTTCAGCGAGTCCGACTTGTACTGGGTGAGCACCTTGATCTTGAAGAAGTTCGAGTTGACGAAGTTCGAGAGGACGAAGTCGATGATCCGGTAGCGGCCGCCGAACGGCACCGCGGGCTTCGCGCGCTCGCGCGTGAGCGGATCGAGGCGGCGCCCCTCGCCGCCGGCGAGGACGATGGCGAGGGTGGACGGCATCGCCGAGAAGGCCATGGTGGGGATCTCCCGAGGGAAGAGCCCGATCTAAGCAGGGGTATCCGGGGAGGCAAGGCGCCGTTTCCGGGGAGTGTCGCGAAGCGGCCCTTCGCCCGCGCCGGGCTGCTAGCGTGCGCGGGATGCGCCGCGCGTCGCCGCTCCTGCTGCTGCTCGCCTCCTGCATCTTCGTCGAGCCCGACGTCGAGGAGGCCCCGCCGTGCTCGGGATGCGTCCCGCTCTGCGGGGACGGCGTCGTCGACGCCGACGAGGCGTGCGACGACGGCGCCGAGAACGGCGACGACGCGCCGTGCACCCGGGAGTGCCAGCTCGCGTGCGGCGACGGCGTCGTCCAGGCGCACGAGGGCTGCGACGAGGGCCCGGCGAACGGCACGGACGCCGCGTCCTGCAAGGCCGACTGCACGCCGTTCTGCGGCGACGGCGTGGTCGCCGAGGCGCATGGCGAGCGCTGCGACGCCGGCGCCGCGAACGACGATCGCCACGGCCGCTGCACGACCACGTGCCTTCCGGCCGTCTGCGGCGACCGCGCCCCGCACGGCACCGAGGCCTGCGACGGCAGCGAAGGGTGCCTGCCGACGTGCGCCCTCGACGCGTGCGCGGCGGCGCAGGTCGCCGCCGGCCCGGACCAGACCCTCGTGCTCCGCGGCGACGGCGTCGTGCTCGGCGCCGGGCACGGCCTCGGGCTGCCGGGGCTCGATCCCGGCGTCCACCCCACGCCGCAGGCGCTCGCGCTGCCGCCGCTGGTGCGGCTCGCGCAGGGCTCGCACTTCGGCGTCGGGATCACGCCCGACGGCGCGCTCGTCTCCTGGGGCGAGAACCGCCAGGGCCAGCGCGGCGTCGGCACGCTCGACGAGGTGCCCGGCTGGAGCGAGGTGGACCCCGGCCCGTTCCGCGACGTGGCCGCGGGGAAGTCGTTCGCGCTGGCGATCCGCGACGACGGGCGCCTCGTCGCCTTCGGCTCGAACGAGCACGCCGCCCTCGGCGTCGGCGCAGACGCGGGCGAGAGCTGCCCGGGCGAGAACGGGGAGCGGTGCCAGGGCGCCGAGCAGTGTGCGAGCGGCGTCTGCCAGGAGGACGGCAACTGCGAGGTCCCGTCGCGCTGCGTGCCGAGCCCCGTGGACGTCGCCCCGGAGCTGCGGTTCCTGCAGGTCGCGGCCGGCGAGTACCACGCGGTCGGGATCACCACGGCCGGCGAGGCCGTCGGCTGGGGCCTCGACCGCGGGCACCAGGCGGGCGGGCAGGCCGGCGCGAACGAGGCGTGCGGCCCCTGCGTCGAGCGGCCCGGGGCCATCCCGCTCGAGCCGGGCCTCCGCGTCCGCGCGCTCTCCGCCGGCGGTCGCTTCACCGCCCTCGTCGACGAGCGCGGCGCGCTCTGGACCTTCGGCGGCAACCGCTGGGCCCAGCTCGGCGCGAGGCCGCTCGAGGACGGCGAGACCCGGCCGCCGCGCGAGGTCGCGTACCCGCTCGGCGCGCCCGCCTCCGTCTCGCTCCTCGCCGCCGGCGACGTCGCGCACGTGCTCTTCTGGGACGACGCGGGCTCCGAGCTGTGGTCGTTCGGCCGGAACGACGCCGGCCAGCTCGGCCGGGCGCCGTCGAGCGGGGGCTACGACACCGAGCTTCCCGGCGCCGTCGACCCCTGGCCCGGCGGCAGGGTGATCGGCCTCGACGCCGGCGCGAGCCACTCGATCGTCCTCGACGAGGACGGGCGCGTCTTCGTCTTCGGCGCGCGGAACGACGGCGCCGCCGGCGATCCGGCGGTGGACCGGATCCCGCGCGAGGTGCCGACCTGTCCGTGACCGCGCCTCTCGCGCCCACCTGGTCTCCCGGTGCGATCGGGCCCGCACCCCGAACGGGGCATCCTGCTAGCCTGCGGCGATGCGCCGCGCCCCGCTCGCCCTGCTGACCCTCGCCGCCTGCATCCAGGTGGAGGCCGCAGGCGAGGACGCCGGGCCCGTGTGCGGGGACGGCGTGGTCGAGGGCGAAGAGGCCTGCGATCCCGGCGCCGACGCGACGTGCGACGAGAGCTGCCGGCCGCGGTGCGGGAACGGCCGGCTCGACGACGGCGAGGCGTGCGACGACGGGGACGCCAACGGCCCGTCCGCGCCGTGCTCGGAGCGCTGCACCGACTCGTGCGGCGACGGCGTCGTGCAGCCGCACGAGGCGTGCGATCCCGGGCCCGTCGGCGAGGCGCCGGGCTGCCGGTCCGACTGCACCTCGACCTGCGGCGACGGCGTCCTCGACCCGGGCGAGGCCTGCGACGCCGGGCCCGCGAACGACGACCGGGCCGGCTCGTGCACAGCCGCTTGTACGCTGCCGGCGTGCGGCGACGGCCGGCTCCACGCGCGGGAGCCGTGCGACGGGACGCCCGGGTGCACCGCCGCCTGCGAGCCCGGCGCCTGCGCCGCGGTCGAGGTCACCGCCGGCTACGACGAGACGCTGGTGCGGATGTCCGACGGGCGCGTGCTCGGGTTCGGCCGCAACGAGGACGGCCGGCTCCCCGGCGTCGTCGGCGCGGAGATCGCCGCGCCGGCGGAGCTCGCGCTGCCGCGGCTCGTGCGCCTCGCGCAGGGCGACGGCTTCGGCCTCGGGATCGCCGAGGACGGCTCCCTCCTGAGCTGGGGCCGCAACGAGCGCGGCCAGCGCGGCGTCGGGCACCTCGAACCGGTCTCGGGCTACTCGCGCGTGGCGGACGGCCCGTTCCGCGCGCTCGGCACCGCGCGCTCCACCGCGTTCGCGATCGACGAGGAGGGCGCGCTGTGGAGCTTCGGCTCGAACGAGCACGGCGCCACCGGCCTCGGCGTCTCCGAGGGCGTGCCCTGCCCGGGCGAGTACGTGCGCGCGACCTGCGAGGACGGCTCGAGCTGCCCGAGCGGGCGCTGCGAGCGCTTCGGCGGGAGCAACAGCCTCCGCTGCGTCCCTCCGGAGGCGCGGTGCGTGACCCTGCCGGCGCGGGTCGAGACCGGCGCGCCCGTGCTGCAGGTCGCGGGAGGCTGGCACCACGCGGTGGCGATCACCGCCGAGGGCAAGGCGCTCGCCTGGGGGCTCGACGACCTGCACCAGGCCGGCACCGTCGAGGCGGCGACCACCGGCTGCGAGTGCGTCGAGCGCCCGGCGCCGATCGAGCTCCCGCGCGGGCTCGAGGACACCCGCTTCCAGCAGGTCGCCGCCGGCGGTCGCTACGCGCTGCTGCTCGAGGGCGGCGAGGCGCTGTGGGGCTTCGGCGAGAACCAGTACGGCCAGCTCGGCATCCCCGACGCGTCGGAGCTCCTGCCCGCGCCGCCGCGGAAGGTGGACCTGCAGTACGAGAACCTGGGCTCGAAGATCCTCCTGCTCGCGTCCGGCGACCACTCGCACGGCCTGTTCGTGGCGACGGAGGGCTCGCAGGTGTGGAGCTTCGGGCACAACCGCCAGGGCCAGCTCGGCGTGCTGCCGATCGGCGGCGACGGCAACGTGCTCTTCGACCGGCCGATCGAGGCGATCGAAGGTCGGGTCTTCGCCGCCGACGGCGGCTGGGTGCACAGCGCGGAGATCGCGGAGCCTGGGACGCAGTGGACGTACGGGCACGCGCTGTACGGCAAGCTCGGCCACGGCACGGCGGCCAACGAGTACCGGCCCTCCCCGGAGGTCGTGCAGCTGTGCCCGTGACGCGCTTCGCGGGCTGCTACGGTACGCCCATGCGACGCGCGCCCCTCGCCCTCCTCGCCCTCGCCGCCTGCATCCAGGTCGAGGCTGCCGAGGAGCCGCCGGCCGGCGGCGGCGGCGCGGGCGGCCCGGTCTGCGGCGACGGCGTCGTCGACGACGGCGAGGGCTGCGACGACGGCGCGGCGAACGACGACGCCGCGCCCCACGGCGCCTGCACCCGCGCCTGCCAGCCGGCGCGCTGCGGCGACGGCCTCCCCGCGCCCGGGGAGGCCTGCGACCACGGCGCGGACAACGGCGTCCCTGGCACGCCGTGCCTGCCGACCTGCGAGCCGGGCTGCGGCGACGGCGTGGTGCAGGACGGCGAGGCCTGCGACTTCGGCGCCGAGGCCAACGACGATCGCCTCTCCACCTGCACCGAGGCCTGCACCGTCGCACGCTGCGGCGACGGGCGGGTGCAGGCGTGGGAGGCGTGCGACGGCGGGGAAGGCTGCACGCCGCGCTGCACGCCGGCGGACCTGCCGTGCTTCCCCGCCCTCCTCGACGCCTCGAAGTACGCCTCGATCGTCGCCGTCGGCGACGGGCGGGTCGTCGGCTTCGGTGAGAGGAACACGCTCGGCCTCGCGGCCCACGTCTCCGTGCCGACGGCCCTCGACCTCCCGCCGCTGCGGTCGGTCTCCCTCGGCCGCGGCTTCGGCGCCGGGGTCGCCGAGGACGGCACGCTGTGGACGTGGGGCAACAACCACCGCGGGCAGCGCGGCCTCGGGCACTTCGACGCCGTCGCCGCGCGCACGCAGGTGATGCCGGAGCGGCGCTTCCGCGCCGTCGCCGCCCACGAGCTCTTCGTGCTCGCGCTCGCCGAGGACGGCGACCTGTTCGCGTTCGGCTCGAACGAGGCGGCGAAGCTCGGGACCGGCCGGACCTCCGGCGTGCCCTGCGCCGGCACGCTCTACGACTGCCAGTCGGAGGACGAGTGCATGGCGGATCTCAGCTGCATGGACGCCGCGGACGGCGACGGCCTCGCCTGCAGCACCCACTGCCAGGCCGGGCCGCTGCAGGTCTCGCGCGGCACGAAGTTCGTCGACGTGGCCGCGGGCGGCTACCACGCCGTGGCGCTCCGCGACGACGGCGTGCCGATGGCGTGGGGCTTCGCCTACTACGGGCAGATCGGCACCGGCGAGAGGGGCAGCGCCGAGTGCCAGGCCTGCTACCAGTTCCCGCGGGAGGTCGCCGGGGTCGGCCGCGCGCGCCGGATCGCCGCCGGCCCGTACCACTCGCTCGTCGTCGACGCCGCCGGCACGCTCCTCGGGTTCGGGCGGAACCAGAACGGCCAGCTCGGCCGCGCCGCCGAGGAGCTCCTCGTCCCGGTGCCCGTGTCGCTGGCGCTGCCGGCGGGCGCCACGATCCACGCCGTGGCGACGGGCGAGGCCGGCTCGACGCTCGCGCTCGACTCGGAGGGGACGCTCTGGGGCTTCGGCAACGACACGGCCGGGCAGCTCGGGCACGCGCCCGAGGACCAGGTGCAGGAGCCCCTCGCCGTCGAGCTGCCGGCGGAGGCCGAGGTGCTCGCCTTCGCCGTCGGCTCGAACCACGCGCTGGTGTCCACGCGCGACGGTCGGGTCTTCGCCTTCGGCTTCGACGACGTCGGCCAGCAGGGCGACGGCGCGCCGGCCGAGGCGCCCCACCCGCCGCACGTCGTGCCGCACTGCCCCTGAGCTACGGGCAGGGCGCGAGCTCGTGCGGCGTGCGCCCGGTGTCGAGGAAGAAGCAGTGGACGTCGCCGTCGCCGTCGACGACGAGGAGCTCGGGCTGCGCGTCGCCGACGAAGTCGCCGACCTCGACGAAGTTCGCGTCCGGGGCGGGCGTGCCGATCCCGAGGCTGAGGAACGCGTCGGCGACCAGCTCGCCGGCGTCGAGCGAGAGGTCCTCGTAGACGCGGAGCCGCCGGCCGAGGGCGCCGGCGGCGCCGCTCTCGAGGACGACCGCCTCGGGCTCGGGGCCGGCGCCGAGGTCCCCGAGGGCGAAGGCCCGGATCGGGTCGCGCGGCGTGTCCTCACCCGCCACGGCACGCAGCGGGTGGACGTCGCCGAGCGCGCCGCCGACCGGCGTCGCGGCGAGCATCGGCGGGTCGACCGCGTGGTTCAGCGAGATCACCGCCGCCGTGCCGGAGAGGTCGACGAGGCGGTGCCGGAAGAAGGCCGATCCCGGGACCGCGATGCCGCCCCCCGCGAAGGTGTCGCTCCCCCGCGCCTCCACCCGGACGACCTGGCCGATCGTCCCGACGACGAAGCCCTCGTCCGGCAGCACGTGGGCGACCACCGCGTCCGGCCACGGCTCGGCGTCGACGCCGGTCGGATCGACGCGCTGCCAGGTGCCGTCCTCGAACAGCTCCGAGCCGCGGGTGACCACCGCCACGTGCAGCAGGCTGCCGACGACGAGCTCGGGGCGCCCGCCCGGGTCGACGTCGCCGGCCGAGGCGTAGATCGGATCGTCGTCGTCGAGCCCCGCCTCGTACGCGAGGTCGAAGATCCCGCCGGGCACCGCCACCGTCTGCTGGACGCCGAGGGCGCCGCCGCCGAAGCCCACCGCCGAGACGGTGACGTCGCGATCGGCCCGGTTCACGTGGTCGAGGCCGGTGACGAGCAGCTCCGGTCCCGGCTCGTCGTCGACGGGACCGGAGGCGAGGCTCCACGGGTTCGCGTCGGGCGTCTCCACCTCCACCGACGCCCAGCCGACGCCGCGCTCGCCGACCCGCGCGATCCCGCCGCCGACGAGCACGCGCACCGAGCCCGCGAGCGGGTTCACCGGCGCGCGGAACGCGAGCACGACCTCGAGCTTGCCGTCGCCGTCGAGGTCGACCGCGTGCACGTCCCGGACGCCGGCCTGGGGATCGTAGGCCTCGGTCGGCCCGAACGGCCCGACGCCGCCGGTGCCGCCCTCGCCGCCGGTGCCGCCCGCGCCGCCGGTGCCGCCGTCGCCTCCGGTGCCGCCCTCGCC
>CAZDGH010000233.1:0-9497 GCA_964504805.1 uncultured Myxococcales bacterium | reverse complement strand
CGCGCGCCGACGTCTCGATCCTGGTGCTCCCCGAGCCCGCCGCGGACCGCGACGGCGCGGCGCGGCCGGTGCGCTACCCGTTCCGCTACCCCGACGGCGCGCAGGACGCCGAGGCGCTCGTGGTCGGCCCCGACGGCCTGCCGATCGTGCTCACCAAGCGCGACGACGCGACGACGCGGCTCTACCGGCTGCCGGTCCTCGACGAGCGCCGCACCGTCGAGGCGGAGGCGCTCGGGACGCTCTCGACCGGCGCCTTCGCCGGGCTCCTCGGCGCGCTCACCGCGGCGGACCTCTCGGAGAGCGGCGAGCTGCTCGTGCTCCGCACCTACGGCGGCGGCGTCGCCTACCGGCTCCCCGGCGGCATCGCAGCGCCGGGCGCGGCGGTCGGCCCGGCGGAGCTGCCGGTGGCCGCCGAGCCGCAGGGCGAGGCGATCGCCCTCGAGCCCGGAGGCCGCGGCTTCGTGCAGGTCGGCGAGCAGAAGCGGGCGCCGATCTTCGCGGCGCCCTGCCTGCGCTGATCCGCTAGCATCCGGCCGACCCCAGGGGGAACCGATGCGCCACGCCGTTCTCACCCGCCTCGCCGCCGCCTTCGCCCTCGCCGCGCTCGCCGCCTGCGCGTCCACGCCGTCGTCGCCGCCCGCGCCTCCCGCGCCCGCCGACGCCGGCCTGCGCCTGGGCCTCGGCACGCCGACCGGCGCCGAGGACGCCGCCCGCGACGCCGACCTGCTCGGCGCCGCCCTCGGCAAGTCGCTCGGTCGCCCGGTCACCACCCGCGTCTTCGCCGGGTACGACGGCCTCGTCGACGCCCTCGGCAAGGGCGAGGTCGACGTCGCCTGGATCCCGCCGCTCGGCTACGTCCGCGCGGCGGAGCTGGCGGCGGTGACGCCGATCCGCAAGGCCCGCCGCGGCGGGAAGAGCAGCTACCGCGCGGTGATCTTCGTGAAGGCCGACAGGAAGTGGTCGAAGCCCGAGGACCTCGCCGGCAAGTCGATCGCCTGGGTCAGCGAGAGCTCCACCTCCGGCCACCTCTTCCCGAAGGCGCTCCTGCTCGAGAAGGGCCTCGATCCGGCGAAGCACTTCGGCGCCCAGTCCTTCCTCGGCGACCACACCGCCGTCTGCCAGGCCGTCCTCGACGGCAAGGTCGACGCGGGCGCCAGCTTCTCCGACGACGTCGGCGAGCCGGACCTCGCCGAGCTCACGACCTGCTACGCCCTCCTCGCCGACTCCCGCCCGAAGCTCCGGGTCGTCGCCGCCTCCGAGCCCATCCCCAACGACGTCCTCGTCGCCCGCGCCGGCCTCGACCCGGCCACCACCGACGCCGTCGGCAAGGCCCTCGACGCCCTCGCCGCCGGCGGCGAGTCCGGCGAGCTCTTCGGCCGCCTCTTCGACACCGACGGCTTCGAGCCCGCGAACCCCGGCGACTACGACGCGGTCAAGCGCGCGCGGGCCCTGCTCGACGCCAAGCGCTAGCGCTCGCGGCGGGCCTGCACGGGCCGAGCCGCAGCGGGACGCGGCGGGGGGCCACCGTCGCGGCCGCGCCCGCGACGGGGTACGCCAGCGAGGGACCCGCGGAGGCCCGGCCCGTGCACCGCGCCGCGCGCCTCTACGGCCACGCGAACCGCGCGACCTCGCCGCGCTGGCGCTCCTGGCCCTGCGCCAGGGTGCCGTCGACGACGGCGTGGACCTCGCCGGCGAGCAGGATGGTCAACCGGAACGAGGTCGGCTCGGGGACGCCGCAGGCGTCGTAGAGGTCGACGGCGACGACGTACTCGCCGGCCGGCGCGCCGCCTTCGGGCCAGTAGATGTTCTCGTTGGAGGTGCCGGGACGGCAGGCGAGGTTCGAGTCGAGGTCGAGGACGCCGCCGGAGGAGGAGGTCTTCGCGCTCCAGTAGATGACCTCGCCGCCCGGGTCCTGGACGTAGAGGTCGACGTCGGCGGGGGAGTCCCAGTTGACGTTGACCTGCACGTCGCCGCCCTTCACCGCGATGATCTCGAGGCGCAGGTCGAGGTAGCGGCCCGGCGAGAGCGCGCCGGGGGCGCCGGTGCCGTCGTCGATCGCCAGCGCGAGGGTGACGTCGCCGGACCGCGCGGTCGGGGAGACGAAGAGGTCGAGCGGCACGAGCAGGTCCTCGCCGCGGGCGGGCGCCGGGAGGAGGAAGTAGCCGCGCTCTTGCCGCACGCCGAGGATGACGTGGCGCCCGGAGACGTCGGCGTCGCCCTCGACCTCGAGCCGCAGCGCGAGGCTGCCGCCGTTGACGACGGCGCCGGCGCCGCGCGCGCCGACGAAGCGCTCCGACTCCTGGTTCTCCGTGGCCGGGAGCGGGCAGTTCCAGCGCTCGGCGCCCGCGAGGGACGCGCCGGGCGCCAGGAACTGCGAGGCGCCGCCGCGGTCCTCGCAGGGGCCCGTGGCGGTCGGCGGCGTGCCCCCGGTCCCCTCGATCGAGAGCGGCTCGGGACCGCCGCACGCGGCGGCGAGCGAGAGGAGGACGGCGGCGTGGTGGACGGGCCTGGACATGGACGCCTCGCGGGTGCGGGGCGGTACGTTACGACGACCCGGCCCGGTTCACCCCGGGTCCTGCGCCACCCGCAGGTCGGGCGCCGGGGCCGGCGGCCGGAGCGCGCCGACGAGGTGCGGCACCAGGTCGGAGTCGACCACGCTGCGGGAGACGCGGAGCTCGCGCTGCGCCCGCTCGGCGAGCGGCGCGCACGCCGCGCCCGGCTGCGGCGCGCGGTCGGCGAGCCGCACGCAGCGGTGCGTCCCGCCGGCGTCGGGGCTCAGGTAGACGAGGCCGCCGCCGATGGCGGTGCCGTTCGGGAAGGCGACGAGGCGGTCGGGACCCGCGAGCAGGTCGCGACCGATCGCGAGCCGCGCGTCCTCCGGGTGTCCGAGGAGCGCGAGCAGCGTCGGCGTGAGGTCGATCTGCGCGCCGACCCACGGCCGCTTCCCCGCGCCGGCGCCGTGCGGCAGCCGCACCAGCATCGGCACGCGCCGCTCGAAGTCGAGCCACGCCGCGCCGTCGTCGAGCGGCGGGCCCGGCAGCTCCCGGGCCACGTCCGAGTTGCCGCGGCCGACGCCCTGGTGGTCGCCGTAGACCACGAGCACGGTCTTCTCGAGCATCCCCCGCCGCCGCAGGTCGTCGACCAGGAGCCGGAGCGCGTGGTCGGCGTACCGCGAGCTGTGGAGGAAGTGCCCGGTGAACGTGCCCTCGAGCGCGCCGAGCTCGAGGTCGCGCGGCAGCCGCGGGTCGTCGAAGGGCGAGTGGTTCGTCAGCGAGATCGCGAAGCCGAGCCAGGGCTCCTCCGCCCCCTCGAGGCGGTCGAGCACCTGCCGGTAGAACGACGCGTCCGAGAGCCCCATCCCGAGCTCCTCGTCGAGGACGAAGTCCTTCTCGGCGAAGAAGCGGTCGAACCCGAGCTGCGGGTAGATGGCGGAGCGGTTCCAGTAGTCGGGGCGGTTGGCGTGGAAGGCGTAGGTGCCGTAGCCGCGGGACCGGAGCAGCTCGGGCAGGCAGCGGAAGTCGTTGCCGGCGTGGTCGTAGTAGATGGAGCCCGAGCCCGACGGGTAGAGCGAGCAGAGCGAGGCGAGCTCCGCGTCGGAGGTGGTGCCGAGGCCGACCTGCGCGTAGTAGCCGTCGAAGGTGACGCTCTCCCCCGCGAGCTCGTGCAGGAACGGCGTCACCGGCTTGCCGCCGAAGGAGAGATCGGACGGGAACGCCTGGAACGACTCGAGCTGGACCACGAGGACGTTCTTCCCGGCGGCGGCGCCGGCGAGCGGCGACGGCGCGGGGAGCGGCTCGCGGAACCGCGCCTCGGCCTCGGCGATCGCCTCCTGCGACGGGAACGCCTTGCGCAGCCCGCGCACCGAGTAGGTGATCCCGTCGTAGAGGTGGTAGCCGACGAGGCCGAGGCGGCTCGCCACGGCGATGTGCCCGCCGTGCGGCTTGCGCACGTACTTCGACGCGGCGCCGCCGGCGGCGATGAGCGCGAGCCCGGTCGCGCCGAGGCCCACCACCCGGCGGAGGCCGAGCGGCTCGAGCCTGGCGCGGAGCGACGCCGGCGCCGCCACCGAGAGCACGAGCAGCGCCGCCACGTCGAGCCAGAGCAGCGCGTCGAACGGCGACAAGAGGTGGGTGATGGCGCCGTGCACCTCGCCGGCGAGGCCGAGGAACCGGAGCACGCCCCACGACGGCAGGTCGAGCATCTGCCGGTAGTAGAGCAGGTCGACGTGGAGCACGAAGGTGAGCACGAGGTCGGCGAGGAACGCCGCCGCGAGCTGCGCCCGGCCGCGGAGCAGCATCACCGCCGGCACGATCAGGAGCGCCGCGCCCGCGCAGGTGACCGCGGTGTTGAAGGCGAGGTTCAGCTTCACCCCGGAGATGAGCGCGGCGAGGACGCCGAGCTGCTTCACCAGGAGGTAGCCGACCGCGAGGGGGAGCGCCGGCGGCGAGGCCAGCGCCCGCAGCCTCGCGCGGAAGCCGGGCAGGTCCACTACTCGAGCCAGTCCCGATCGCGGAGCTTCTTCGGGAGGTAGTCCTCGGTGATGAATGAGATGCCGCGGCGCGAGAGCGCCTCGATCTCGTACTTCTTGCCGGTTCGCGTCATCCCCTCGAGCTCCCGGCGCCACTCCTTCTTCTGGAACCACGGGTACTCGAGCATCTGCTTCACGCGCTTGTGATCGGTCTCGTCCATCTTGATGGAGACGCCTTCGGGGATGTCGTAGCGCTCCGGGTCGAACGACGAGATGCCGACGAACCGCGCGCCGGGGACGGCCATGCGCATCGACTCGTAGGCGAGGTTGATCGAGCCCTGCTTCACGACCGAGTAGATGTAGAAGCCCCACGGGTCGTTGTCCACGAGCACGTAGACCGGGAGCTTCAGCTCCGCGTTCATGCGCTGGACGAGGCGGCGAACCCCCCGCGGCGGCTGGCCACCGCCGTGGAGGATCATGCACTTCTCCTTCTTCCAGAACTTGTCCTCGTTGAAGCGGCCCCACACCGAGTCCTTCTCGATCAGCAGCACGTACTTCGCCTCGTGCTTGCCGAACTGGATCACGTCCGGCTCGACGATCGAGGGGATGCCCCACCCGCCCGAGCCGAGGCGGCGCAGGTCGATGGAGTCGCCGGTGTCGATGATGGTCATCGGCCCGACCATCACGCCCTTGCGCGCGGCGAACAGGTGCAGCTCCTCGCGCAGCGCGTCGACCGTCACCTCGAGGTCCTCGATGATCGGATCCGACTCGTCCTGCTCCTCGAAGGTGTTCTGCCGCGAGTCCCCGAGGGTGTGCTTCGCCATGTAGTAGAGATCACGGATGCTGGTGGTCTTGCCCGCGATCAGCAGCTCCTTGCAGGCGCTCGCGACCAGGAACGTCTGCATGAACTTCTTGGCCTGCGCCACGTTGAAGAAGAGCCGCTCCTGCTTGTCCTTGCCGAGCTCGATGATCTTCTTCTTCGGGTTGAAGTGGACGTTGGCGAGGGTGCGCAGCGGCACCTCGAGCGAGGGGTTCTCGCCCTTCTTCACCTGCCGCACGATCTCGCCGGCGAGCTCCTCGATCTTCTTCAGCGTCTTCTTCGCCTGCACCGCGCTGGTGGCCATCGGCTACGCCTCCGCCTGCTTCTTGCCGCCCTTCGCCTTCTTGGCCGGGGCCATCTTCGCCTTCGCCTTCGCCTTCGCCTTCCGCGGCTCGCCGTCCATCCGCTCGGCGTCCTCGTCCTCGTCCGCCGCCTTCTTCGGCCCGGCGTCGAGCACCTCCTCCACCTCGTCGCCGCCGGTGATCTCGCGCGCCAGCGTCGAGAGGTCCCTCTTCATCTTCGCCTCGTCGACGCCGACCAGCTCGTGGAGGCTGTGCGCCACCTCCTGGATGTAGAGCTCGAAGATCGACCGCCGCTTCAGCTCGTACTGCGCCGCCTGCCGCTTGCGGATGAAGGCCGCGAGCTTCCGGCCGCACTCCTGCAGCGCGAGCTTCACCTCGGCGAGCAGCTCCGGGTAGTGCGCGATGGCCTCCTTCGACTCGGAGGTGAACGGCACCCAGACGCTGGCGATGTGGACGAGCAGCGCCATCGGCCCGACCGGCAGCGAGCCGCGCGGCTGCTGGAGCAGGTAGTTCTTCCAGTCGGTGCGCATCACCGCCTCGGTGACGCCGCAGGCGCCGCGCTGGAAGAGGAGCGGCACGCGGTTCGCGAAGCGGTAGAGCTCGATCGACTTGTCCATCGGCCAGTCGCCGCCGTAGGCGAGGCCGACCTCCACCTGGAAAGGGTTGCCGCGGTACACCTTCGGCGGCCGGGTGGTGGTGGTGATGAAGAACTTCTTGCCCTTGATCAGCTCCTCGCCGGGCTCGGGCGGCGCCTCGACCTTCGGCTCCTCCGGCTTCGGAGCCTCGGCCGCGGCGGCCTTCTGCTTCCTCCGCGACGCCTTGCCGTCGCCGAGGAGCTCGAGCTCCGGGTGCTCGTCGGCCTCCTCCTCGATCACGGTGAGGAAGGAGACCAGGCCCTTGCGCATCAGCTCCTCGCCGATCGGCGAGAGGCAGTTCGTCGGCGGGGCCATGATCCGGGTGGCGAGGACCGCCGCGCGGAGCTTCTCGGCGACCGCGCGGTCCTCGGCCAGGTCCGCGGTCTTCACCCGCGACTTGAAGCCGGCGTTCTTGAAGATCTCGTCGGCGACCGGCGGGGAGACGCGGCTGAACTCGTGCTGCAGGAAGGCGCGGACGTCGCGGTGCTTCGACTCCTTCGCCATCAGCATCAAGGTGCCGACCTCGACGCCGTGCGGGTGCGGCTTGATCTCGAGCGCTTCCTTGGGCGGCTCGGCGGCGGCGCGCGGGAACGAGAGCGGGTCCGCGTTCGGCCGGCGGTAGGTGAGCGCGAGGTGCGGGTTGGCGAGGACGGTCTGCTCCACGTAGCGGAGCAGGTAGCGCTGGCCGTGCTTGTAGTCGGCCTGCATCTCGATCTCGACCTTGGTGCCGTGGTCCTTCTCGAGCTTCACCTCGCGGTCGGAGAGCACCTCGGGGAGGTTCTTCCGGGTGTCGAGCTGGATCTCGAGGTGGTGCGCGTCGCGGCCCCTGCCGGTCTTCGTCCAGACCTGCACCGGCTTGCCGGTGGTGATCTGGCCGTACATCGCCGCGGCGGAGATGCCGATGCCCTGCTGGCCGCGCGACTGCTTGAGGCGGTGGAACTTCGAGCCGTAGAGCAGCTTGCCGAAGATCTTCGGCACCTGCGCCTTGACGATGCCGGGGCCGTTGTCCTCGACCGAGACCACGAAGCGGTCGGCGGTGCCGGGCACCTCGCGGATCTCGACGGTGATCTCCGGGAGGATGCCGGCCTCCTCGCAGGCGTCGAGCGAGTTGTCGACCGCCTCCTTCACCGTGGTGAGCAGCGCCTTGGTCGGCGAGTCGAAGCCGAGGAGGTGGCGGTTCTTCGAGAAGAACTCGGAGACCGAGATCTCCCGCTGGCGCTTCGCCATCTGCTCGGCGGTGGCGCGGCGCTTCGGTCCGCCGCCGCCGCCGCCGGAGCCGCCACCGCCCGGCGCGGCCGGCTCCTCGGCGCGCGCGGGCTCGGCCGGCGGCTCGCCCGCCGGCGGCAGGAGGGAGAGCTGGGTCCCCTGCTTCCTCTTCCTGTCCGGCGTCGAGGCAGTCCCCTTCCCCTTCGCCACCGCACCCGTGGACTTCGCCATCCGCTGCTCCTCCGTGCAGGCGCTTCCCGCCCGGCCGATATCACCCCTGCGTCCGGCCGGCCAAGGGCCGTGGCTGTGGGAAGAGGGTCGGCCCCGTCCCGAACCCCCTGCGCCGAGGCGGAAATCCCGCGGTTTGCGAGGAAGGTCGGGGTGGTTATCAAGGAGGAGACCCGGCGCTCCCGCCGGGCGCGGGAAAGGAAGGTTCGAGCGCGATGACGACCACGACCCAGACCTTGCACCGGGGCCCCGGCCTCCGAGGGCTCGGCACCTGGGCCAAGACGGGGCTGCTGCTCGCGGCGATGACCGCGCTGATCCTCGTCATCGGGCAGGCCATCGGCGGCACCAACGGCCTCGTCATCGCCGGCGCGTTCGCCGCGGTGTCGAACTTCGTCGCCTACTTCTACAGCGACAAGCTCGCGCTCCGGGTCCACGGCGCGCGCCCGATCGATCGCGCCGAGGCGCCCTGGCTCCACGAGCTGGTGGAGCGGCTCGCCCACCGCGCCGGCATCCCGAAGCCGCGGGTCTACCTGATCCCGAGCGCCGCGCCGAACGCGTTCGCCACCGGCCGCAATCCGGAGAACGCCGCGGTGGCCGTCACCGCCGGCCTCGTCGAGCTCCTCGATCGCCGCGAGCTCGAGGGCGTGATCGCCCACGAGCTCGGCCACGTGGTGAACCGCGACATCCTCCTCTCCACCATCGCCGCGACCATCGCCGGCGCCATCGCCGGCCTCGCCCACATGCTGCAGTTCGCCGCGATCTTCGGCGGCGGCCACGCCTCCGACGACGAGGAGGGCGGCCCCGCCGGCCTGCAGCTGCTCGCGCTGATCATCCTCGCGCCGCTCGCGGCGACGGTGCTGCAGCTCGCGCTGTCGCGGGCGCGGGAGTACGGCGCCGACGAGACCGGCGCGCGCCTCACCGGCGATCCGCTGGCGCTGGCGTCGGCGCTCGGCAAGCTCGAGCGCGGCGCGAAGCTGCTGCCCGACGATCGCCACCCGGCCACCGCGCCGCTGTTCATCGTCAATCCCCTCTCCGGGCGGAGCGTGCTCTCGCTGTTCTCCACGCATCCCCCGATCGAGCAGCGGATCGCGCGGCTCTCGCGGATGCTCGCGCCCCGGTAGCGGTCGGACGGACCGTCGCCTCGGTCGGGGCCGGGCTCGACCCGGGGGTTGCCGGCCCGGCGAGGCGTGCCCACCGTGGGCCGCGCTTCCCCGACGACCGACCGACACCCGCGCCCCGAGCCGCGCGACGGAGCGAGCGAGCCATGGACACCGATCTGCAGATGGAGCTGGAGACCCTCCCGGGCGGTGGGGTGGTCCTGCGCCTCGGCGGCGCCCTGAACGGCGGCGGCGCCTACGCGCTGCGCGAGCGGATCCAGGCGACGAGCGATCGGTCGGCGCGGGTCGTCGTCGACTTCTCGCGGCTGCAGAAGCTGTCCGACTTCGGCCTCGGCATCCTGGCGATGGGGATCGCCGACATGCACCGCCACGGCGTCGAGCTCGTCGGCCTCGGCCACCACGCGCAGCGGATCCTGAAGGCGTTCGGCGTCGAGCGGGCCGCGTAGCCGGCGGCCGGGAGCCAAGGCGCGCGCCCGCGGACCCTGCCCCCCCGAAAGCCTGCTAGGGTGGGGCCCGATGCGCCGGTTCGCGTTCCTGGTGCTGGTGCTCGCTCCGCACCTCGCCTCCGCCCAGGGCTTCGGTCTCGACCTCTCGGGTGAGGGCGAGTCGTCCGATCCCGTGATCGAGGAGGAGACCTCGACGCCCGCGGCGCCGGCGCCGGCGCCCGCGCCGCCACGCGCCGCGCCGCCGGAGCCGGTCGCGCCCGAGCCTCCCGCGCCG
>CAZDGH010000232.1:899-9513 GCA_964504805.1 uncultured Myxococcales bacterium | reverse complement strand
GCCGCCGCCGCGCGGAGCGGCCGGAGCAGCGCCTCGAGGGCGCCGCCGCGCTCGCCGGCCCGGAGTACCGTCGCGCCGGACGCCGCGGGCCCGAGCAGCGCCTCGGAGAGCAGCGCCCGGCGGCCGCTCCCCGGAGGCCCGGTCACGATCGCGACGCGCGACGAGGCGAGCGCGTCGGCGAGCCGCCCGAGCTCGTCGGCGCGGACCGCCCGGGGGAGCACCGGCACGAACGCCGCGCGCTCGAGGGCGTCCTCGGCCTCGCCGAGCCCCGCCTCGTCGAGGAGCGCGAGCGCCTCGGCCGCGGTCTGCGGCCGCCGCGCCGGGTCCTTCTCGAGGAGCCTCGCGACGAACGTCCCGAGCGGCCCGTGGGCCTCCGGCGGGCCCGCCGCGTGCCCGGCCCGCACCGCCGCGAGCGTGCGCCCGAACGGCGCCGCGCCGGCGACGAGCTCGTACGCGAGCGCGCCCACCGAGAAGAGATCGCTCCTCCGATCGACGTCGCCGCCGGCGAGCTGCTCCGGCGACGCGTACGCCGGCGTCGCGCCCTCGGCCGCCGCCCACTCCGCGCCGGCGAGGCCGAAGTCCAGGAGCCGCGGACGGCCGTCCTCGACGAGGACGTTGTCCGGCTTGAGATCGAGGTGGAGCACGCCGCGCGCGTGCACGAAGCCGAGCGCCTTCAGGATCCGCGCGAGGAGCCGGCCGAGGCCCTGCGTGTCGAGGCCCCTCGCGGCCTCGACGAGCGGCGCGCCGTCGACCCAGTCGGTGACGAGGAGCGGACCCGCGGCGCGGTCGCGGGCGAGCTCGCGGACGCGCACGACCCCCGGATGGGACAGCCGCGAGAGCGAGGCGAACTCCCGGCGGAGGTTGCCCTCCCGCCCGGGATCGGCGAGGCGCTTGACCGCTCGACGCACGCGGGAAGACTGGAGATCCTCGCAGAGGAAGACCTCGCCGCCCCCGCCCTTCCCCAGGAGCCGGACGACCTCGTAGCGACCTGCCAGGATCTCGCGCACGGCGCGGACCCTAGCACGTCATGGGGAAGATTTCCCCAGCGCGTCAGATGTCCAGCATCCAGGTGGCCAGGCCCGCGCCCGCCGCGAGGAGCGCGGCGACGGCCCAGCGCCAGGGTCGCCGCCGGGGCGGCGCGTGGGGGAGGTCGCCGCCCTGATCGGCGTCGCGGGTGAGGAGCAGCGACTCGGCGCCGATCACCGTCTCGGCCTCCTCCTCGGAGGCGAAGCCGCGGTGGGCCATGAGCGCCACGAGCCGCGCCTGCGGGTGCAGGCTCCCGAGGAGCTTGCCCGCGACGTCGTCGAGCTCGTGGGCGAGCATGCCCGCCGACTTCCACCGCGAGCGCGAGCGCTTCTCGAGGCACTTCTCGATGGCGTTCGCGAGCCGCCGCGGCGTCGCCGGCGCGAGCTCCCGCACCGGCTTGTACTTGCCCTTCCGGATCGCGGCGAAGAGCTCGTTCGCGTCCTTGCCCGAGAACGGCTTCTGCCCGGTGGTGAGCTCGTAGAGGGTGATCCCGAGCGCCCAGAGATCGGTCTTCGGATCGGCGCGCTCGCCGGTGACGAGCTCGGGCGCGAGGAAGTTCGGGCTGCCGACCAGCATGCCCTCGCGGGTGAGATCGTCGGCGGTCTGGTCCTTGGCGATGCCGAAGTCCATGAGCTTCACCGCGCCGTCTCGGGAGAGCATGACGTTCGCCGGCTTCACGTCGCGGTGGAGCAGCTTCTTGAAGTGGACGTAGTCGAGCGCCTCCGCGAGCCGCGCGCCGATGACCGCCACGCACTCCGGCGGCAGCGGGCCGCCGCGCTGCAGGAGCTTCGCGAGGTCCGCGCCGTCGACGTACTCGGTGATGAGGTAGAGCGTGTCGAGCTTCTCGACCAGGTCGTGGACCGCGACGATGGCGTGGTGCTTGAGCTGCGCGTACGCCTGGCCCTCGAAGCGGAACCGCGCCTGCAGCTCCTTGCTCCGGGCGAGGTCCGCCGGCAGCTCCTTGACCGCGACCTTGCGTCCGAGGCCCTCCTGCTCGGCCTCGTACACGACGCCCATGCCCCCCCGCCCCAGCTCGCGGAGGATCTGGCAGGTCCCCACCTTTCGGACGGCCATGACGCGACGCTCCCATGCGCGCGGGATGCGACTTCAAGCGCCGCTGTAGGTCAGCGGTAGAAGACCTCGTCGTACGGGCACGAGACGTCGGTCTCCGCCGGCTCCGGGTACCGGTGGCTCTCGCCGCGGTAGCTCCGGAGCGTCGTGCCCTGCTCGTCGCGCGACACCACGTAGTCGGGCTGCAGCGTCACCTTCCCGCCGCCGCCGGGGAGATCCACGGCGAGGTGCGGCACCGCGAGGCCGGTGGTGAAGCCGCGCATCCGCCGCAGGATCTCGACGCCGGTCTCGAGCGGCGTCCGCAGGTGCTCGCAGCCCTCGGCGAGGTCCATCTGGTGCAGGTAGTACGGCCGCACCCGGCGCTCGAGCAGCCGGTGCGAGAGGTCGGTGAGGATCCGCGCCTCGGAGTTCACCCGCCGGAGCAGGACGGTCTGGTTCTCCACCGGCACCCCGTGGTCGACGAGGCGCTCGCAGGCGGCGCCCGCCTCGGCGGTGACCTCCTTGGGGTGGTTGAAGTGCGTCACCACGAAGAGCGGCGCGTGGCGCCGGAGCACCGCGGCGAGCGCGTCGTCCACCCGCATCGGCAGGCAGACCGGGACCCGGGTGCCGATGCGGATCATCTGCACGTGGGGCACGGCGCGGATCGCCCCGAGCAGCTCGTCGAGCTTCGGCGTGGCGAGGAGCAGCGGGTCGCCGCCCGAGACCAGGACGTCCCGGACCTCCGGGTGCCCGTGCAGCCACTCGACCGCCTCGGCGAGCGCCGCCCGGTCGATGTCGGTCTCGGGCTGCCCGGTGATCCGCCGCCGGGTGCAGTGCCGGCAGTAGACCGAGCAGCGGTCGAGGGCGAGGAGGAGCACGCGGTCCGGGTACTTGTGGACGATGCTCGTGACCGGCCGGTGCAGGTCCTCGCCGAGGGGATCCTCGAGCTCGCCCGGCCGCACCGTCGCCTCGGACGCCACCGGGATGGCCTGCATCCGCACCGGGCAGAACGGGTGGTCGGGGTCGATCAGCGACAGGTAGTACGGCGTGATCGCGAGCTTGAAGATGGACGCGGTGGCCCGGACGCCCTCCCGCTCCTCGGGCGTGAGCCGGACGAAGCGCTCGAGCTCCTCGAGGGTCCGGATCGACCGGCGCGACTGCCAGCGCGGGTCGTTCCACTCGGCCTCGGTGGCGTCGGGGAACAGCTCGCGCCAGGGCCGGGCCGGCGCGGCGCCGCGGGGCGAGACGGCCCTCGGCGGCGTGCGGACCTCGCGGGGCGGGACCTCCGGGCTGTGCTGCTCGAGTCGCAAGGCCGCGCACCTTACCGCCGCCGCCGCCGACCGGGAAGCGACGCCGGAGCCCGGAAGTCCGCTCCCCCGAGGCCGGTGTCAGACCGCCCCCGTACCTTGATCGCGGACGCGGCATCCCCTACCGTTTCGATCGGGACTGCCGCCGGGGCGTGGAGCGAGGCGAGACATCCCAACAGCACGCGTCGCATGCGACGCGTCGCGGTCCACCGGACCGCATCGAGGGGAAACCCAGGACATGAGCTCACCTGCCGGAGCCGCTTCGGCCGACGACGGCCATCTGGTCCAGCTCAGCACGCCGCAACCGAGACACGACGATCAACCTCTCGAGGCGAGGCCGGCGCCCACGCCGGGCGCGACGCCTCGCCCCACCGGTTTCCAGGACCGCTTCCCCTCCGCCGGCCGCGGCCGCGCCTACGGCGCCGTCGACGCCGCCGACTGGGACGACTGGCACTGGCAGCAGCGCAACCGCATCACCACGCTCGAGGGCCTCGAGCGGGCGCTGACCGTCACCCAGGACGAGCGCGACGCCTTCCACCGCTCGCACCAGCTGTTCCACATGGCGATCACGCCGTACTACGCGGCGCTGATCGATCCCGAGGATCCGGCCTGCCCGATCCGGCTCCAGTCGGTGCCGAAGCTCGGCGAGCTGCAGATCCTCCCCGGCGAGCAGGAGGACCCGCTCGCGGAGGAGCGGGACATGCCGGTGCCGGGGCTGACCCACCGGTACCCGGACCGCGTCCTCTTCTACACGACCCACAACTGCCCGGTGTACTGCCGGCACTGCACGAGGAAGCGGAAGGTCTCCGACCCCTCGAGCGCCGCGGCGAAGAAGCAGCACGAGGACGGGCTCGCGTACATCGCCGCCCACCCGGAGATCCGCGACATCGTCATCTCCGGCGGAGATCCGCTCTCGCTGTCGGACGACCGGCTCGACTACCTGCTGGGGCGCCTCCGGGCGATCCCGCACGTGGAGATCTTCCGGCTCGGCACCCGCAACCTCGTCACCCTGCCCCAGCGCGTGACCGACGACTTCGTGAAGATGCTGAAGCAGCACCACCCGGTCTACGTGAACACGCACTTCAACCACCCCAAGGAGTGCACCGCCGAGGCGTTCGAGGCGTGCCGGAAGCTCGCCGACGCCGGCTGCGTCCTCGGCAACCAGATGGTGCTGCTCCGTGGCGTGAACGACGACCCGCGGCTGGTGAAGGAGCTGAACCACAAGCTCCTGCTCATGCGCGTCCGGCCCTACTACATCTACCAGTGCGACATGTCCCAGGGCATCTCGCACTTCCGGACGCCCGTCTCGAAGGGCCTCGAGATCATCGAGGGCCTCCGCGGCCACACCTCGGGCCTCGCCGTCCCGCACCTCGTCATCGACGCGCCGGGCGGCGGCGGCAAGATCCCGATCCTCCCGGACTACGTCGTGGCGCGGAACGGCAAGAAGCTCATCCTGCGCAACTACGAGGGGCAGACGTTCGAGTACGACGAGCCGTAGAGGCAGGCTCCGGACTCCAGGCTCCGGGCTCCAGCCACCGAGAGGCAGGCTCCAGGCTCCGGGCTCCAGCCACCGCGCGCGGTTGCTGGAGCCTGCAGCCTGGAGCCTGGCCGCCGCGGTCTGCGTCAGCAGACCGCGATGACGTCGATCTCGACCCGCGCCCCCTTCGGCAGCGCCGCGACCTGCACGGTCGCGCGGGCCGGGGGCGCCTCGGGGAAGTAGCGGCCGTAGACCTCGTTGACCCTGGCGAAGTCGCCGAGGTCGGCGAGGAAGATCGTCGAGCGGACCACGCTCGCGAACGAGGCGCCGCCGGCCTTCAGCACCGCCTCGAGGTTCTTCATCACCCGCTCGGTCTGCGCGGCGATGTCGCCCTGCACCATCTCGCCGGTGGCCGGGTCGAGCGGGATCTGGCCCGACGCGAAGAGCAGCTTCCCGGCGTCCACCCGGACGGCCTGGGAATACGGTCCGATCGCCTTCGGGGCGTCGGGGGTCTGGATCACCTCGCGGGCCATGTCGTGCCTCCTCCGAGCAGGGGAGGCGGTGTCTAGCCCGGGCGCTCCGCGCCCGTCAAACGCGCTCGACGGAGAAGACGCCCTTGATCCGCTCGATGGCGTGCATCACCGACTTGAGCTGCTTGAGGTCGGTGATCGAGACCTCGAAGGTGTTCACGGCGCGGTCGTCGCCGGTGGCGCGGCAGTTCGCCTGCGAGATGTTCACGCCGGCCTCGCTGAAGGTCTGCGAGATGTCGGCGAGGAGGCCGGGGCGATCCGAGGTGAGCACGCGCACGGTCACCGGCCGCTTGAACTCGCCCTTCACGTCCCAGGTGGTCTCGACGCGGCGCTCCTGATCGGTGGAGAGCACCTTCTCGCAGTCGAGGGTGTGGACGGTGACGCCGCGGCCGCGGGTGATGAAGCCGACGATCCGGTCGCCCGGCACCGGGTTGCAGCAGCGGGCGAAGCGCACCAGCACGTCGTCGATGCCGTTGATGCGGACGCCGGCGCCGGAGGTGCGGCCTGCGACCTTCTTGAAGATCTCGGTGAGCCGCGCGACGGCCGCCGGCTGCTCCTTCTCGGGCGCCGGCGCCGCGAGCTTCTCCGGCGGCACCAGCTTCTGCAGCACCTGCGACGGGGTGATCTTCCCGTAGCCGATGCTGGCGAGCATGTCCTCGACGGTGCGGGTGCCGAGCTGGTTCGCCACCTCGAGCAGGTCGTCGCCCTTCACCAGCTTGTTGAGCGACAGCCCGTACTTCTTCAGGTCGCGCTCGAGCAGCTCCTTGCCGAGGGTCAGCGACTTCTCGCGCTGCTGCTGCTTGATGAACCCGCGGATCCGCGCCTGGGCGCGGCTGGTCTTCACGAAGGTGAGCCAGTCCTTCGACGGGTGCGCGTTCGGGTTGGTGAGCACCTCGACGGTGTCGCCGTTCTTCAGCTTGTAGCGGAGCGGGACGATCTTCCCGTTCACCTTGGCGCCGACGCAGCGCGCGCCGACGTCGGAGTGGATGGCGTAGGCGAAGTCCACCGGCGTGGCGCCGCGCGGGAGGCTGCGCACGTCGCCGCGCGGGGTGAAGACGAAGACCTCGTCGGTGAAGAGGTCGACCTTGACCGTCTCCAGGAACTCCTTCGGGTCCTTGAGGTCCTGCTGCCACTCCATCAGCTGCCGCAGCCAGGCGAACTTCTCGTCGTCCTTGGCGCCGAAGGCGCCGCGCCGGCCCTCCTTGTAGGCCCAGTGCGCGGCGATGCCCTCCTCGGCGATCTTGTGCATCTCGTGGGTGCGGATCTGCACCTCGATGCGCTCGCCGGACGGGCCGATCACCGTGGTGTGCAGCGACTGGTACATGTTCGGCTTCGGGATGGCGATGAAGTCCTTGAACCGCCCCGGCACCGGCTTCCACATCGAGTGCACGAGGCCGAGCGCCTCGTAGCAGTTCGGCAGCGTCTTGGTGAGGACGCGGAAGGCGATGACGTCGTGCACGCCCTCGAACTCGATGCCCTGCTGCTTCATCTTCTTCCAGATCGAGTAGAGGTGCTTCCAGCGGCCCGACACCTCGCAGGGCACGTTCGACTCGGTGAGCTTCTTCTGGATGAGGCCCACCACCTCCTCGACGTAGTTCTCGCGGTCGCGCTGCCGCCGCGCCACCGACGCCGCGAGCCGCGCGCACTCGTCGGGGCGCAGGTAGCGGAACGAGAGGTCCTCGAGCTCGATCTTGATCCAGGAGATGCCGAGCCGGTTCGCGAGCGGCGCGTAGATGTCGAGCGTCTCCTGGGCGATGCGCGCCTGCTTCTCGGGCGCCATGTGCTCGAGCGTCCGCATGTTGTGGGTGCGGTCGGCGAGCTTGACCAGGATGACCCGGATGTCCCGGGCCATGGCGACGATCATCTTCCGGAAGTTCTCCGCCTGCTTCTCCTCGGCGGAGGCCTCCTTCGAGATCTGGAACTGCGAGAGCTTGGTGACGCCGTCGACGAGCTCCGCCACCTCCTCGCCGAAGAGCTCGCGCAGCTCCTCGGTGGTGGCGAGCGTGTCCTCGACCGTGTCGTGGAGCAGGCCGGTGACGATCGAGGCCTCGTCGAGCCGCAGGTCGGCGAGGATGCCGGCCACCGCGAGCGGGTGGACGAGGTAGGGCTCGCCCGATTTGCGGATCTGTCCCTGGTGGACCTTCGCCGAGTAGACGTAGGCCTTCTTGATGATGTCGAGATCGGCGTCCGGGTGGTACGACGAGACCCGCTCGAGGATGTCGCTGAGGCGGAGCATCGTGAGGAGAGGCGGGAGATCCTATGCCAGCCCGCCTCGAATGGACAACGCACGGCGTCGCCGTCGTTGACCGGCGCGCTCGCCGGCCGATATCCTGCCGCCCCACCGGAGGGTCTTCTTGGCGTCGTTGCTCGCGGAGCTCGGCTCCGTCTGCCAGTCCTGCGCGACGTACCAGGAGCCCGGCGCCCGCACCTGCACGAGCTGCGGCGACGCGGTGGAGGTCGCCGCCTGGGTCCACGGCCCGGCGCCCGCCGCCGCCAAGCCCGCGCCCGCCGCCGAGGCCCCGAAGCCCAAGTTCGACGGCTTCGCCGCCGCCCGCGCCGCCGTGGAGCAGGCGCAGAAGCTCGCGGCCGAGAAGGCGGCGGCCAAGGCTGCCGCCGCCAAGGCCGCGGCGCCGGCGACCACCGCGGACACGCCCGCGGCGCCCGCGGCGAAGGCCGCCGCGCCCGAGCCGGTGCCGCTCACCAAGCCGAAGAGCGCCGAGCCGGTCCCGCTGACGAAGCCGAAGGAGTCGGGCGCCCACCCGGCCGCCCGCGGCCCCGAGGCCGCGCCGCCGCCGGTCGGTGGGCCGGCGACCCGGGTCTGCCCGAAGTGCGCCTCGAGCCTCGTCGGCGCCCCGCTCTTCTGCCCGAGCTGCGGCGCGCGCCTCGCCGACGAGGCCACCATCGCCGCCCGCCGCGGCACCGGCACCGGCACCGGCCCGCTCGGCTCCGCGAGCCCCGGCCTCGCGCCCGGGAAGTTGAAGCTCGTCCTGCTCCGCGGCGCCGGGCAGGAGGGCATGCAGTTCCGCCTCGCCTCCGAGTCGGTGCCCGCGGGCCGCGCCCCCGGCGCCATCGGCTTCCCCACCGACGACACCCTCGCCGCCCACGCGGCGACGTTCGCTTTCCGCGGCGGCCGCCTCTACGTCCGCGACGAGAAGGGCCCGTCCGGCGTCTACGTGCGCATCCGCATGCCCGAGGTGCTGCGGCCCGGCGACGTGTTCGGCGAG
>CAZDGH010000232.1:0-889 GCA_964504805.1 uncultured Myxococcales bacterium | reverse complement strand
CTCCGCTTCCCGGGCCGCCTCGACGCGCCGAAGCCCGACGCCCAGGGCACGATGCCGCACGGCTCGCCGCGGCCCCAGGGCAGCGCGCTGCTGCGCCTCGAGGTGCTGCACCTCGGCGGCGCCGCGGGCCGCGCCTACGTGCGGCCGGGCCCGCTGCGCATCGGCCGCGCCATGGGTGACCTGCTCTTCACCGACGACCCGTTCATCTCGGCGCGGCACTGCGAGCTCGACGTCGACGCCGCCGGCGCGATCCTCCGCGATCTCGGCTCGTCGAACGGCACGTTCGTGCGGGTGCCGCCGGGTGGCGAGCGCGAGCTCTCCGAGGGCGACTACGTGCGCCTCGGCCGCAACATCCTCCGCGTCGACCCGGCCTAGGCCGGAGGTCGAGTGGCGCGGAGCGGCGAGGCGAGGCGAGCGCGGGTCAGCCGCCGAGCTGCGCGATCATCGCCTGGATCTCCGTGGCGTCCGGCGCCGTCGGCGCGAGCTCCAGGTACTTCTTGAGCGCCCGCACCGCCTTGTGCGGGTCCTGCCGCGCCAGGTACGCCTTGCCCTGGAGCTTGTGGGCGTCGGCGAACTTCGAGTCGAGGCGCAGCGCCTGCTGCGACATCGACAGCGCGCCCTCGAAGTTGCCGTGCTCGAGGATGTAGAAGCCGCGCTCGGTCAGGTACCCGGCGGTCCCCTCCTCGTACTTGCCGCTCGTGCCCGGCTCGCCCGACTTGCCGAACGGCAGGACGCCTGCGAACCAGGCGCCCGCGACGCCGCCGCCGACGAGCAGCACGGCGACGATCCCGAGGACGAGGCCCAGCGAGCCGCCCTTCTTGGCGGGCGCGGCCGCCGGCGGCACGGCCTCGAGCCGGGGCTGCGGCGCGGGCTGCGGCGGCGCGACGGG
>CAZDGH010000231.1:0-9518 GCA_964504805.1 uncultured Myxococcales bacterium | reverse complement strand
GTACGGGCCGACGTAGTCGAGCGGCAGGTCGTAGCCGATGTCCCGGTAGAACTCCCGGTAGAGGGGATCGCCGGGGTAGCCGACCTCCGCCGCCCAGACCTGCTGGCTCGACTCGGGATCGCGGCCGAACGCCGCGGGGCCGGCCGGCGTGAAGATCGGCTGGTAGGCGCCCCAGCGCGGGCGCGGGGTGGCGTCGAGGATCCCGTGGGTGTCGACGAAGAAGTAGCGGATGCCCTCGGCCGCGAGGAACCGCTCGACGCCGGGGTAGTAGCCGCACTCGGGCAGCCAGATGCCCACCGGATCGCGGCCGAAGTGCAGCCGGTAGTGGCTCGCGGCCACCGAGATCTGCGCCCGCACCGCCTCGGGCTGCGGCGCGAGCAGCGGCAGGAAGCCGTGGGTCGCCCCGCAGGTGATCACCTCGAGGAAGCCGCCGTCCTGGAGCTTCCGGGCCACGGCGACGAGGTCGCGCCGGTAGCGATCCTCCCAGAGCGAGCGGCAGCTCCCGAGGTGGCGCTCGTAGAAGCGCGCCACCTCGTGGAGCCGGTCGTGGCCGCGGGTGCGATCGAGCTCCTTGCCGGCGAGCTCGCAGAGCCGGTCGAGGTGCCTCGAGTACCGCTCCTGCAGCAGCGGATCCCGCAGCATCTGCACGAGCGGCGGGGAGAGCGTCATCGAGAGGCGGTACGGGACGCCCTCCTCGGCGAGGCGCTCGAGCCGCGAGAAGAGCGGCAGGTAGGTCTCGGTGATCGCCTCGTAGAGCCAGTCCTCCTCCAGGAACCGCTCGTGCTCCGGGTGGCGCACGAACGGCAGGTGCGCGTGGAGCTGGAGGACGACGTAGCCCTTCATCCGCCGCTACCGTGGTGCGGGGCGGTGCCCGACCACGGCCGCGTCGCGAAGCCGCGATCGGACGAGGCGGACCACGGGCGCGAGCGGCCGGCGGCGCCGGGCACCTCGGCGCCGGCGAGCTCGACGACCGTCTCGGAGTCGCCGACGCGGCGGCGCTGCAGGACGACCGGCGGCGGCGACACGGCGCCGTCGGTGCCGGGGGGCGCCGGGGCGGGCTCGAGCTCGCCGCCGCCGGACGCCTCGTAGAGCGCCTCGCGGAGCCCCGCCGGTGGCGCCGGGGCGCGCTCGGCCTCCTCGAAGAGATCGCGCCGCCGTCCGAGCGGCAGGCCCCACGGGATGGTGGCGAGCCGGTCGTCGACGACCGGCGACGGGCCGGGCGGCGGCGAGAGCGTCGGGCTCAGGCCGGACGCGAGCACGCGCTCCTGGCCCTCCTCGACGAAGAGGAGCTCGGCGCGGTGGTGCGTCGCCGGCGGCAGGCCGTACACGTAGTAGGAGCGGCAGGAGAGGTCGAGCTCGTGCTCGCGGACGACGCGGTCGAGCTCCCGGATCCGCAGGAGCAGCCTCGGCCGCGAGAGGCCCGCGGTGGCGAAGGCGACGGTCTCCGGGCGCAGCTCCCAGTAGACCCAGAGCGTGCCGGGGTCTCGCGGGAGGCAGACCAGGGTGTCCCGGCCGTAGCGCTCCGGGAGCGAGCCGAGGGCCTCGGCGGGGAGCGGCGCGACCTTCGGCGGTCGCGGCCTCGGCGACCTGGCGGCCGGGGCCGCAGCGGGCTCGGTCGCCGCCGGCACGACCACGGGCTTCGTCGCCTCGGGCTTCGCCTGCGCGGGCTTCGCCTCCGCGGGCTTCGTCGCGGCGGGCTTCGTCGCGGCGGGCTTCGTCGCGGCGGGCTTCGCCTCGACGGGCTTCGCCTCCGCGGGCTCGATCGCGGCCGGCTTCACTTCGGCGGGCCTCGTCGCGGCGGGCTTCTCCGTCGGCGTCTTCGCGGCCGGCTTCACCTCGGCGGGCTTCGTCGCGGGCCTCGCCGCGGCGGGCGTCGCCGGCGGCGTCTTCGACTCGGCCGCCTTCGCGGGAGCCGCCTTCGCGGGAGCCGCCTTCGCGGGAGCGGCCTTCGCGGGAGCCGCCTTCGCGGGAGCCGCCTTCGCGGGAGCCGCCTGCGCGGGGGCCGCCTTCGGCGCGGCCGCCTTCGCCTCGACCGCCTTCGCCGCCGCCTTCGGCTCCTTCGCGTGCTTCGCCTTCGGCGCCGCCGCGGCGCCCCCGTCGGCCTTCGCCTTCGCCGGGGCGGAGACCGCCGCCGCGCCCTTCGCCTTCATCGCCCGCGCGAGCTCCGCGACGAGGTCCGCCTTCGTGCGCAGGCGCGAGTAGCCGGGGCCGACGAGCTTCCGCGCCAGCTCGCGCAGCGCCCGCACGCTCATCTCGCCCAGCTCTTCGATCTTCGCCATGTGCGGCGCTCCGCTCGTCCTGCGCCGGCGCGGGCTCTCGCGACCACGTCCGCCGGCAGGTCGCGCGTGTCTAGGGCAACCGGGCGGGGAGCGCAACGACGCCCCTGTGGGGAGCGCGCGCCGTGTCCGGTCCCGAGCACGGCCACCCGGGCGGACGGCCTGCGCCGCGGCTCGCGCGCAGCTCCACCGCGCGTGCGCCGGATCTCACCAGCTGTGAATCCGACGCCCTACCCCTGGTGGCGCGGCACGGATGGGAGGCGCACATGGGAGGCGCCGGGCACCCAGGTCCCACACGTCCGGGCATCCGATGCGGCGGCGGGCGCCGCCCTGGTACAGTTTCGGGGTCCTTCGAGGGAGCTGCCCCACCGTGTCCGACGACGCTGCGAAGGTCCTGTACGTCTCCTTCGACGTCCTCCCCGATCCGACCGGGACCTCCGCCCGCGCGACCGAGCTGCTCCGCGGCGTGTCGCCGGTCTTCCAGACCGACGCGCTGACCGCGAAGACGCCCGACCACTCGCACATCGAGCGGTACTACGGCGTGCGGCTCCTCCGCGTGCCGGTCGGCTCCGGCGACATGCCCGAGCGCGCCCAGGCGTTCGAGCGCGCGGTGAAGCGCCAGCTCGAGAGCGACGAGTACCAGCTCGCCTTCTACTCGGACCCGCACGGCGGCTACGCGCTCTCGGAGCTGAAGGGGAAGCTCGGGACCAAGCTCGTCTACGCGCCCACGAGCTTCCCCTCGATCGAGCTCCGCTACACGCACCCGGAGCTCGAGGGGAACCGGAAGTTCCTCGCCAAGCTGCAGCGGCAGGAGCTCTTCTGCCTCATGAACGCGGACCGCGTCGTGGTCCCGTCGGAGGTGACGCGCGCGTACGTGCTCGCGCTCGGGGTGGCGCCGGAGCGGGTGACGGTGATCCCGCCGCCGGTGGACGTGAAGCTGTTCGGCGCGACGCCCGAGCCGCCGGAGGACGGCCCGACGCGCCTCCTGTACGTCGGCTCGATGGCGCCGTGGCAGGGCCTCCCCACCCTCCTCTTCGCCCTCCGGCAGGCCGTCCAGAAGTCCGACGTGCGCCTCGCGGTGGTCGGGCCGAGGCTCGGGAGCTGGCGCCGGCAGCTCGAGGAGCTCGTCCGGGAGCTGAAGCTCGCGGGGCGGGTGGAGCTCGCCGATCCGGTGCCGCACGACGAGGTGCCGAAGCTCCTCGCGCAGGCGCACCTGGTGGTGGCGCCGCTCGAGAAGGGCGATCGCAACGCCAAGCAGGGCGCGGCGCCGCTGAAGATCGCCGAGGCGCTCGTCGCCGGGCGGCCGGTGATCGCCAGCGACCTGCCGATCACGCGCGCGATGCTCGACGACGGCGTGCACGGCGTCCTCACCCGGCCCGGCGACGCCACCGACCTCGCCCGCGTCATCGGCGAGCTCGCGGCCGACCCGGCGCGGCGCAAGCAGCTCGCGGCCGCGGCGCGGCGCCACGGCAAGGCGCGCTACGACGCCGATCACGCGCGCCGCGCGCTCCTCCTGCTGTTCCACGACCTGATCGCGCCCTCGATCGTCGTCAGCGACGACCTCATGGGCGAGGCCGCGCCTGCGGCCCCCGCGGAGGGCGACGGCTACACGGTCTCCAGCATGCCGACGACGATCGGCGCGCGGGCGCTCGTCGACGAGGTGACGGCGGCGCCGGCCGCGCGGCAGTCGCCGACGACGGCGACGCAGCCGGTGGCGCCGCCGCGCAAGCCGAAGCTCCGTCCCGCCGGCGCCACCTCGTCGCACGAGGACACCAACCCGGGCCTCCGGGCCCCCGTCCCGCCCGGCTCCCTCGAGCCGGCGCCCGAGGACGAGTCGACGGCGACGACGACGCTGCAGGAGCTGCCCGACGAGGCGCTCGCGTCGGCGCCGGAGCCGACCCCGGTCGGCCCCGAGCCGACCCCGGTCGGCCCCGGCCCCGAGCCGACCCCGGTCGGCCCCGCACCGGAGCGGCCGGAGCCTGCGACCGATCCGGGCCTGCGGGCGCCGGCGCCCGGGCCGACCCCCGCGGAGCCGCCTCGCCTCACGCTGCGGCCACGCGTCGAGCCCGGCCCCGCGGGAGAGCCGCCGGTCTGGGCGCCGCCGCCGCTCGAGGTGACACCGGTCGGCCCGCCACCCGCCGCCGCGGCGCCCCCGGGCCCCCCGGTGCTCACGCGCTCGCCCGCCGCCGCACCGGCACCGGCACCGGCACCGGCGGCGTACCCGTGGGAGCCCTCGTCGACCGCCCCCGGGAGGCCGCTCGACGGCGGCCGGGGCTCTCCCGACTGGTTCGACCGGCTGCTCCTCGGCGAGACCCCGGCGGCCGCGGACCGCGGCGGCGACGCGAGCGAGGCGCCGTCGCAGGTCGTCGTCGGCCAGCTCCTCGACGAGCCCGCGCCGCGCCGCCGCGACGGCACCCACGAGGACTCGTCGCCCGGCTTCAAGCCCTGAACGCGTCTCCTCGCGAGCGCGCGGCCCTCGTCGCCGCGGGGGTGGACGAGGCGACCGCGGACCTCGCGCTGGCCGCGTGCGAGGCGAGCGCCGCGCCGGCCCACGCCGCCGCCTCCCTCGTCCGCGTCGTCGCCTCGGGGCGAGAGCGTCACGGGCGACCGCCGCCGCTCGACGCGCAGGCGGCCGCGCGCCTCGTGCCGCTCCTCGCCGGCAGCTCGTTCGCCGCGCGCGAGCTCGCGGCGCGGCCCCGGCTGGTCCGGCTCCTGTCGCGGACGCCGTGGGTCGTGCGCCCGAAGCCCCGCGACCGGCTGCGGCGGAGCCTGTCGGCGCGGCTCGCCGGCGTCGCGCCCGGCGACGAGCGGGGCCTCCTCCGGGCGCTGCGCCGCTTCAAGTGCGCCGAGCTGCTCCGCATCGCCGCCCGCGATCTCGCCGGCGCGGCCTCGCTCCCGGACGTCGCCGCCGAGCTCTCGGCGGTCGCCGAGGAGGCCGTCTCCGGCGCGCTCGAGCGCCTCGCCGGCGAGCTGGTCCGCGCCCACGGCGCGCCGGCGGGCGGCGCGGGCCGGCCCGGCGCGGGCCTCTGCGTGCTCGCCATGGGGAAGCTCGGCGGCGGCGAGCTGAATTTCTCGTCGGACATCGACCTCGTCCTCGTCTACCGCGAGGACGGCGAGACCGCGGGCGGACCGGGCGGCAAGCTCACCTGCCGGGAGCTCTACGCCCGGCTCGCCGAGCGGCTGGCGCGCTCGCTCTCCACCGTCACCGCCGACGGGTTCGCGTTCCGCGTCGACCTCGACCTGCGGCCCGACGGCCGGAGCGGCCCGATCGCGCAGGCCCTCGAGCCGACGGTCCGCTACTACGAGGCCTACGGCCGCACCTGGGAGCGCGCCGCGCTGCTCAAGGCCCGGCCGATCGCCGGCGACCTCGCGGTCGGCGAGGAGCTGCTCGCCACCCTCGAGCCGTTCGTCTTCCGCCGCTCCCTCGACTTCCGGGCGGTGGAGGAGATCCGCGCCATGAAGGCGCAGATCGACCGGCAGGCGTCCGGCGGCGAGGCCGACCTCAAGCTCGGCCCCGGCGGGATCCGCGAGGTCGAGTTCTTCGTCGCCGCGCTGCAGCTCGTGCAGGCGGGCCGCGACCGGCGGCTGCGCGAGCGGGGCACCCCGGCGGCCCTGGAGAAGCTGCTCTTCGCGGGCCTCGTCACCTCGGCCGATCGCGACGCGCTCCTCGGCGCCTGGCTGCTGCTTCGCCGCGCCGAGCACCGGGTGCAGATGCTCGAGGAGCGGCAGACGCACCGCCTGCCTCTCGACCCCGACGGCCGCGCCGAGCTGGCGCGGCGCCTCGGCTACCCGGGCCGCGAGCCGTTCGAGGAGGAGCTGGCGCGGCGCCGCGGCGAGGTCCGGCGGATCTTCGAGGGGCTCCTCGGCGCGACCGGGGCCGCGCCGCGCGAGGCGGACCCGGTGGTCCTCCGCTGCCTCGATCCGGCGGCGAGCGCTCCCGTGCGGGTGGAGGCGCTCTCGTCGGTGGGCTTCGGCGATCCCGAGGCGGCGCTGGCGAACCTCGGCCGCCTCGCCCGGCGCCCCGGCTCCCCGTTCTCGCCGCACCCGCCGCCGGGCCTCGAGGCCGAGGCGGAGCGGCTCCTCGCCGAGGCGACGCGCACCCCCGATCCCGACCAGGCGCTCTCGCTGCTCGCCGACTTCGCCTCGACCCTGAAGCGCCCGGGGCCGTACTTCTCGCTGCTCGCCGAGCACCCGCCGGTCTCCCGGCTCGTGCTCCAGCTCTTCGGCACCAGCGACTACCTCTCGAAGTACTTCCTCCGGCACCCGGAGCTCCTCGATCAGCTCCTCCGGGCGGTGCAGCCGCGGAAGGGCGAGGCCCGCCTCGCGGAGGAGGCCGCGGCCCGGGTGCGCGCCCACCCGGAGGGCGAGCTCGAGGCGCGGCTCGCGTCGCTGCGCCGCTTCAAGAACGAGGAGGTGCTGCGGATCGGCCTCGCCGACGTCTCGTCGGCGCTCGATCTCGACGGCGTGCAGGGAGAGCTCACCGCGGTGGCCGACGCCTGCCTCGCCGAGTGCCTCGCCCTCGCCCGCGCCGAGCAGGATGCCCGCTACGGCCTGCCCCCGGGCGGCGCCACCCTCGCGGTGCTCGGCCTCGGGAAGCTCGGCGGCCGCGAGCTCGGCTACCACTCGGACCTCGACCTCGTCTTCGTCTACGGCTCCTCCGAGGGCGAGACCTCGGGCGGCGCGAAGGGCCGGGTGGGCTGCGCCGAGTGGTACGCCCGGCTCGCGCAGCGGCTCCTCGCCCACCTGCAGGTGCCGCTCCGCGAGGGCTTCCTCTACAAGATCGACACCAGGCTGAGGCCGTCCGGCAGCCAGGGCGCGCTGGTGGTCTCGCTCGGCGCGCTCCGCGCCTACCACGCCCGCGAGGCCGCGCTCTGGGAGCGGCAGGCGCTGCTCAAGGCGCGGCACGTGGCCGGCGACGGCGCGGTCGCGCGGCAGGCGATCGAGGAGGTGGTGGCGCCCGCCCTGTTCCGGCCGGGCGCCGACGCCGGCGCGCTCGCGGCGGCGATCGCGGCGATGCGCGGGCGGATGGAGGCGGAGCTCGCCGGCGAGTCGGCGGGCGCGAAGGATCCGAAGACCGGCTACGGCGGGCTCGTCGACGTGGAGTTCGCGGTGCAGTACCTGCAGCTCCTCCACGGCGCGGCCCACCCCGCGATGCGCACGCCGTCGACGCCCGAGGCGATCGGGCGGCTCCGGGACGCGGGCGTGCTGCCGCCGCCGGAGGCCGCGCTGCTCGCCTCGGCGTACGCGTTCCTGCGACGGCTCGAGCTCCGGCTCCGGATCGTGCACGACCACGGGATCGGCAAGCTCCCGCAGCAGGGCGCCCCGCTCACCGCGCTCGCGCGCCGCATGGGCTACGCCGGGGATCGCGCCGGCGAGGAGCTGCTCGCCGACTACGCGCGCATCACCTTCGAGGTGCGCGAGGCCTTCCGGCGGCTGCTCCGGCCGGCCCACGCGGCGCCTTGAAGAGCCGGCGCCCTCTCGCGTTAATGGCTTCTTCCTGCGCGCCCGGCACGACCCGGGCCACGAGGTCCCCCTTGGACGCCGCCGCCGCCCGCCTCGCCGTGCTCGCCGCCCTGGCCCTGGCCGCGCTCCCGCGACCCGCCGCCGCCGAGCGGATCGTCACGCGCAAGGGCGAGGTCGTCGAGGGCACGCCGCGCTTCGAGAAGGACGCGGTGGTGGTGGAGAAGGCCGACGGCACCGAGGTCCGGCTCCCGAAGGCCGAGGTGGAGCGGATCGAGCTCTCGGCGCCGCCGCCGGACGGTCCGGACGGGGTCCCGGTGCCGGACGACAGCGTCGAGCCGGCGGAGGGCGACGCCACGCCCGACGAGGCCGGGGAGGAAGAGGCGTACGACGAGGAGGACGACGGGCGGCCCACGTACCGGCCGCGCCGGCCGCCCCCGCCGCCGTTCGGCCCGCCGCTGCGGCCGCCCCCGTACCGCCCGCGCCGCACGCGCGACGTCCCGGCGGCGCGCGCCTACGACCAGTCGGGCGCCGCGATCACCTTCGGCTACCACCGCGGCGTCTCCGTCGGCGGCGAGTGGCAGTACCGCCCCGGCGCGCGGCGCGCCTTCGGCTTCGGCCTCGGCGCGCAGCTCGGCGTCGAGTCGAACCCCGAGGTCTCGTTCCTCACCTACGGCGCCACCGGCCGCTTCTACCTCGGCCGCGAGCACCGCGCGGTGGCCGAGGTCGGCGTCGGCCTGAACCTCATCGACCCGTACCTGGGGACCGGCTGCGGCTCGGCGATCTGCCCGGAGAAGAGCATCGGCCCGGAGGCGTCGCTGGGCTACCAGTACGTCTCGCGCCACGGCCTGCTGTTCGAGGTGCTCGGCGGCCTCGCCTTCTCGACCAACCAGGCGCTCATCGACGCGCACGGCGGGCTGGCGCCCACGTTCCAGCTGTCGATGGGCTACCTGTTCCACTAGCTGCGCAGGCGCAGGCCCGGTCGCTTGACCCGAGGGGGTCCGGGTCTAGAATCCGGCCCACCGTGGAAAAGACCATCCTGATCGTCGACGACGACAAGGGCGTCCAGCGCCTCCTTGCCGACGCGCTGGCTTCCGAGGGCTTCTCCGTCATCGTGGAGAAGGACGGCGAGTGGGCGCTCAAGACCTTCGAGACCAAGGCGGTCGACGCCGTCATCCTCGACCTGCTCATCCCGGCGATGAACGGCTTCCAGGTGGCGGAGCGGATCCGCGCCACGCCCCGCGGCAAGGACGTGCCGCTGGTCCTCATCAGCGGGATCTACAAGTCGCAGTCGCACCACGCCGAGGCCAAGCGGAAGTACCGCGTCCTCGAGTACCTCGACAAGCCGCTGAACCTCGGCCGCCTCGTCGACGCGCTGAAGCGCGCCTTCGGCGACGAGTACCCGTCCGCGGACGCCGCCGACGAGCACCGCGAGCGCGTCGACCGGAAGAGCGCCGAGAAGTTCGCCGACGAGGGCGCCCGCGACGAGGTCACCGAGGTCGAGCAGTCGGTGGCGCGCTTCCGCGGCGTGCAGGTGACGAAGGGCAACTTCGTCTCCAAGCCGTTCCCGGAGGTGCTCGCCGAGCTGTTCCGCTGGCGCGCTTCGGGCGCGCTGCTGCTCCGCCGCGACAAGGTGAAGAAGATCGTCTACTTCCGCGACGGCCGCCCGGTCTTCATCAAGTCGAACCTGCTCTCCGAGTGCCTCGGCAAGATCATGGTGCGGGAGAAGATGATCTCCGAGGGCGAGTGCGAGGAGTCGCTCCGCCGGATGAAGGCGTCGGG
>CAZDGH010000230.1:0-9533 GCA_964504805.1 uncultured Myxococcales bacterium | reverse complement strand
GGGGCCGCCGGCTGGGCCGGGATCCCCGTGGAGGTGCTGCGGGGCGGCGCCGCCGCGGGCGCCGGCGCGGCCGCCGGCTTCGCCGCCGCGGCGGCAGCGCCGAGCGGGCCCTCGAGCACCAGCACGAACCCGGGCTGGACGCTGTAGCCGATCTCCCCGAACAGCACCGAGTCGCCGAAGGCCTCGCCGCCGAGCTCCTTCACCTGCGCCTCGGTCTTCACCTTGGCGAGGAGCCCCTGCCCGTCCTCTCCCTCGATCATCCCCTGGAAGCGGACGGCGGGCTCGAAGGCGAGCGTCTTCTCCTCGGCGACGACCCGCAGGCCGTCGGGGGCGATGTCGACCTTCCCGGCCTCGAGCCAGGCGTCCAGGGTGGTCTGCGGCAGGAAGAGGTGGCCGGGCATCGCGGCGAGCGTAACACCCCGAAACCACGCTCGCCAGCGTCGCGCGCCCCCGGCGCGCACCCGATCGCCCCGACGCGCATCCGAGGGCCGCGCCGCCCCGGAAGGCGGCCCGAAAGGCGACGGCGATGGCGAGCCCAGACCTGCTGACCGTGACCGACGACACCTTCCAGCGCGACGTCCTCGGGGCCGAGACCCCGGTCCTCGTCGACTTCTGGGCCGTCTGGTGCCCGCCGTGCCGGGCCATCGCCCCCCACGTCGAGGCGCTCGCCTCGGCGTACCGCGGCAGGGCCCGGGTCGCGAAGCTGAACGTCGACGACAACCCGGCCGTCGCGAGCACCTACGGCGTCCGCAGCATCCCGACGCTGCTCGTCTTCAAGGGAGGGAAGGTCGTCGACCAGATCGTCGGCGCCGTCCCGAAGGACCGGCTCGCCGCCGCCCTCGACCGCGCCCTGTAGCCGTGCGCGAGCGCCCTTGCGCCCGCACCCGGATGTCCCTTATCCCTCCTCCCGAGCGCGCCCCGCGCCAACGCTCCCCGAAAGGAACCCGAAGATGGCCAGCGTCGACGTCGTGACCTTCACCGACGAGAACTTCCAGCAGGAGGTCCTCGACTCCCAGACCCCCGTCCTCGTCGACTTCTGGGCGGTCTGGTGCGGCCCCTGCCGCGCCATCGCCCCCCAGGTCGAGGAGCTCGCCCGCGAGTACAAGGGCAAGGCGAAGGTCGGCAAGCTCAACGTCGACGAGAACCAGAACGTCGCAGGCAAGTACGGCATCCGCTCGATCCCGACCCTGCTCGTCTTCAAGGGCGGCAAGGTCGTCGACCAGGTCATCGGCGCCGTCCCGAAGGCCAAGATGGTCGACGCGCTGAACAAAGCGCTCTGATCGTCCGGCCGGGCCGGCGGCTCCTAGTGCTGGAACCGCCGCGCCCCGACGTTGACGAGGATGCCCACGGCGAGCAGCACGGTCAGCGAGGATGACCCGCCGTAGCTCATGAACGGCAGCGTCACGCCGACGACCGGGAGCAGGCCGGAGACCATCCCGATGTTGACGAAGACGTGCCAGAAGATGAGCGCGGTGCAGCCGAGGGCGAGGAACGCGCCGTGGCGATCGCGGGCCTGCATGGCGATGCGCAGGCCCATCCAGACGAGCGAGAGGTAGAGGGCGAGCAGGACGAGGGCGCCCCGGTAGCCCCACTCCTCGGCGAACACCGAGAAGACGAAGTCGGTGTGCTGCTCCGGCAGGAACGAGAGCTGGGTCTGGCTGCCGAGGCCCCAGCCCTTGCCGGACCACTGGCCCGAGCCGACGGCGATCATCGACTGGTTCGCGTGGTAGCCGGCGCCGAGCGCGTCGCCCTCGGGGTCGAGGAACGTGAGCACGCGCTTCTTCTGGTACTCCTTGAGCACGAAGAAGAACGCGCCGACCGCCGCGACGGCGCCGCCGACGCCGCCGGCCGCGAGCACGTACCAGCGGACGCGCGAGGCGAGCACCAGGGTGCCGGCGATCGCCAGCAGCATCGACGCGGTGCCGAGATCCGGCTGCACCAGGATCAGCAGGTAGGGCACCGCGATGATCGCGCCCGGGGCCACGAGGTGGGTGAAGCCGTGGCCCTTCGGCAGCTCGCCCTCCTCGGCGAACCAGCGGGCGAGCACGAACACCGTGGCGAGCTTGGCGAGCTCCGAGGGCTGGATGCGCACCGGACCGAGGACGAGCCAGCGCTGGGCGCCCATCACCGTGACGCCGTGGAGCTCCACGGCGATCAGCATGAGGACGACGGCGCCGTACGCCGGCCAGGCGAGGCGGTGCAGCGCGCGGTAGTCGACCGAGAGCAGCGCCAGCGCCGCGCCGAGGCCGAGGGCGATCCAGACGATCTGGTTGATCCACACCGGCGCGTGGGCCACCCGGGAGGCGGACACCAGGTTGAGCACGCCGATCGCGGCGATGGCGCCGGCGCAGGCGAAGACGTGCCAGGGCACGTGCCGGAGGATGCGGCGGTCGCCGCCGCCGAGGGTGCCGCCGAGCTGCATCAGCCGGTCGCCTCCCCCGCGGAGGGCGCGGGCAGGGTCGGCGCGGCCTTCGGCGGGGCCGACCGCACCGGCGCCGGCACCGGCGGCGGCGGCGCCTCGACCGTGGGGCCGGCGTCCTCGGCGAGGAGCTGGAAGTACTTCTCGATCACCTTCATGGCGATCGGCGCCGCGTCCGAGCCGCCGTGGCCGCCGTGCTCGTTGAGCACCACCACCGCGAGCTGCGGCTCCTCCACCGGCGCGTACGCCGCGAACCAGGCGTGGTCGCGCTCGAAGTAGTCCATCTGCTCGGTCTTGAGCCGGACCTTGCCGAGCCGCACCACCTGCGCCGTGCCGGTCTTGCCGGCGACCCGCACGTCCTTGAGGCGCTTCGAGTAGGCGGTGCCGCCCGGCTCGTTCACGACCATCTCCAGGCCGCGCCGGACGATCGCCAGGTGCTCCTTCGGCACCTCGAGCCGGCCCTGGACCACCGGCTCGAAGCTCCGGAGCGGCTCGCCGGACGGCGTCTCGATCCGCCGCGCCACCTGCGGCTGGTACACCGTGCCGCCGTTGGCGAGCGCGGCGTAGAGCACCGCGAGCTGCATCGGCGTGACGTTGTTGTCGCCCTGCCCGATCGCGGTGTTGAGCGCGAGGCCCTTGGTGTAGCCGCCGGGCGTGTACTTGTCGTGGTACTCGGTCGACGGGACCACGCCGGGCACCTCGAAGCCGAGGTCGAGGCCGGTGGGCCGGCCGAGGCCGAGGCGCCGCGACATCTCGGCGATGGCGTCGACGCCGATGCGATCCGCCGCCTGGTAGAACCAGACGTCGCAGCTCTTCTGCATCGCCGTCGTCGGGTCGACGAGGCCGTGGCCCGCTTCCTTGTGGCAGCGCCACCGCCGCCGCCCCAGCGAGTAGCCGCCGTTGCAGCTCGCCGAGCCGTCGAAGCCGTGCTCGAGCGCCGCGAGCTGGGTCACCACCTTGAAGGTGGAGCCGGGGTGGTGGTGGTCCTGGGTGGCGCGGAAGATCATCGGCTCGAGCGGATCGTCGGCGAGCTCCTTGAGCGCGGCGCGGCTGATGCGCCCGGTGAGCACGTTGGGGTCGTAGGCGGGCTTCGACACCATCGCCAGGACGAAGCCGGAGTTCACGTCGAGGGCGATCACCGTGCCGGCGGTGGCGTCGAACGACTCCTCGGCGACCCGCTGCAGCCGGGCGTCGATCGAGAGCACCACGTTCGCGCCGGGCGCCGACGCCACGAAGCGCTCCGGCTCCGGGATCATCCACTGCAGGTGCGGCAGCTTGCGTCCCTTGGAGTCGGCGACGACGCGCTGCACGCCGTCGGCGCCGCGCAGCTCCTCCTCGAACTTCCGCTCCACGCCGCGCCGGCCGACGTAGTCGCCGAGGCGGTAGTCCTTGCCCTCGGCCTGCAGCTTCTCGAGCTCCTCCGGACCGGCCTCGCCCATGTACCCCAGCGTGTGCGCCGCCAGCTTGCCCTCGCGGTAGCTGCGGTGCGGCGCGGCGACGATGTCGAGGCCCGGCAGGTCGTCGCGGTTCGCCTCGAGCACGTCGAGCTCGTCGCGGCCGATGTCGATCTTCACCGCGACCTGCCGGAAGCGCTCGAGGCCCTTCGCCTTGGCGATCGCCGAGAGCGCCCGGGAGAGGTCCTCCGGCGGCAGCTCGATGCGGCCGGCGAGGCGCCCGAGCACCTCCTCGCACGGCGCGCAGAACGCCGGCGTCAGGTAGAGGTCGTAGGAGGGCCGGCTGTCGACGAGGATCGTGCCCTTGCGGTCGAGGATCATCCCCCGGTCCGCGGGCACCCGGAGCTCCTTGACGAAGTTGCCCTCGCTCTTCGCCGCGTACTCCTCGCCGCGGCGGACCTGCAGGAGCCAGAGGCGGCCGGCGATCACCAGGAGCAGCAGGGTCGCGCCGGCGCCGAGCCAGGCGATCCGGCCCTTCAGCTCGCGTCCCTCCCGCGACCGCACGCCGATCTTCAACGGCCCTCCCTGTCAGCCCGCGCCGCCGGCGGTCGCCTCGTCGAGGCGCGCGAGCCCTGCGTGGAGCGGGACGGCGGCGATCGCCGTGAGCGCGGCCCCTGGAACGGCCGACAGCCACGCGATCGTCCCGGGGCCGGAGGCGACGTCGGCGACGAGCGACAGGCCGAGGAGCACGCCGACCTGGTAGCCGAGCGTGCCGACGAAGCCGAAGCCGAGGGTGGCGAGCAGCGGCGGGAGGTGGATCCGCGCCGAGGCGAGCCGCACCCCGGTCCAGGTCGCGACCGCCATGAAGCGGCACAGCCCGGGCGGCCCCTGGACGAACAGGTCGGCGACGTAGCCGAGCGCGAACGCCGCCACCGCGCCCTCGATCGCCGGCAGCTGGAGCGCGCAGAAGATCGCGATGGCGATCGGCACCTCCACCTTGAGCAGGGTGGTCGGCGCGAGGTGCCGGAGCAGGCCCGACTCGAGCTGCGCGAGGACGAGCGCGACGCCGGCCCAGAGCACCACGCGCCAGAGCCGCAGGCCCTCCTTCTGCGACGCGCCGAGCGCGAGCGGCGAGGCGTGGGCGGCCCTGCGGGCGTAGCGCGCGACGCGGCGGTTGCCGGGGCGCCGGACGAGCCGCGAGATGGAGCCGAGGAAGCCCAACTTCGACCTACGGCGCGCCGGGGAGCGCGGGGGCCACGGCCGCGGGCTCGGCGGCGGCGTTCGGCTGCGCGCCCTCGCCCGGGACCCCCAGCACGAGGACCTCCTCGCGGCCGGCGACGTCGACGGCCGGCTTCACCTCGGCGGAGAGGTACATGCCGTGGGGCTTGCGCTCGACCTGCTGCACGCGGCCGATGACCAGGCCCTTCGGGAAGACGCGGTCGGTGCCGGAGCTGACGAGGAGATCGCCGTCCTCGACGTCGCCGGTGCGGAGCGCGTTGTCGAGCCTGAGCACCGCCTCGTCGCCGGTGCCGCGGACCGTGGCGCGGAAGCGGCTGCGCTGCACGCGCGCCGCCATCGCGAAGCTCGGATCGACGAGGAGCTGCACCTCGGCGTAGCCGCCGAAGGTGGCGACCACCTTGCCGACGACGCCCTCGCCCGTCACCACCGCCATGCCGGGGGCGATGCCGTCGCCGCCGCCCTTGGCGATGGTGATGGTCCGCCGGTGCGTGGGCGAGACGCCGACGACGGGCGCGGCGACGACGCCGCCCTTCTCCGCCTCGGCGAACGCGAGCAGCTGCCGCAGCCGGCCGTTCTCGAGCTCCTGCTCGCGCGAGGCGTGGAGCGCGTCGCGCAGCGCGAACACCTCGCGGTGCAGCCGCTCGTTCTCCTCGCGGACGCCGCGGAGCGCGACGTAGTCGTGGACGAGATCGATCGCGCCGCCGACCACGCCGTCGACGACCGAGCCGATCGGCGCGGACGCGGCGAGGAAGAACCGATCGAGCGTGGAGAGCTCCCGTCCCTGCTTCGCGTTGGCGATGTACGTCCCCGCCGGGAACAGCAGGAGCGCGGCGACGAGCAGGAGCTCGCGGTACCGCTTGAGGAAGGCGAGCAAGGCCTTGGTTTCCCGGGGCGGAAGAGGGGCGCGGGTGGACGGTTCGACGGGGTTGTTTCTCTTGCATTAGGCCAGCGATTTCCCTAGGGTGTCAACCTTTTCGGCCGCTTGCCCACAGGTGGGGAAGACGGCACCGAGACGCGCCGCGGGTGCGACACCGCGCGGGCGCGCAGACCGAAGGAACCACGACCGATGCTCGACAAGATCCGGGAGAACTCCCGCTCCCCCATCACCTTCATCACCTTCGGCATCATCATCCTGGTGTTCGTGGCCTACTTCGGCCCGGGCAGCCAGGGGTGCATGGGCCTCGGCGGCGCGGACGCCGGCCCCACGGCCTACGCGGCGAAGGTGAACGGCGCGGAGATCACCACCCGGGAATTCCAGACGGCGTACGCGGCCTACTACGAGTCGTACCGGCGCCAGTCCGGCGGGGCGTTCACCCCCGAGATGGCCGAGCAGATGAAGCTCAAGGACACCGTCCTCGACCGGCTCGTGGAGCAGAAGCTCCTCGTCGAGCTGGCGAAGGCGCACGGCCTCGCGGTGGGCGACGAGGAGGTCGCCACCGAGCTCCGGAAGATCCCCGCGTTCCAGAAGAACGGCGTCTTCGACTTCGAGACCTACAAGGGCTACGTCGAGAACGGCCTCGGGATGGCCCCCGAGAAGTTCGAGGAGCAGGTCCGCGGCGATCTGCTCAAGGACAAGATGCTCGCGCAGATCCGGCAGGGCGCGAAGGCGACCGACGACGAGGTGAAGACGGAGTACGAGCGCGACAACGACCGCGCGAGCCTCTCCTTCGTGCGCTTCACCGTGCCGATGTTCCGCCTCGAGGCGGCGCCGACCCCCGAGGAGATCGAGGCCTTCATCGCCTCCGAGGACGGCAAGAAGCAGCTCGAGGAGGACTACAAGAAGAAGAGCTTCCGCTTCAAGAAGCCGAAGCGCGTCAAGGCGCAGCACATCCTCGTCAAGGTCGCCGAGGGCGCGCCGCAGGCCGAGCTCGACGCCGCCAAGGCGAAGCTCGAGGAGGCCAAGAAGCAGCTCGAGGGCGGCAAGGACTTCGGCGAGCTCGCCAAGGAGCTGTCCGAGGATCCGGGCTCGAAGGACAAGGGCGGCGACCTCGGCTTCTTCGGCCTCGGCACCATGGACAAGCCGTTCGAGCAGGCGGCGATGGCGCTCGAGCCTGGCAAGCTCTCCGACGTCGTCCGCAGCCGGTTCGGCTTCCACCTCATCAAGGTGAACGAGGTGCAGCCCGCCGAGGAGAAGAAGCTCGAGGAGGTCCAGGAGGAGCTCGCCAAGGAGCTGCTCGCCGCCGAGAAGGCGAAGCGGGTCGCCCGCGAGAAGGCCGAGGCCGCGCTCGCCGCCGCGCAGGCCGGCAAGTCCCTCGCCGACCAGTTCCCGGCCCCCGAGGGCGAGCGCCCTGCCCCGGCCGGCCAGGCGCCGGTGGTCGAGGAGACCGGCCTCTTCGCCGTCGGCAACGAGTACGTGCCGCGGATCGGCGTCTCCGGCGAGCTCTCCCGGGCGGTGGCCGCCCTCGAGCAGCCGGGCCAGGTGCTGCCGCAGGTCTACGAGGTCGGCGGCTCGCAGATCGTCGCGCAGCTGAAGGAGCGCAAGCGCCCCGACCCGGCCGAGTTCGAGAAGCGCAAGGCCGAGTACCGCGACCGGCTCCTCGCCAAGAAGCAGGGCGCGCTCGTCGAGGGCTTCCTCACCACGCTCCGCAAGGAAGCGACCGTCGAGACGAACCCCGAGATGTTCGCGGGCCGCGCGCCGGCCGACGGCGAGAGCGACACGTAGGATCGGGCTCCGGGCTCCGGCAGGCGGCTACGGACGCGGCGCGTGAGGCACCCTCACGCGGCCTCGACGCGATCGCGGGCCTTCTCCTTCGCGCGGTACATGGCGAGGTCGGCGGCGCGGAGCAGCCCCTCCTCGTCCGGCGCGTCGGCGGGGAGCGAGGCGACGCCGAACGAGGCGGTGAGCCGGATCCCGAGCCCCCGCTCCGCGAGGAAGAGGTGGGCGTTCATCGCCTCGCGGATCCGCTCCGCGACGGCGACCGCGCTCGGCTTGTCGGTCTCCGGCAGCAGGCAGACGAACTCGTCGCCGCCGTAGCGGACCGCGACGTCGATGTTGCGGAGCACCGAGACGAGCACCCGGCCGACCTCGCGCAGGAGCGCCGAGCCGACCTGGTGCCCGTGGGTGTCGTTGACCTCCTTGAAGCGATCGAGGTCGAAGAACACCAGCGACAGCGAGTGCCCGAGGCGCTGCGAGCGCCGCACCTCGGCCTCGAGGACGCGGTGCAGGTGCCGCGCGTTGTAGAGGTCGGTGTGCTCGTCGGAGATGGTGAGCTCGCGCACCTTCTGGAAGTTGCGCGCGTTCTCGAGGGCGATGGCGGCGTAGTCGGCGAGGGAGCCGAGGGTGCGCAGATCGTCCTGCCGGAACGGCGGCGCCAGCGGCCCGTTGACGAGCTCGATCAGGCCGAGGACGCGGCCGCGGACCTTGAGCGGCACCGCGAGGACGCTCCGGGTCGTGAAGCGCGTCGACTCGTCGAAGCGCGCGGCGAAGCGCGGGTCCTCGCTCACGTCCGCGACGAGCAGCGGCTGCGCCTCGCGGGCGACCCAGCCGGCGATGCCCTCGCCCACCGGGAAGCGGAGGCCGCGGAGCGCGTCGGCGCCGGCGCCGACGGCGATCTCGAAGACGAGCTCCTGCTTCGCCTCGTCGAGGAGGATGAGCGAGAAGTTCGACGGGTGGAGGAGGTCGCGGACCTTCTCCATGATCAGCTGCAGCACCTCGCGGATGTCGAGGGTCGAGGTCAGCGCCTTGCCGATCTCGTTGAAGGCCTGCAGCTCGTCGACGGTCCGCTTCAGCTCCTTGAGGAGCTCACGGGCTTCCATGCCACGCCTCGGTGGGGTACTTCCCGCGCCCGGACCCACCATACCCCGGCGCCGCGACCGGTCAACGGCGCGACCGGGGAAGGAGCTGCCCGCTTGGCCGCGTTCGTGCTCGCCTCCGCCTCGCCGCGCCGGCGCGAGCTGCTCGCCGGCCTCGGCCTCGCGTTCGACGTCGCCGCCGCGGACATCCCCGAGGTCCCCGGCGAGGGCGAGCCGCCCGAGGCCTACGTGGCGCGCCTCGCCCGGGAGAAGGCGGCGGTGGCGGCGGCGCGGGCGCCGGGCCGCGTGGTCCTCGCCGCCGACACCGAGGTCGTCCACCGCGGCCGACCGCTCGGGAAGCCGCGCGACGAGGCCGACGCCCTCGAGATGCTCCGGTCGCTCGCCGGCGAGACCCACGAGGTGATCTCCGGCGTCTGCGTCCGCGGCGCCCACGAGGAGACCTTCACGGTGCGGACCCGGGTGCGGTTCCGCGCCGCGAGCGAGGCGGAGCTGCGGTGGTACGCGTCGACCGGGGAGCCGCTCGGCAAGGCCGGCGCCTACGCGGTGCAGGGCAAGGGCGGCGTCCTGGTCGAGGCGATCGAGGGCTCCCACTCGAACGTGATCGGCCTCCCGCTCGCCGAGGCCGTCGCCGCCCTCGGCCGCGCGGGCGTGCCGCTGCCGTGGGGCGCGCCGTGAGCGTCGCCGACGGCCTCGCCGCGGTCCGCGCCCGGCTGGCCGCGGCCGTCGCC
>CAZDGH010000229.1:0-9553 GCA_964504805.1 uncultured Myxococcales bacterium | reverse complement strand
CACCGAGGCGGTCGGCTGCGCGCCCGGCCTCGCGTGCACGACGCTGCCCGCGCAGGAGCCGCTCTGCCTCGAGCCGTGCGCGACCACCGCCGACTGCCGCACGCTGTTCGCGTACTGCGAGGCGTCGCTCGGGGTCTGCCTGCCGAACGGCTGCGGGGCGGGCAGCTTCCGCCAGCCGAACGTGCCGTGGTTCGGCGCCTGCGAGGGGGCGTCCGCGGACAGCGGCGTCTGCGTGCCGCTCGACGACGGCGCCGGCTCCGTCTTCGGCCTCTGCTTCGACGGCGGGGACGCGCCCTCCGGCGGCGCCTGCGCCGACGATCAGCACCGCGCCGCGCCGGAGACCGCGTGCCCCCGCGGCGAGCTCTGCCTGATCGGCACCTGCGGCGCGTACTGCGACCCGACCGAGCGCGGCGCCTGCGGCCCCGGCCTCGGCTGCTTCGAGTTCCAGGGCGAGCCCGAGCCGTGGGGTGTCTGCACGACCTTCGGGCCCTGCGCGACGGTGGAGTGCCCGCCGGGGCTCTCCTGCGATCCCGTCGACGAGGTCTGCAAGGACGCCTGCGGCAACGGCTGCGGCGCCGGCGAGGCGTGCGATCCCGCCACCGGCACCTGCGTCGTCGTCGGCTGTGGGGACGGCTGCGGCCCCGGCGAGCGCTGCGTCGCCGACCGCTGCGAGCCGTTCCTCTGCCGCGGCGTGGTCTGCGAGGGCGGGGCGCGCTGCGGCGCGGCGACCGGCGTCTGCGAGGGCGGCTGCGCAGCGCCGTGCGGGCCGGGCACGTACTGCGCGGCGGCCGGCACCTGCGAGCCCGAGACGTCGTGCGGCGCGTGCGGCGGCGGCGAGCGCTGCGACCCGCGCACCGGCGCCTGCGTGCCCGCGCCGCAGGCCGGCGAGGCCTGCGAGCCCGAGGTCGGTTGCGCCGCCGGCCCCTGCCTCGAGATCGACGGCGCCTACCGCTGCGCCGCCCCGTGCGCCGTCGACGCCGACTGCCTCGCCGCCGACGAGCGCTGCGAGCTCTCCGCCTGCGTGCCGTCTTGGTGCGGCCCCGGCACGACCGCCGGCGGCGACCTCTACGCCACCTGCGACGCCGGCGCCGGCACCTGCCTCCCGGCCCTCGTCGACGGCGGGGAGGTCGGCCGCTGCCTCGCCGCCGGCACCGCCGAAGGCCCCTGCGATCCCCTCGACCGCTCCCCCGAGGCGACCTGCCGCCCCCTCCACGCCTGCTACGTGGACGCGGGCGGCGAGGCCCTCTGTACGCCGCTCTGCGATCCCGAGGGCGCGCGGCTCGCCTGCGCCGCGGGGACGTGCGAGCCGCAGCCGGAAGGGCACGGCGTCTGCCGCTGAGAGAGGCAGGCTACGAGGCTACGAGGCTACGAGGCTCCGAGGCTACGAGCCGGGCGCCTGCCGGAGCCTGGAGCCTGGAGCCTGGCCGAACCCCGGCGCCCGCGTCACATCTCGATGATTCCCTTCCGGATCCCCTCCGTCACCGCCTCCACCCGGTTCGTCACCTCGAGCTTGTGGTAGATGTGCTCGAGGTGCGTGCGGATGGTGGCCTTGGAGAGCTCGAGGACCCGCGCCGCCTCCTGGTTCGAGAGCCCCTTGGCGATGAGGCGCAGGATCTCGGTCTCGCGGTTCGAGAGCGACTTCCCCTCCTCGACCGGCTTCTCCGGCGCCGGCGCCGCGGCGGGCGCGGCGGCCGGGGCCGCCGGCTTCTCCGGCGGGGACTCAGGCACCGCGAAGTGCTTCAGCAGCCGGCGCGCGAGCGACGGCTGGATCACGGTGCCGCCCGAGCGCACGTCCTGGATCGCCTCGACGATCTTGTCGGCGGTCGCGCCCTTGAGCAGGTAGCCCGAGGCGCCGGCCTTGATGGCGTCGAGGACCTTCTCCTCCTCCTCGAAGATGGTGAAGATCAGCACCTCGATCTTCGGCCACCGCGCCTTCACCGTCCGGGTCACGTCGATGCCGCTCATGCCCGGCAGGCCGAGATCGCAGAGCACGACCTCCGGCTGCAGCTTCTCGATCTCGGGGATGGCGTCCTCGCCGTTCAGCGCGGTGCCGAGCACGTCGAGCGCCGGGGAGGCCTCGAGCAGCTTCAGCTGCGACTTGAGGATCTTCACCTGATCCTCGACCACGAACAGCCGCGTCTTCACCTCGTTGCTCATCCCAGGGCCTCCCCTCCCGCCGGCGCGTGCTCCCGGTAGGGCACGGTCAGGCAGATCTCGGTGCCTTCGCCGGGGCGCGACCGGACGGTCACCTCGCCCCCGCACTTCTTCGCGCGCTCCCGCATGTTGAGGAGCCCGTAGTGGCCGTGCTTCGACGCGGTCGGGTCGAAGCCCTTGCCGTCGTCCTTCACGGTGATGGCGCACCCGTGTCCCTCGAACGCGAGCTTCACCTGCACCCGCGTCGCCGCCGCGTGCTTCGCCGCGTTCGAGAGCGCCTCCTGGAGCACGCGGAAGAGCGAGAGCTGGCCCTCGGCGGCGAGCGCCCGCGGCGCGCCGACGCGCTCGAAGACGATCGGCAGGCGGCTCCGCCCCTCGAAGGTGCGGCAGTGATCCGCCGCCGCCTGCTCGAGGTCGAAGTCCTCGCGCATCATCTTCAGCGAGCGCCGGAGCTCGTCGATCGCCTCCTCGGCGGTGGACCTCAGCTCCTTGACCTCGTCCTTCAGCTCCTCCGGCGCGAGCCCGTGCAGGTACTCGGCCTGGATGATCAGGCCGGAGAGCGAGGCGCCGAGGCCGTCGTGGATCTCCCGGGCGAGCCGCGAGCGCTCCTCCACCACCGCGAGGTCCTTGAGCTCGCCCTGCAGCTGCGTCACCTCGCGCTGCCGCGCGTCCTCGCGCTCGTTCATGAACACGATCACGTAGACGATGACGAAGTTGAGGGCGCTGAACCAGACCAGGGTGAAGAGGTCGACGAGCACGCGCTCGCCGGACATGCCGAGGAGCTGGTCGATCTTGGCGATCACCGGCAGCGTCAGCAGCGGCGGCAGGATCGCCAGCGGCTTCGGGAAGAGGATGACGAAGATCGTGGTCAGCATCAGCTGCGTCGCCAGCAGCGGCGAGCGCAGGCCGCCGGAGGCCACGATCAGGTAGACGATGACGAGGGTGTCGAAGCAGAGGGTGGAGAAGGTGACCCACCGCCCCGCCGCCGGGTGCTCGACCACCATGTAGTTGGCGATCGTGTAGAGCAGCATCCCGACGTAGACGAAGTACGCCGCCGGCCCGCGGATGCCGAACTCCGCCGCCCAGGGGTCGATGGCGAGGACGCCGAGGCCGATGAAGAGGAAGGCGAGCCGCGCCCAGAACAGCGCCCGGGCCCGGGTGACGAACTTCTTCGCCTGCCAGGCGGCGTCGTCGGCGCCGCCGCTCAGGCTGAGGCCGTGGCGCCGCAGCAGCGCCCGCACCGTCTGGGCGCGGGCGTGGGGCGCGGCGCCCGGCTCGCGGGAGGCGTCGGTGAGCTCGGCGGCGTCCATCGGCGCCACCATCGTACCTCGCGGCCCGGCCGCGGCGGAAACCTAGCGCGGCCCCGGCAGCCGGTCCTCGCGCGGCTCGACCGCCCGCCGCTCGAGCAGGGGCTCGAGGGCCGCGGCGACCCGCTCCACCACCGCGTCCGCGGCGTCGCCGACCCTCGCCAGGAGGTCGATCCGGTCGGGCAGCTCGAGCTCGCCGCGGGAGACGTGCACCGACAGGACCGGCGCAGGCTGGAGGACCTCGCGGAGCCGGCCGTGGTCGGCGAGGCCGATCACGTTGGTGGTGGAGATCACCACGTGGCCGGCGTCGAGGAGCAGGCGCACCACGTCGGCGTAGCGGCGGAGCACGAGCTCGGCCTCGCCGCCGAGCTCCTCGCTGAGGTCGTAGGCGTCGAGCAGGTACGTCTGCACGCCGCGGTCGAAGAGCGCGGTCTCGAGCGCCTGGGCGTAGGCGGCCTTGCCGGTGCCGCGATCGCCGGAGAGCAGCACCAGCGCCGCGCGGTGGCCCTGCCGCTGCTCGCGCATGGCGCGGGTCACGGCGCCGCGCTTCCAGCGCTCGCCGCCGCCGTCGCCCCGCTGCTCGCCCTCGAGCGCCTCGCGGACGATGCCGCCGCCGGCGATCTCGAAGCCGTCGACGACGACGAACCGGCTCGTCGGCTCGACGCCGCCGGAGAGGTCGAAGGCGACCGGGCTCCGCGTCGCCAGCACCAGCTCCGCGACGTCGTTCTTGCCGACGTGGGTCGGATCGCGGGACGAGAGCGCCTCGCTGGCGTCGATGACCCGCTCGATCGACTCGATCCGGCACGGCACCGCCTTGGTGCCGAGCTTGAGCAGGTAGGTGCGCTCCTTCACCATCGGCTGCCGGCCGAGCCAGAAGAGGCTCACCCGGAGCCGGGTGGAGACCGCCGGCGCGGCGTCGCCCTCTCGCGTCGCCAGCTCGCCGCGCTCGACGAAGAGCTCCTCGCTCACGGTGAAGCCCGCCGACGCGCCCGCCGCGGCCGCCTGCGGCAGCGGCTCGACCCGCGGGAACGCCTCGAGCGTCTTCACCCGGGTGCGCTTGCCGGAGGGGTGGAAGACGAGCCGGTCGCCGACCCGGAGCGTGCCGGCCTCGACGCGTCCCGCGAAGATGCGGCGGTCGTCGCCGCGGGCGTTGAACTTGTAGACGTCCTGGATCGGCAGCCGCAGCGGCTGGTCCTCGAGCGACGGCGCCTTCTCGAAGCCGTCCACCGCCTCGAGGACGGTCGGGCCGCCGTACCACCCCATCTCCGCGCCGCGGCCGACGAGGTTCACGCCGTCGCGGGCGGCCACCGGGACGAAGTGCCTCGGGACCAGGCCGGTGGTGGAGAGGAACGCCAGGTACTCGTCGCGGATCGCCTGGAAGACCTTCGGGTCGAAGCCGACGAGGTCCATCTTGTTGACGGCGACGACGACGTTGCGGACGCCGAGCATCGACATCAGGTAGCCGTGGCGCCGGCTGTTCTCGCGCACGCCCTCGTTGGCGTCGATGAGCAGCACCGCGGCCTCGGCGCGGGCCGCGCCGGTGACCATGTTCTTCAGGAACTCGATGTGCCCGGGCGCGTCGAGGAGGATGTAGTCGCGCCGCGCGGTCTTGAAGAAGATCCGCGCCGCGTCGATGGTGATGCCCTGCTCCTGCTCCGCCTCGAGCGCGTCGAGCAGGAACGCCCACTCGAAGCGCTTCCCCTGCCGCTCGCAGACCTTCTTCACCTTCTCGATCCGGCCGTCGGGGAGGCTGCCGGTGTCCGCGAGCAGGCGGCCCACCAGCGTGGACTTGCCGTGGTCCACGTGGCCGACGACGACGAGGTTCATCTTCTCGCGGTGCTCGACCCGGCCGGAGCCGCGGGCGGAGCCGCCGGCGACGTCCGCGATCGCGTTCGGGTCGAGCGAGGCGGGGACCTTCTGCACCTGGTTGCTCATGGCTCGGGTTCCCCGGGGCTACATGTAGCCTTCGCGACGGAGCTTCTCCATCGCGTAGGCGTCCTCGCGGTCCTGGGCCCGCCCCGCGCGCTCCGCGACCGTGGTCGTCCGGAGCTCCTCGATGATCTGCAGCGGCGTCGTCGCCTTCGACTGGATGGGATCGGTGCAGGTGCCGCAGCCGAGGCTGCGGTACCGCTTCCCCTCGCCGCGGTCGTAGTACAGGTCGATGAGCGGGATGTTCTCGCGATCGATGTACTCCCAGATGTTCACCTCGGTCCAGTCGAGGAGCGGGTGGATGCGGACGTGGGTGCCGGGCGCGAACTCGGTCTTGAACTGGTTCCAGAACTCCGGCGGCTGATCGCCGACGTCCCAGTCGTGGTTCGCGTCGCGCGGCGAGAAGTACCGCTCCTTGGAGCGGCTGCCCTCCTCGTCGGCGCGGGCGCCGACGATCACGCCGGTGTACGGCTCCTTGTTGGCGTCCTCGACGAAGACGCCGTCCACCATCCGCTTGCGCGGCCAGGAGCCGTCGAGGGTGTGCTTGAGCGCGTCGGTCTTGAGCGCCTTGCAGCAGGTGAGGCGGCCCCGGGTGTGGCTCATCCCCTCGGCGAGCGCCTGCACGTTCTGGCCGACGACGAGGGTGAGCCCCCACTCCCGCGCGATCCGATCGCGGAAGGCGATCATCTCGGGGATCTTGTACGAGGTGTCGATGTGGACGAGCGGGAAGGGCACGTGGCCGAAGAACGCCTTCCGCGCGAGCCACAGCATCACGGTCGAGTCCTTCCCGATCGACCAGAGCATGCAGAGGTTGCGGAAGTGCCGGTACGCCTCGCGGAGGATGTAGATCGACTGGTCCTCGAGCTCGTCGAGGTGCGTCTTGCCGAGCGCCTTGGCTTCCATGGGCCGAGTCTCCGGGGGAGGAGCGTTCCGTCCTAGGGGCAGGCGGACGCGAGCTCCGGGTGCTTCGCGAGCAGGTGGGCGAGCCGGTCCTTCGTCTCGCCGGTGGCCTCGTCGAAGAGCGGCGTGCCGCCGGCGTACGCCGTGTCCTTCGGATCGCCGTACTCGTTGAGGCCCTTCGCTCCGAGCCAGCGATCGGCGCACGTGAGGCGATCGGGCTTGGGCGCGCCGGCGTCCGGCGCCGCGGCGGGCTGCCGGGTCGACGCCGGCTCGGGCGCGGCCGAGGTCGCCCCGGCGCCGCAGCCGAGGAGCGAAACCGCCACGAGGACCATGGAGATGCGCACTTCTTGACTCCTTGGGTCGGCTTTTCTATAACGAATTCCGCTTCCGGCGGTCAAGATTGCGGGCGGGTCATGGCGGACTCCCATCTCAAGATCCCGGTCCGCTGTCGCTACGGCCTGAGGGCCCTCTTCGATCTCGCCTACCACGCGGCCGGCGGCTCGGCGCAGGTCCGCGAGATCGCCCGGCGCCAGCACGTCCCGACCCGCTACCTCGAGCAGGTGATGCTGCGGCTGAAGCAGGACGGCCTCGTGGTCGCGCGCCGCGGGCGGAACGGCGGCTACCGCCTCGGCCGGAAGGCCCAGGAGGTCACGCTCGGCGACGTGCTCCGGGCGACGAGCGCCCCCGGCCGCCGAGGGGCGCCGCGGACCGAGGCGGGGCAGTTCCCGGCGGCGATCTGGGACGACGTCGAGGCGGCGCTCGCCGCGGCGCTCGACGGGGTGACCCTCGCCGACGTGGTGCGGAAGGGCGAGCAGCTCGGGCTGCCGCGGGGCGGCATCCGGCCGCCGATGTACTTCATCTAGGAGCCGCGGCTTGGACGACTTCCGCAAGCTGACCGGGCCCCTGTCCCGGCCGTTCGAGGAGACGGAGCTCTACCGCGCCGCCCGCGAGGAGCGCGATCGCGAGCCGCTCCCCGACGGCGCCCGGGCGACGTGCCACACCATCCTCGACATGGTCGGCGGCACGCCGCTCCTGCGCCTGCCGCGGCTCGAGCCCACCGGCGGCGCGCAGCTCTACGCCAAGGCGGAGCAGCTCGAGCCGGCCGGGTCGGTGAAGGACCGGATCTGCCTGGCGATGATCGAGGCCGCCGAGCGCGACGGCCGCCTGCCGCCGGGCGGCACCGTGGTCGAGCCCACGAGCGGCAACACCGGCATCGGCCTCGCGCTCGTCTGCGCGGTGAAGGGCTACCCGCTGGTGCTCACCATGCCGGCCTCGATGAGCCTCGAGCGGCGGCAGCTCCTCGCGAGCTTCGGCGCCGAGATCGTGCTCACCGAGCCCGAGGAGGCGATGGAGGGCGCGATCCGCGCGGCGAAGGCCATCGCCGAGGAGCGCGGCGCCTTCATGCCGATGCAGTTCCAGAACCCCGCGAACCCCGCGGCGCACCTCGTCACCGGCGAGGAGGTCCTCGCCTCGCTCGACGCCGAGGGCGTGGCGATCGACGCCTTCGTCGCCGGCGTCGGCACCGGCGGGACCATCACCGGCGTCGGCCGGACGCTCCGGCAGCGCTGGCCCGCGCTGGACATCGTCGCCGTCGAGCCGGAGGCGAGCGCGGTGCTCTCGGGGAAGCCGCCCGGGCCGACGAAGATCCAGGGCCTCGCCGCGGGCTTCGTGCCCGAGGTGCTCGACACCGGGATCTACGACCGCGTCGTCACCGTCTCCGACCGCGACGCCTGGGAGACGAAGCTGCGCCTCGGCCGCGAGGAGGGCCTGCTGGTCGGGATCAGCTCGGGCGCCAACGTCTTCGCCGCGATCGCGCTCGCCAAGCGGCTCGGCCCCGGCAAGCGCGTGCTCACGTTCCTCTGCGACACCGGCGAGCGCTACTTCTCGCTCGGCGAGTACTTCTCGTGATCGGGCGCGTGCTCGTCGTCGGCGCGGGCGGCCTCGGCAGCCCGGTGGCGCTCGCGCTCTCGGCGGCGGGCGTGCCGCTCACGCTCGTCGACGACGACGTCGTCTCGCGCTCGAACCTGCAGCGGCAGCTCCTGTTCTCGGACGCCGACGTGGGGCGGAAGAAGGCGACCGCCGCCGCGGCGCGGCTCGCCGGCGCCGACGTCCGCGCCGTCGACGCCCGCCTCGCGGCGGCGCAGCTCCCCGGCCACGCGCTGGTGGTGGACGGCAGCGACAACTTCCCGACCCGCTTCCTCGCCAACGACCTCGCGGTCGCCGCCGGGATCCCGCTCGTGCACGGCGGCGTCCTCGGCTTCCGCGGCCAGGTGCTGGTGGCGGTGCCGGGGCAGGGCGCCTGCTACCGCTGCCTGTTCGAGGACGTGCCGCCCGAGGGCTCGGTGCCGTCGTGCAGCGAGGCCGGCGTGCTCGGCGCGGTGTGCGGCGTCGTCGGCGGGCTCATGGCCCGGGCGGCGCTCGCGCTGCTCGGGGGCGATCGCGCGGACGCCGGCACGCTGACCGTCTACGAGGCGCTGCCGGGGAAGCTCCGCACCGTGCGGATCGCCCGCGACCCGTCGTGCGCCGCCTGCGGCGACGGCGCGACCGACGGCGGCGACCGGCCGCGGCCGGAGGCGCGCGCGTGAGGCAGCTCGACGTCCGCGCCCACGTCTGCCCGATGACCTGGGTCCGGGTGAAGCTCGCCCTCGAGGCGCTGCCCGAGGGCGAGGTCCTCGAGATCCTCCTCCGCGGCGACGAGCCGCTCCGCAACCTGCCGCGGTCCGCGGCCGCGGAGGGCCACGAGATCCTCTCGAGCGAGCCGCTCGGCGAGGGCGGAGCCGACCACCGGCTCCGCGTCCGGAAGCGCACCCGCGCCGTCGCGGGATCGATCCTCTGAAGGAGCAAGGCCATGGCGAAGATCCGCATCCCGACCCCGCTGCGCAGCTACACCCAGAACCAGGACGAGGTGGAGGCGAAGGGCGCCACCGTCGGCGAGGTGCTCGCCGATCTCGAGCGGCAGTTCCCCGGGATCGGGGCGCGCCTCCTCGACGAGAAGGGCGCGCTGCGCCGCTACGTCAACGTCTTCCACAACGACGAGGACATCCGCTTCCTCGAGGAGCTCAAGACGAAGGTCGCGGACTCCGATCGCCTGGCGATCGTCCCGGCCATCGCCGGCGGCCGCTGAGGCCCGTTGCTCACCGAGGCCCAGATCGAGCGCTACGCCCGGCACGTCCTGCTCCGGGAGGTGGGCGGCGCGGGGCAGGAGCGGCTGCTCGCGGCGCGGGTGCACGTCGACCCGTCGGCGCCGGGCGCGCCGTGGGCCC
>CAZDGH010000228.1:0-9667 GCA_964504805.1 uncultured Myxococcales bacterium | reverse complement strand
CGCGTCGATCGCCTGGTCGACGCGCCCGAGCCGCTCCTCCCACAGCTCGGCGATCCGGAATAGCACGTGGCTGCGCTCGCCGGGCTCGACCCGCGCCGCCGCCTCCTCGCGCAGCACCTCGACCAGGTTCTCCCAGGAGCGCTGCTCGCGGTAGATCCGCGCCAGCGCCCGCAGCGCCGGGATGTGGCCCGGCTGCAGCGTCAGCACCTCGCGGTACGAGGCGATGGCGCGCTCCTCCTCGCAGATCTTGTGCTCGTACAGCTCGCCGATCTTGTAGACGAGCGCCGCGGCCTGGTCGGAGGTCGGCGCGACCTCGGACTCCTGCCGGTACATGTCGACGAGCTCGGCCCAGCGGCCCTTCTGCGCGTAGAGCTTGCCGAGCGCCTTGAGCGCGGGCAGGTACGCCGGCGAGAGCGCCAGCACCTTCTTGTAGGCGGCGATGGCGCGGTCGCGGTCGCCGAGGTGCTCCTCGAGGATCTCGCAGTTGCGGTGGAGCAGCGAGATCACCTGGCGCTGATCCGGCGTCAGCGCCGCCTCGAGCTCGTTGGCGCGGAGCAGGTCCTCCCACGACTTCGCCTTCTCGCACAGCCGCGCCAGACTCCGGATGGTCGGGAGGTGATCGGCGGCGACCTCGAGCACGCGCTTGCACGCGGCGATCGCCCGCGGCGCGTCGGCGAGCTTCTCGTCGCACAGCTCGGCGATCTGCTGCAGGGTGGCGATGATCTGGTCGCGGTCGGTGAGGGTGGCGAGGTCCTGCTCGAGCATCGCCACCAGCTCGGCGAACCGCCCCTGCCGCTCGTAGAGCCGCGTCAGCGCCTTCTGCGCCGGCAGGTAGCCCGGCGAGAGCTGGAGGATGGCGTTGAAGCGCGCGATCGCCTCCTCGCCGCGGCCGAGCCGCTCCTCGAGGATCTCGGCCGCCTTGTACATCTTCGCGGCCTTCTGCTTCGGGTCGTCGGCGGCGGCGACCTCGGCCTCGTAGGTCTCGAGCAGCCGCTCGAAGTCGGCGCGCTGGTGGTACAGCTTGCCGAGCGCCGCCAGCGCGTGGCCGTGGCCGGGCTGCAGCGCGAGCACCGCGCGGTAGCGCTCGATCGCCTCGTCCTTGCGGTCGAGCCGCTCCTCGTAGATGGCGCCGAGCCGCAGGCAGAGGGTGATCCGCTCCGACTCGTCGGTGAGGCCGGTGAGCCGCGCCTTGAGCACGTCGGCGAGGTCCTCCCAGCGCCCCTGGGCCTCGTAGATCCGCGAGAGCTCGCCGAGGACCAGCGGGTCCTGCGGCGCCACCCGCCGCGCCGCGAGGAGCGCGGCGATGGCGTCCTCCTCGCGGTCGAGGCGCTCCCGGTAGATCTTCGCCATCCGGTGGTACGTCGGCGCGGGCGCGGTGCCCTCCTGCTCCGCCTCGGCGCCGAGGACCTGGATGAGCTCCTCCCAGCGCTGCTCGCGCTCGGCGTGGCGGCGGAGCGCGGCGCAGACGACGGGGCTCCGCCGGTCGAGGGCGAACGCCTCGCGGAACAGCGCCGCGGCCTCGTCGACCTTGCCGGCGCGATCCTCGAGCAGGCCGGCGGCCACCGCGAGGTACTGCGCCCGGAGCGCGGTGTCGTCCACCGCCGCCGCGGCGCGCTGGTACACCTCGGCGAGGGCGATCGGCGTCTTGGCGTCGGCGTGCAGCGCCTCGAGGTGCTCGAGGACGCCGAGGCTCTTCGGCGCGAGCTCGAGCGCCTTCTCGTAGCAGCCGATCGCCTCGTCGACGCGGCCGAGGCGCTCCTCGAGCACGAGGCCCTTGTCGAAGAGCAGCTCGGCGCGGGCGGTGGCGTCCTCGACCACCGCCGCCTCGGCGTCGAGGAGCTGCGCCACCATCTGGAAGTTGCCGACCTCGGCGAAGAGCCGCCGCGCCGCGCGGAGGTTGAGCACGAAGCGCGGGTCGAGGCGGAACGCGTTCTGGTACGCGATCGCCGCGTTGCGCGGGCTCTTCTGCTCCTCCCAGACGCGGCCGATCTCGTGGTACAGCCGCGCCGCCGCCGGCGTCTGGCCGAGGGCGCGCGCCTCGCGCTCGTAGGCGGCGAGGAGCTCGGTGGCGCGCTCGACGCGGCCCGGATGCCCCGGGCCGTCGGTGGGCTGCGACAGCGAGCCCGCGGAGACGGCGACGTTTCCGGCGGGCTCGCGCGCGGGCGGAGGCGCCGCCTCGGCCTCGCGGTCCGGGCTGCCCTCGGGGCGGTGCTCGCTCATGGTGCCGTCCTCGTGCGCGCCCCGCGCGAGGCGGTGCGCCGCAGGAAACGCCGTGGAAAAACCGGGGCGAAGGCCTCGATCCGTACCACGCGCCCCCGGGACGGGAAAGCGAGCTACTCGGCGTCCTCGGCGGCGCCTGCCGGTTCCGCCTCGACCGCGACGTCGACCGGCGCGACGACCTTGCCGTCCGGGCCGCGGCACGCGGGGCCGCCCTCGCCGTCGGCGCAGGCGCTGCCGTCGGGGCAGGGCTCGCCCGCCCACTCGAGGCACCGGTAGCCGTCGTAGCCGCAGGTCTGCACCGCGCTCTGGCCGGCGGCGTCGGCGCAGCGGACCTGGCCCACCTCCTTCGGGCCGCAGTCGTCGCCGGTGACGCACTCGTCGAGGGCGCAGGCCTGCTCGTCGTCGGCGCAGAGCAGCCCCGGGGCGCAGTCGCCGTGGCCGCGGCAGGCGTCGCCCTCGCCGCCGGCGCCGGGGCCCTTCGGCGCGCCGGCGCAGGCGAGCAGCGAGCAGGAGGTGACGATCGCGAGGAGGTGCGCGCGCATGCGCGGGAGCCTACCCGATGGGAGGTCCCGCGCGGCGACTTCCCGATCGGCGGGCCGGATGGACCGGGCCCGCCGCAGGTGATACCGCCTTAAGGATGCAGCCGGCCGTGCAGCGTGAGGCGCGCGCGCGCCTCCTCTACGCCTGGGCGCTCCTCGTGCGCTTCCGGCGGACGCTGCTGCTCGCCGCGGTGGTGCTCCTCGGCAGCACCGGGCTGCTCTGGGCCTTCTACGAGGACGACGGCGAGCGCCTCACGTTCCTGCACGCGCTCGACGCCGTGTACTTCATGCTGCTCGCGAACCCGACCATCGACTTCCCGTCGGAGCGGCCGTGGATCGGGGCGCTGTTCTTCCTCCTCCCGCCGCTCGGCTTCTTCGTCTTCGCCGACGGCGTGGCGCGCTTGTTCCTGCTCATGCTCGCCCGCGAGCAGCAGTCGAAGGAGTGGATCTCGGTGCTGGCCTCCACCATGAAGAACCACGTCGTCCTCTGCGGCCTCGGCCACGTCGGCTACCGCGTCCTCGGGCAGCTCCGCGCCCTCGAGATCCCGGTCGTCGTCATCGAGCAGTCGGAGACCGGCAACTTCCTCAAGCTCGCGCGGAGCGAGGGCACCGCGATCATCCTCGACGACGCGCGGAGCGTGGAGGTGCTGAAGGCCGCCAACATCGAGCAGGCGCAGGCGGTGGTGTGCTGCACGAACGACGACCTCGCCAACCTCGACGTGGCGCTCGACGCGCGGCGGCTGAACCCGACCATCCGGGTGGTGCTCCGGATGTTCGACGACAACCTCGCCCGGAAGATCGAGGGCGCGTTCGGCATCCAGGTCGCGTTCTCCACCTCGGCGCTCTCGGCGCCGGCCTTCGCGATGGCCGCCCTCGATCCGTCGATCCTCCACGGCTTCTACGTCGGCGAGCGGCTCTTCGTGGTGGCGCGGCTCGTCGTCGGGCAGGCGCTCGCGGGCACGACGCTCGAGAAGCTCCACGACGAGCGGGCGATCTCGGTGCTCGAGCTCGAGCGGGGCGGCCGCCCGCAGGAGGGCCTCGCCCTCGGCAGCGAGCTCGCCAACGGCGATCGGGTGGTGATCCAGGCGCCGCTCGACCGGTTCAGGGAGATCCGCGAGCTCTGCCAGCCCGCGCCGCCGCCGCGGGTGGCGGCCTAGGAGGGACGATGATCCGGGAGGGGGAGCGGTTGCCGGCTGCCGACGAGCTCGCGGAGGCGATCTTCGCCGCCGAGGACGAGCTGCTGTCGATCGGCTGCGGCGGCCGGCGGCTCCCCTTCGGCCGGCTCCTCGTCGACCGGGACCACCCGGCGATCTACGACGTGAACTGCCTGCGCGACGTGCGGGGTACCCCGTCGCTCGCCGAGCTCGACGCCGCGTTCGACGAGGCGCTCGAGGCCGGCTGCCGGCACCGCCGCGCCGCCGCCCGCGATCCGCGGACGGTGCGCTGGCTCGACCAGCTCCTCCTGCCGCGGACGTACACGCGGCAGGTGTGCCTGGCGATGGCGCACCTGGGGCCGACGCCTGCGAAGCCCGTGCCCCGCGGCACCGAGCTCGTCCTGGTCGACCCCGACGACGAGATGCTCGTCCGGGCGGTGGAGTACGCGCAGGACCGCGTGCGCCGCGAGGAGGCCTGGTACTCCGCCGACGTCTCGCGGCAGATGGACGAGCTCGCGCTCCGGCAGGTGCGCGAGGGCGGGGCGAACCTCGTCGCCGCGGTGAGCAAGGACGGCGAGGTGTACGGCTCGCTGCTCCTCCTCCGGACCGGGGACGTCGGCTTCATCGCCGACGTCGGCACCGCTCCCGGGCACCGGCGCCGCGGCATCGCCAGCGCCCTCGTCGCCGCGGCGGTGGCGCTCTCGCGCGGCTGGGGCTCGGACGTCGTCGGGCTCACGGCGCGGCGCGACGACCGGCCGCGGCGGCTGTACGAGCGGCTCGGGTTCGTCGCCGTCGGCGAGAGCGTCGACTGGCTGAGGGGCGCTTGAGCGCGGCCGGCGCCCTCGAGCCCCGGCCGCAGCTGCGGAAGGCCGCGCTCCACGCGGTGCTCGCCGGCCTGTGCCCGCTGGTGCCGGTGCCGTTCCTCGACGACAAGATGCTCGAGGCGGTGCGCGAGGCGATGGTGCGGCAGCTCCTCGAGGAGCACGGCCTGCCGGTGCCGCCCGAGGCGGTGCCGATCCTCGCCGGCACCGCCGACGGCGGCGGCGGCGGCGCCTTCGGGATCGTGAAGGGCGTCTTCCTCTGGCCGGTGAAGAAGCTCTTCAAGAAGATCTTCCTCGTCCTCTCGCTGAAGGACTGCGCGGACCAGGCCTCCGACGTCCTCCACGAGGGCTGGCTCCTCCAGCACGCGGCGGCGCACGGCGCCCTGGCGCCGGTGCTCGCCGGCGGCGAGGGCGGCGAGGCGGCGGCGGTGCGGCTCCGGGCCGCGATGCGCGCGGCGACGAAGGCGGTGGACACGCGCCCGCTCTCGCAGGTCGTCGCCCGCGGCCTCGGCGGGAGCCAGGTCCTCCTCGCCGCCGCGGCCGCGAGCGCGGCGCCGATCTGGCGGAGGCTCCTGCCGAAGGACGCCGCGGCCGCGCAGGCGAACGACGAGGTGGCGGTGCGGCCCCTGGCGGACCGGCTGGCCGCCGCGGTGGCCGGCGAGGGCACCCTCGAGCGGCTCACCGCGAAGCTCGACGAGGAGCTCGCGAGGAAACCATAGTAACGGCGGTAGGTTGCACGGACGCCCCCGGACGCCGGGGCCGGTCTTGTGTTCACGGCGCGGGGTTGTTATCTCGCCCGTGCCTGCGCCAAGGCGCCGACCTGGATGTCCCGGGCGGCGACCGGAAGCATGGGAGGCCCGATGCGCCGCAAGGTCTTCAAGTCCAAGCTGCACCGCGCGACCGTCACCCACGCCGACGTCGAGTACGAGGGCTCCGTCACCATCGGAGAGGATCTCCTCGAGGCGGCCGACATCCTCGAGCACGAGGCGGTCAACATCTGGAACGTGACCCGGGGCACCCGCCTCGAGACCTACGCGCTCCGGGGCCCGCGCGGCTCCGGGCTCATCTGCGTGAACGGCGCCGCCGCCCACCTCTGCCGTCCCGGCGACAAGGTGATCATCGCCACCTTCTGCGAGCTCGAGGACGCCGAGGCCCGGACCCACAAGCCCACGGTCGTGCTCCTCGACGACGACAACCGGATCAAGGAGGCGAAGGCCACCGAGGTCCCGGGGCCGCTCCGCCGCGTCGTCTAGCGCGTCGCCTCCGCGGCCGCGCGCACCAGGGTGCCGTCGTCCACCAGCCGGGAGACCGCGGCGATGTCGCGGTGGAGCTCCCGGTCCACGTCCATGTGCGGCACCACCGCGCGGATCGCCTCGTGCGCCGCCGCCACCCCGCGGCCGGCCTTCAGGCCGTCGCGCAGGTCGAGCGCCTGCGCCGCGACGAGCAGCTCGATGGCGAGGCAGCTCCGCACGTGCTCGACGACCTGCTTCGCCTTGAGCGCCGCGGTCATGCCCATGGAGACGTGATCCTCCCGGCCCGCGCTCGACGGGATCGAATCGACGCACGCCGGGTGGCAGAGGATCCGGCTCTCGGCCACCAGCGCCGCCGCGGTCACCTGGGCGATCATGAAGCCCGAGTTCAGGCCCGAGTCGCGGGCGAGGAACGGCGGCAGCCCGGAGAGCGCCGGGTTCACGAGCTGCTCCACGCGCCGCTCGGAGATCGCCGCGAGCTGCGTCACCGCGATGGCGAGGACGTCGAGCGCCTGCGACACCGGCTGCCCGTGGAAGTTGCCGCCGGAGACGACCAGCTCCTCGTCGGCGAAGACGAGCGGGTTGTCGGTGGCGCAGTTCACCTCGATGGCGAGCGCCGCGCGGGCGAAGCGCACGCCGTCGCGGGCCGCGCCGTGGACCTGCGGCATGCAGCGGAGGCTGTAGGGGTCCTGGACCTTGGCGCAGCCCTCGTGGGCCCGGACGATCTCGGAGCCCGCGAGCAGCCGGCGCAGGTGGGCGGCGACCTCGACCTGCCCCGGCTGCGGCCGCACCTCGTGGATGCGCGAGAGGAAGGGCTTGTGCGAGCCCATCAGCCCCTCGAGCGTCATCGCGCCGGCGAGGTCGGCGACGTCGCAGAGCTCCTCGGCGCGGAGCAGCGCCGGCACGCCGACGGCGCCGATCGCCTGGGTGCCGTTGATGAGCGCGAGGCCCTCCTTCGCCTGGAGCACCACCGGCCGGAGCCCGGCCTTCGCGAGCGCCTCGCGCGAGGGCATGCGGGCGCCGCCGTACGTCGCCTCGCCCTCGCCGATGAGCGTCAGCGCGAGGTGCGCGAGCGGCGCGAGGTCGCCGGAGGCGCCGACCGAGCCGCGGCTCGGCACCACCGGCAGCACGGCGCCGGCGAGGCCGGCGAGCAGCAGGTCGACGGTCTCCGGCCGGATCCCCGAGCAGCCCTTGGCGAGCACGTTGATGCGGAGCGCCATGAGCGCCCGCGTCTCCGGCGGGGGCAGCGGCTCGCCGACGCCGGCGGCGTGGCTGAGGACCAGGTTCCGCTGCAGCTGCTCGAGCTTGTCCTTCGGGATCCGGACCTCGGCGAGGGTGCCGAAGCCGGTGTTGATCCCGTACGCGGGCGCGTCGCCGGCGGCGATGCGATCGACGAGCGCGCGGGCGCGGACGATGCGCTCCCGCGAGGCGGGCGCGAGCGCGACCTCCGCCTCGCGGCGGGCGATCCGGCCGATCGCCTCGAGGGGGAGGGTGTCGCCGTCGAGAAGGATGGGTCCGGCCACGGTGCGTGCTCCTCTTCGATGAGGGCGCGCACTATGGCCGGAAGGGCGGCGGGCGCCCACTTGGGCGGCATGCCCGGGGCCCCCCAGGCGGGCGCGCCCGGGCCGGGTGAGGCGCGACCTACGCCTTGAGGCCGACGCGGAACGGCAGGAACCCGGAGTCGGGATCGTTGCCGGTGGCCTCGATGCGGCCGCGGATCTCCCAGGTGTTCTGGACCAGGTTCGTCGCGTACGACGGCTGCAGGTTCGCCGGCAGCGTGAACGAGCCCTCGAAGACCTTGGTCTCGTTCGGCGCCAGCACGAACGCCGGGGCGACGGGGAACTGCTGGTTGAAGTGGACGTTGGTGGCGTCGACGTCGGAGGGCACGCCGACCATCGAGCCGCCCTTGATCTTGATCTTCTCCACGGCGCGGAGGTCGATGAACACGCCGCCGGACTTCAGCTCCTGGCCCGTCGAGGTCGCGGTGATCTTCACCTGCACCGGCTCGCCGGCGAGGCCCGCGGCCGGCTGGAACTCCAGGCTGACCTTGGCGGCGTTGCCGGTGACCGCGTTGACGGCGGACTTGAGCTTGTCGAGGAACCCCACTTGGCCTCTCCTTGGTGCCGCGTCGTGCGCGGCCGTCGTGTTCGGGTTTTCGCGCCCCGTTCCCGGGTGCGCGGCGCCCTCCATACGGCGAGGGGGCCACCCTATTCAAGGCCTCCGCCGCGAGTGCTCGCTGCCCGACGGGGGCGGTTTGCTAGGCTGCGCCGCCCATGGGCAACGGCAGCGAGCGCGTCCTCGTCACGGTCACCGGCCGGGATCGTCCGGGCATCCTCTCCACGTTCACGCAGCTCCTCGCCGCGCAGGGCGCGGCCCTCCACGACATCGAGCAGGTCTCGGTGCAGGGGCAGCTCACCCTCTGCCTGCTGATCGGCTTCCCCGAGACGCGCGGCGTGCTCAAGGAGCTGCTCTTCGCCGCCAAGGAGCTCGGCGTCGACCTCGACTTCGAGCCGGTCACCGAGACGCCGCCGCCTTCGCCCGGCGCCCGCTGGGTGGTGACCGCGATCGGCCGGAGCCTCGGCGCCGGCGCGATCCACACCATCTCGTCGCTCGTCGCCGCCGAGGACGGGAACATCGAGCGGATCACCCGGCTCTCCGAGGGCTCGCTGGCGTCGGTGGAGATCCACGTGGTGCTGCCGGCCGCGCGGGACCCGGACCACCTGAAGCGCGCGCTCCTCGCCGCGGGCGCGCACGCCTCGTTCGACGTGGCGCTGCAGCGCGAGGGCGTCTTCCGCCGCTCGAAGCGCCTCGTGGTCATGGACATGGACTCGACGCTGATCCGGATCGAGGTGATCGACGAGCTGGCGCGGGCCGCCGGCGTCGGCGAGCGGGTCGCGGCGATCACCGAGCGCGCCATGGCGGGCGAGATGGACTACGACGAGTCGCTCCGGCAGCGCGTCGGGCTCCTCGCCGGGCTCGACGTCGGCGTGCTCGAGCGGATCGCCCGCGAGCTGCCGCTCACCGAGGGCGCCGAGACCCTCGTCCGCGTGCTGAAGCGGCTCGGCTACAAGACCGCCGTGCTCTCGGGCGGCTTCTCGATCGCCGCGGAGGCGCTCAAGCTCCGGCTCGGGATCGACTACGCCCACTCGAACGTGCTCGAGGTCGAGGGCGGCGCCCTCACCGGCCGCATCGTCGGGCCGATCGTGAACGCCCGGCGCAAGGCCGAGCTGCTCGAGCAGATCGCGGCGGCGGAGGGCGTGCTCCTCGATCAGGTGATCGCGGTGGGCGACGGCGCCAACGACCTCGAGATGCTCGACCGGGCCGGCCTCGGCATCGCCTTCCGGGCCAAGCCGAAGCTCCGGGAGGCGGCCGACAGCTCGATCTCCGCCGGCGGGCTCGACGCCATCCTCTACCTCCTCGGCCTCTCCGCGCGCGAGCTGTCGGAAGTGGTATAAGGCGCGCCCGCACATGGCCCTGATCGTCCAGAAGTACGGCGGCACCTCGGTCGGCGACGTCGAGCGGATCAAGAACGTGGCGCGCCGCTGCCTCGAGACGCAGCGCAAGGGCCACGACGTCGTCGTGGTCGTCTCGGCGATGGCCGGCGAGACCAACCGGCTCCTGAAGCTCGTCGGCCAGATCAGCGCCAGGCCCGACGAGCGCGAGCAGGATCAGGTCGTCGCCAC
>CAZDGH010000227.1:7170-9685 GCA_964504805.1 uncultured Myxococcales bacterium | reverse complement strand
GAACCTGCGACCTTCGGGTTATGAGCCCGACGAGCTACCTGGCTGCTCCACCCCGCGACATCCGTGCGGCGAAAGCGCGCGTCTTGTACCGGCGGACCCGCGGGGTGTCAACCGGTTTCGGGGAGGAGACGCAGGACCGGACGGGCGTCGTGTCGCCCGGACGGCGGCGGGGCGCGTGCTACAGTCGGAGCCGTTCCGAGAAGTCGAAGCGCCGCGCCGCCGAAACCCGCTTCCGGGAGAGCCAAAGCGCGCATGCGGAAGAACTTCGTCCTCGACACCAACGTCCTGCTGCACGATCCCCACGCCCTCATCGGCTTCGCCGAGCACAACGTCGTCATCCCGATCTACGTGATCGAGGAGATCGACCAGTTCAAGCGCGACCTCTCCGAGCTCGGCCGCAACGCGCGCTCGGTCTCGCGCCAGCTCGACGAGTACCGGCTCAAGGGCAAGCTCGGCGAGGGCGTGCCGCTGCCGGGCGGCGGCACGCTCCGGGTGCTGTTCTCCACGCGCAACCTGCCGGCCGAGATGGCCGACGGGCAGGCGATGGACAACCGGATCCTCGCCGTCGCCCTCGACGTCAACGACCGCGAGAAGGACCTCCGGACGGTCTTCGTCACCAAGGACGCGAACCTCCGGATCCGCGCCGACGCGCTCGGGCTCCACGCCGAGGACTACGACGCCGAGCGCGTCGAGCTCGACGAGGTGTACTCGGGCGTCGCCGAGGTGCTCGTCCCGGCGTCGGTGATCGACGGCTTCTACGCCACCGGCGAGGCCACCATCCCCGAGGACGACCGGGGAGAGGCGCGGGCGCCGAACCAGTTCATCGTCCTCAAGGACGAGGCGAACCCGAACCACTCCGCCCTGGCGAAGTGGTCGTGGGCGAAGAAGAAGGCGATCCCGCTGATCAAGGTCGCCAAGGAGGGCGTCTGGGGCATCCGCGCCCGCAACAAGGAGCAGCACTTCGCCCTCGATCTGCTCCTCAACGACGACATCAAGATGATCACCATGGTCGGCAAGGCCGGCACCGGCAAGACGATGCTCGCCATCGCCGCCGGCCTGGTGAAGACCATGGAGGAGAGCGTCTTCCACAAGCTGCTCGTCAGCCGCCCGGTGTTCCCGCTCGGCCGCGACATCGGCTACCTGCCGGGCGACGTCGAGGAGAAGCTCAACCCCTGGATGCAGCCGATCTTCGACAACGTCGAGTTCCTCATGAACCTCTCGCGCTCCGACAAGAAGGCCGGGCGCGGGTACCACGAGCTGATGGACCTCGGGATCCTCGCCATCGAGCCGCTGACGTACATCCGCGGCCGCTCGATCCCGCACCAGTTCATCATCGTCGACGAGGCGCAGAACCTGACCCCGCACGAGGTGAAGACGATCGTCACCCGCGCCGGCGACGGCACCAAGGTGATCCTCACCGGCGACCCGTACCAGATCGACAACCCCTACGTGGACTCGACCAACAACGGCCTCATCCACGTGGTGAACCGGTTCAAGCACGAGAAGATCGCCGGCCACGTGACGCTGACGAAGGGCGAGCGCAGCCCGCTGGCGGAGCTGGCGGCGAACCTTCTCTAGGTGGGGGAGACGGAGCGGCGGGATGACGAAGAAGCAGGACCCTCCCGATCGGCCGCTGGTCGAGTACCCGTGCTTCTACCACTTCAAGGCCATCGGCCTGTCCGGCGGCAACTTCGTCGATCACGTGCGGAAGCTGGTCTCGGCGTCGGTCGGGCCGGTCGCGCCGGACTCGTGCAGCGTCCGGGAGAGCGCCGGCGGGAAGTACGAGAGCGTGACGGTCTACGTGGAGCTCCGGAGCGAGGAGCAGCGCCGGGCGGTGTACCAGGCCTTCTACGACGACGATCGCGTGGTCTTCTACCTGTGATACTCCCATGAGCGTGGCGCCCGCTCCCGAGCCAGCCGACGCGTCGCCCGACGAGCGGGCGCGGCGGGTCCCCGCCCCTGCGGGGACGCTGCTGCGCATGGGCCGCATGCTCGGGCTCGCCGAGGGCGTGAGCGTCCTCGACGTCGCCGCGGGCACCGGCGCCACCTCGCGCTACCTCGCCCGCGAGCTCGGGGCCACGGTCACCGCCGCCGACGCCGACCCCGCGCGGCTCGCCGAGGCAGGCCGCCTCGCCGCGGCCGAGGGCCTCGCCGGCAAGGTGCTCGTCGCCCAGCTCGGCGCCGAGGTGCCGTTCGCCGACGAGGCGTTCGACGCGGTGCTCTCCACCGCGCCGCTCGAGGGCGGCCCGGAGGCCTTCCTGGCCCGCTTCGGCCCGAAGGCGCGCCTCGGCGGCGGCGTCGCCTTCGTGCACCCGTGCCGCGTGGGACGGAAGCGGCCCGACGGCCTCGCCGCGCTCGAGAAGCTCTGGGGCCTGCCGCTGCGCACGCCCGCCGAGACGCTGCTCCTCTTCCACGACCGGAGCTTCGAGCCGATCGCCGCCGAGGCCATCCCCGACGAGGCGGTCGACGCCTTCGTCGCCGACGTCCAGGCCGCCGCCGAGAAGGCCCTGGCGTC
>CAZDGH010000227.1:6694-7136 GCA_964504805.1 uncultured Myxococcales bacterium | reverse complement strand
GGCGAGGCTGCCGCCCCCGCGAAGGCGCGGGAGGCCGCGCTCCTGCTCAAGAAGCTGAAGGGCGCCGTGGCCTACACGATGTTCGTGGGCCGCCGCCTCGACGAGACCGGCCTCTCGCCGGGCTACGCCCGCCGCACCCGCGAGTAGGAACGGCGACGCGCCCGCCTCGGGTGAGGTCGGGCGCGCCGTGGACGCCGCTTCCGATCAGTTCAGCGAGGCGCTGAAGTCGACCAGCTCGACCTCGCGGCCGGCGATCCCGAGCTCGACCGTGTCGCGGTAGCCCTCGGCGTCGCCGCCGATCTGGAACGGGAGCTTCGCCGCGCTGCGGACGATCACCCGGTCGGCGAGGAAGTCCTGCACCAGCTCGTGCTCGTACTTGCCGGACCAGATCTTGTCGAGGTTCGAGAGGATCTGCACCGCCGACAGGTCGGCGACGCGGAGC
>CAZDGH010000227.1:0-6684 GCA_964504805.1 uncultured Myxococcales bacterium | reverse complement strand
GGCCGCGTCCCGGCGAACGGGAACATCTTGAAGTTGAAGCCGTAGAACGGCGTGGTGCCCGCCGAGCACATCTTGGCGCGGCCGCGGAAGAGCACCTCGCCGGGCTGGTAGATGCGGTCGATCTTCCCGCCCTTGCCGATGCCGAAGGCCGGGCCGCCGGCGTTCACGACCTCGAGCTCCGGCGACTTGCGGTGCACGAGGTAGTGGGGCGCGGTCTTGGTGGCGATGGCGAGGGCGTAGCCCGGGCCGCCGGCGCCGAGCGCCTTGAGCCGGCCGCCGCCGAAGCGCTTCTTCATCGCGACGTAGTCGTTGAGCAGCGCCGCGTCGAGGCCGACGCCGGCGAACGGCGTCAGACGGCCCTCGACGTTCATGAGGTCGATCTTCTTGACGTTCGGCACCTCGCCGGCGCGGGCGCGGAGCACGTCGTCGAGGATGCCCTCGCCGCCGGTGGCGCCGACCATGCCGGCGAGCGCGTTGCCGGTGCCGAGCTTGAGCAGGCCGAAGCGCGGCGCGTCCTCCGGCTCCACCAGCTTCAGGATCTCGGTGGCGAAGGAGACGAAGGTGCCGTCGCCGCCGCCGGTGAAGACCGTGCGGTAGCCGCGGTCGACGACGGTCCGGGCGATGTCCTTCGCCTCGCCGGCGGTGCGCGAGAGGAAGAGATCGTCGGCGGGGACGACGTGGCGGAGCGAGTCGTGGACGCGGTGGGAGACGCGCTTGGCGTTCGCGTTGAGGAGGACCGCGACCTTCGCGTCGACCGGGCTGGCCATCATCCGCACGTGGTGGGCTCCTGCGCTGCCGTTTCCGCTGGGACGTCGGCCACTTGCAGCCATCCGGCCCATTGCGGGGACGGCGACGACGCAGTGCAGCGCGCGTGCCATGCCGGCGGAAAACTCCCATGGGGATGGCAAAAATGCCGTGGGTCCGGACAGATATCCCTCCGGCGGCCGCCAGGTGGGACATGGCGCCGACCGGGCGGTTTGGGAATGAACGGTGGCGGTCGAGTGCGAACGCGGCTACGCACCGCCCCGCCGTCCGCAAGGCCCCTCCCGGCCGAAAACCTTCGTTGACAGGGGATCCTAGGTGGTTACGTTCGCCCGCGACTCGGGGGCCGTGGCCTCCGGAACCTTAGATCCAGGGCTGCCCGCCGGGCAGCGAAGGGAGCGGATAGACCGTGGGCAAGATCATCGGCATCGACCTCGGCACCACGAACTCCTGCGTCGCCGTGATGGAGGGCAAGGAGCCGGTGGTCATCACCAACGAGGAGGGCTCCCGCATCACGCCCTCCGTCGTCGCCTTCACCAAGACCGGCGAGCGCCTGGTCGGGCAGGTGGCGAAGCGCCAGGCGATCACCAACCCCGAGCGCACCGTCTACTCGATCAAGCGGTTCATGGGCCGCCGGTTCGAGGAGGTGGGCGAGGAGATGAAGCTCGTCCCCTACAAGGTGGTGAAGGGGCCGAGCGCCGACGCGCGGGTCGAGATCGACGGCAAGCAGTTCAGCCCGCCGGAGATCTCCGCGCAGATCCTCCTCAAGCTGAAGCGGGCCGCCGAGCAGTACCTCGGGACCACGGTCACCGAGGCGGTGATCACCGTCCCGGCCTACTTCAACGACGCCCAGCGCCAGGCCACCAAGGACGCCGGCGAGATCGCCGGCCTCACCGTCCGCCGCATCGTCAACGAGCCGACCGCTGCGGCGATGGCCTACGGCCTCGACAAGAAGAAGAACGAGAAGATCGCGGTCTACGACTTCGGCGGCGGCACCTTCGACATCTCGATCCTCGAGGTCGGCGAGAACGTCGTCGAGGTGCTGGCGACCAACGGCGACACCCACCTCGGCGGCGACAACGTCGACCAGACGGTGATGGACTGGCTGATCTCCGAGTTCAAGAAGGACTCGGGCCTCGACGTCTCGAAGGACAAGATGGTGCTGCAGCGCCTCAAGGAGGCGGCGGAGAAGGCGAAGATCGAGCTCTCCTCGATGATGGAGACCGAGATCAACCTCCCGTTCCTCACCGCGGACGCGAGCGGCCCGAAGCACCTCAACGTCAAGCTCACCCGGGCGAAGCTCGAGCAGATGATCGACGCGCTCGTCGAGCGCTCGATGGAGCCGACGCGGAAGTGCCTCGCCGACGCCGGCCTCAAGCCGGGCGAGATCGACGAGATCGTCATGGTCGGCGGCTCGACCCGCATCCCGAAGGTCGGCGAGGTGGTCGAGAAGTTCTTCGGCAAGAAGCCGAACCGCACCGTGAACCCGGACGAGGTCGTGGCCATCGGCGCCGCGGTGCAGGCCGGCGTGCTCTCCGGCGAGGTGAAGGACCTCCTCCTCCTCGACGTGACCCCGCTCTCGCTCGGCGTCGAGACCCTCGGCGGCGTGATGACCAAGCTCATCGAGCGGAACACCACCATCCCGTGCCGCCGCTCGGAGACCTTCTCCACGGCGTCGGACAACCAGAGCTCGGTCGAGATCCACGTGCTGCAGGGCGAGCGCGAGATGGCGCGGGACAACCGCACCCTCGGGCGCTTCCACCTCGACGGGATCCCGCCGGCGCCGCGCGGCGTGCCGCAGGTCGAGGTGACGTTCGACATCGACGCCAACGGCATCCTCAACGTCGCCGCCAAGGACAAGGCGACGAGCAAGGAGCAGAAGATCACCATCACCCAGTCCTCGGGCCTGAAGAAGGACGAGGTCGAGAAGATGGTGGCCGAGGCCAAGTCGCACGAGGCCGAGGACAAGAAGCGCCGCGAGCTCGTCGAGGAGAAGAACCGCGCCGAGCAGCTCGCCTACGCCGCCGAGAAGCTCACCCGCGAGAACGAGGCGAAGCTCTCGCCGGACGTGAAGAAGACCATCGAGGAGGCGGTGAAGAAGGTGAACGAGGTCCGCGGCGGCGACGACCTGGAGAAGATCCAGGCGGCGGTCCGCGAGCTCGAGGCGGCGTCGCACAAGGCGGCCGAGGAGCTCTACAAGAGCGCCGGCGGCCCGGGCGCCGAGGCCGGGGGCGCGGCCGAGGCGGGCCCGTCGGCGGGTCCCGCCGGCGCGCCGGGCGGCGAGGCGGGCAAGGCGAAGGACGACGTCATCGACGCCGAGTTCCGCCAGCAGTAGGCGCGGCGCCGCGTCACGAGGCCCCGAGGGGCGCCCGGCCAGGGCGTCTCGCGGGGCCTCGCCGTTCCTCGGGGCTCATCGCCGCCACGCCCCGGTGGCTACCTTCCCCGGCGATGGGGCGTGGGAGCTGGGGGCGGGCGGTGGCGGCTTCGTCGTGCGCGGCGGTCCTCGCCTGCGCGACCCCGGAGCTCGTCGGCCCCGCGGACGGCCCGGAGATCACCCGGGTGGAGGTCGCGGGGAACGCCTCGATCACCGACCGCGCGCTGGAGCAGAAGCTCGCCACCCGGGCGTCGGGCGGCCTCCTGCCGTTCACCGGCCAGGAGCGGCGCCTCGACCGCGCGGCGCTCGCACAGGACGTGCGGCGGGTGAAGGACCTCTACGAGGAGGCCGGGTTCTACGGCGCCACCGTCGGCGTGCGGGTGCGTCCGGGGGACGACGGCGTCGCCGTGCGCTTCGAGGTGGAGGAGGGCAGGCCCACCCGGGTGCGGACGCTCCTCGTCGGCGGCCTCCACGGCCTCTCCGACGGGGCGCTCTCGTACGTGCTCGAGGAGCCGGCCCTGCTCCGCGGCGAGCGGCTCGTCGAGGCGCGGTGGGTCGAGCTCAAGGAGCAGCTCGAGACGAGGCTCCTCGCGCTCGGCCACGCCGAGGCCGACGTGCAGGGCATGGTCGCGGTGTCGCCGGAGGAGGGCGTCGCCGACGTCTTCGTGCAGGCGGAGCCCGGCCCCGTCTACCGCTTCGGCGACATCCAGGTCGTCGGCAACCTGCTCGTCCCCGACCGGGACATCCGCCAGGCGGCGGCGGTCGCGGTGGGCCGGGGCCGGCGCTTCTCGCCCGAGGCGCTCGAGGAGGCGCAGGCGGAGGTGTTCTCGCTCGGCGCGTTCTCGGCGGTGAGCGTCACCACCCGCGACCCCGATCCGATCGCCGGGCGGCTGCCGGTGGTGATCGCGGTGCGGGAGGCGGACTTCCTCCGCTACCGCCTCGGCGCCGGCGCCGGCGTCGACGACAGCCGCCAGCAGGCGCGCGTGCTCGCCGGGATCACCCACCTGAACCTGTTCGGCGGCCTGCAGCGCCTCGACTTCGACAACGAGCTCGCCTACCGCTTCCTCCCGAGCGTGGTGAACCCCGACCGCCAGGGCTTCGCCGGCTCCTCCACCCTCGAGCTGGTGCAGCCGGATCTCGTCGGGACGCGCACCGATCTGGCGATCCGCGCCCGCTACGAGCGGGAGCTCACCGAGCCGTTCACCGGCCAGGCCGTCTCCGGCCGCCTCGGCTTCCCGATCCGGCTCTCGCGGTGGGTGCAGCTCACGCCGAGCTACAACGCCGTCTACTGGTTCGACATCGTCGGCGTGCCGGAGATCCGGGAGGGCCGGCGGCCCTCGCTGCTCTCCGACTGCCCGCAGCCGTGCGTGCTCTCGTACCTCGAGCAGCGCCTCGCCGTGGACCGCCGCGACGATCCGGTCGAGCCGCGGGCCGGGTGGTACGGCGCGCTCGGCGTGCAGGAGGGCGGCGGCCCGCTCGGCGGCAGCTTCGACTGGGTGCGGCTGGTGCCCGATCTGCGCGGCTACGTGCCGCTCTCGGCGGACCTGACGCTGGCGCTCCGCCTCGAGCTCGGGTGGCTCGAGCCGCTCGACGGCGCGAGCTCGCCGATCGTCTCGCGGTTCTTCGGCGGCGGCGCCGGCGGCTTCCGCGGGCTGCCGGCGCAGCGGCTCTCGCCGCTCCTCGACCGGACCGTGACCGTGGACGGCGTCCCCGAGCGGCGGCCGGTGCCGATCGGCGGCAACAGCTCGCTCCTCGCCAGCGCCGAGCTCCGCTGGTACGCCGCCGAGCGCTGGACGCTGGCGCTCTTCACCGACGCCGGCGAGGTGGAGAGCGATCCGCTCGGCGCCTTCGACGATCCCGACGTCCAGCTCGCCGCCGGCACCGGCGTCCGCTACCGCACGCCGGTCGGCCCGATCCGCCTCGACGTGGCCTGGCGGTTCCTGATGCGGCCGCGGTACCCGGAGGGCTCGAGCGTCCCGATCGAGGACTCGGCCCTCGACTACTTCTCGATCTTCCTCTCGATCGGCGAGGCGTTCTGACGTGCTCCGCCGGCTCGTCGCGGCCGCCCTGTGCGCCGCGGGCGCGGCCTGGTCGCTCGGTGCGTGGCTCGGCGCGCCGTGGGGCGGCGCGCGGCTCGCCCACGCCGTCGAGCGGCGGATCTCCGAGCCGATCGTCGGCGAGCTCCGGATCGGCGCCCTGGCCTTCGACCGCGGCGTCCTGCGCGCCGAGCGCGTGCTCATCTCCGACCGCGAGGGGCGGCCGACGATCGCCGCGCGGCTCGTCGAGCTCGAGGTCGATCCGCTCGCGCTGGCGCTGCGGCGGAAGCTGGTGATCGAGCGCCTGCTCGTCGCCGGCGGGCGGGTCGAGGTCGCGCGGGCGCCGTGGGACGAGCCCCCGGGCGTCACCATCGCGAGGACGTTCTCGCGGGTGGTGCGGCGGCCGAAGGCGCCCCGGCCGCCCGGCCCGCGACCGCCGATCCCGCCGTCGCCGCCGGTGCCGATCGAGCTCCGGGCGCTGCGGATCGAGGACGCGGCGTTCCGCCTCGCGCCCTGGGCCGGGGGGCCGCCGCGGGTCCTCGCCCGGGCGCTCGACCTCGACATCTCGGGCTCGTGGGACGAGGCCGCCCGGGTGGACCTGGTGCTCGCGGGCGAGGTCCACGAGCCGGTGCGGGCGCCGCTCGGCGTCGAGGTCCGGGCGAGCTTCGCGCGGAACCACCTGGAGGCCGAGCGGGTACGCGTCTCGCTCGGCACCACCGACGTCGTCGTGCGCGGCGCCTCGGAGATGCGCGCGCTCGAGGGCTGGCTCCGGGTCGAGGGCACCGCCGGCGCCCGGGAGGCCCGCGCCTACGGCGTGCCGCTCGCGTCCGACGTCGAGGTCGACGCCGACGTGCGCTTCTCGCGGACGCTCGTCGACGCGCAGCTCCGGGCGTCGGCGGGGGAGGGCGGGGCGGTGTTCGCCCAGGGCTCGATCGGGCCGCGCTCGAGGCAGGTCGAGGCGCTGGCGCGGCTCGACCGGGTCGACCCGTCCGCGTACCTGGTGGGCGCGCCGGCGGCGCAGCTCTCCGGCCTCGCGCGGCTCGGCGGCCGCGTCGCGCCGGCCGACCTGGTGGCGACCCTCGACCTCGGGCCGTCGCACCTGGGCGGCGTGGCAGCCGGCGGCGGACGCGCCACCGCGCGGCTCGCCGGCGGCGCGCTCGAGCTCCGCGCGGAGCGGCTCGGCCTCCCCGGCGTGGTCCTCGACGGCGAGGGGCGCCTCGAGGGCGGCGCCCGCTCCGTCGACGCCGACGCCCGCGTCACCGAGCTCGCGGCGCTCGGGCGCGCGCTCCGGAAGGTCGGGATCGCCGCGCCGACGCTCGAGGGTCGCGGCCGGGTGCGGCTCTCGGCCTCCTCCGGGGGCGAGGGCGCCCGGCTCTCGTTCCGCCTCGACGCCCCTCGGCTCGGGGTCGCCGGTGTCCGCGCCCGCGGGGTCGTCGCCACCGGCCGGGTGTCGCGTGGCGGCGCGCGAGACGGGCTCCCCGCCGGCGGCCTCGAGGCCCGCGCCTCCCGGGT
>CAZDGH010000226.1:8323-9723 GCA_964504805.1 uncultured Myxococcales bacterium | reverse complement strand
CTCGATCGCGCCGAGCTCGAGGCCCGGCTCCTCGGCCCGTTCGAGGAGGCCCTCGCGGCGCTCGCGCCGGCGCTCGAGGCCGAGGGCCCGCCGCTCCCGAGGGCCGTCGCCCGCACCCGCGCGACCGTCGCCCGGGCCGTCTCGCGGCTCGCGTCGCACCACGAGCGCGCGCGCCTCCGCCGCGACCAGGCGCTCGTCGACGAGGTGCGGCGGCTGGGGTCGCGGCTCCACCCCGACGGCGAGCCGCAGGAGCGCCGACACGGCATGGCGGCGGCCGCGGCCGCGGTCGGCGACCGCGCCCTCGTCGCCCGGGTGCTCGAGGCGATCGACCCTCTCGACGGGAGCCTGAAGGAGCTCGAGCCATGAGCGCGTTCGGCGTGGACGTCCTCGCCTTCGGGCCGCACCCCGACGACGTCGAGCTCTTCTGCGGCGGGATCCTGGCCCGCGCCGCGGAGCTCGGCCACGCGGTCGGCGTGGTCGACCTCACCCGCGGCGAGAAGGCGAGCCTCGGCACGCCGGAGCAGCGGGCCCGCGAGGCCGAGGCCGCGGCGCAGGTGCTCGGCCTCCGCTTCCGCGAGAACCTCGGGCTCCCGGACGCCGGCCTCGATCCGGGCTCGGCCGCGCAGCGCGCGCGGATCGTCGAGGTCATCCGCCGCCACCGCCCGGCGCTCGTCCTGGCGCCGTGGCTCGAGGAGCGGCACCCGGACCACGCCGCCGCGGGGGCGCTGGTCCGCGACGCCGTCTTCTTCGCCGGCGTCCGCAAGGTCGAGACCGACCCGCCCTCCGGCCGCCACGTCCCGCAGGCGCTCCTCTTCTACGAGGGCCGGCACCGGCTCGCGCCGTCGCTCCTCGTCGACACCTCGGCCGTCGCCGCGAAGAAGCTCGCGGCGATCCGCTGCCACGAGAGCCAGCTCACGCGCCGGCCGGGCGAGGACCCGACGCTGCTCTCGTCCGGCCGCGCCGTCGAGGCGATCGAGCTCCGCGACCGGTGGCGCGGGAGCCAGCTCGGCGTCTCCCACGCCGAGGCGCTCCGCTCGGCCGCGGCGGTCGGGGTCGTCGACCTCGTCCGCCACTTCCGGGAGAACCCGTTCCCCGAGCCGCACGCCTTCGAGCCGCTCCTTTGACCTTCTCGATCGGCATCCTCTGCTACCCGAGCTTCGGCGGGAGCGGCGTCGTCGCCGCGGCGCTGGCGGTCGGCCTGGCGCGGCGCGGGCACCGCGTCCACGTGATCGCCACCGCGCCGCCGAGCCGGCCGCTGCCGCCGTGCGAGCGGCTCGCGTTCCACCGGGTCGAGGTGCCGGACTACCCGCTCTTCGAGCACGCGCCGTACGACGTGGCCGCCGCGACGAAGCTCGTGGACCTCGCCCGCGCCGAGCGCCTCGACCTCCTCGAGGTCCACT
>CAZDGH010000226.1:0-8223 GCA_964504805.1 uncultured Myxococcales bacterium | reverse complement strand
GCGGATCGTCACCGCGCTCCACGGCACCGACGTGACCCGCACCGGCTCCGATCCCGCCTATCGCTCGGTGACCGCCTTCGCGGTCGCGGCCTCGGACGGCGTCACCGCGCCGTCCTCGTGGCTCCGCGACCAGGCCCGGGCGCGCCTCGGGCTCCCGGCGAGCTTGCCGATCGAGGTGCTCCCGAACTTCGTCGACACCGAACGCTTCGCGCCGCCCGCGCGCCGCGAGCGGGCCCGGCTCCACGCGCTCTTCCCGGGCGTCGCGCCGGACGGGCCGCTCCTCTTCCACGTCTCGAACTTCCGCCCGGTGAAGCGCACCGGCGACCTGCTCGAGGTGCTCGACCGCGTCCGCGCCGAGGTGCCGGCGCGCCTCGTGCTCGTCGGCGACGGGCCGGAGCGCGCCGCCCTCGAGGCCCGGGCCGCGGCCCTCGGCCTCGCCGACGCGGTGCGCTTCCTCGGCCGCCGCGAGGACTTCGCCGAGGACCTGCGGCACGCCGACGCGTTCCTGCTCCCGAGCGAGAGCGAGAGCTTCGGCGTCGCGGCGCTCGAGGCGCTGGCGTCGGGCGTGCCGGTCGTCGCCTACCGCGTCGGCGGCCTCCCCGAGGTGGTCGCGCCCGAGGCGGGGCGGCTGGTCGAGCCGTTCGACGTCGACGCGCTCGCGCGGGCGACGCTCGCGCTCGTGGCCGATCCGGCGGCGCAGGCCGCGGCGGGCCGCGCCGCCCGGGCGCACGCGCTGGCGCGCTTCCGGGCGGAGCCCGCGCTCGATCGGCACGAGGCGTACCTGCGGAGCATCCTGGAGGCCAAGCGATGAACGCTCGTCGGCTGGCGGCGTGTGCCGCGCTGCTCGTGGCGGCCCCGGCGGCCGCGGAGGAGGGACCGATGCACGCGGGCGCCCTCGCCCACGCCGTGGACCGCCTCGGCACGACCGCCCGCGTCCTCTACGTCGCGGCGCACCCGGACGACGAGAACACCAAGCTCCTCGCCTGGCTCGCCGGCGCGAAGCACCTCGCCGTGGCCTACCTGTCGATGACCCGGGGCGGCGGCGGCCAGAACCTCGTCGGCACCGAGCAGGGCGTGCTGCTCGACGTGCTCCGCACCGAGGAGCTGCTCGCGGCCCGCGCCCTCGACGGCGCGGAGCAGCGCTTCACCCGGATGCGCGACTTCGGCTACTCGAAGGCCGCGTCGGAGACCTTCGCGCAGTGGGGCCACGACGAGGCGCTCGCCGACGTCGTCTGGGCGATCCGCACCTTCCAGCCCGACGTGATCGTCGCGCGCTTCTCCGAGCAGCCGCCGAACCACGGCCACCACACCGCCTCGGCGATCCTCGCCCGGGAGGCGTTCGAGGCCGCCGCCGATCCGGCGCGGTTCCCCGACCAGCTCGCCCGCGGCGCGAGGCCGTGGAGGGCCGACCGCCTGCTCCTGAACGTGCCGTCGTGGCCCGGCGCGCCGCCGCCCCCCGCGGGCGCGCTCGAGCTCGACGTCGGCGCCTACGACCCGCGCCTCGGCCTCGGCTTCGGCGAGCTGGCGGCGCTGTCGCGGAGCCAGCACAAGAGCCAGGGCTTCGGCGTGCCCGGCGAGCGCGGCAGGCTGGTCGAGCGCTTCGTGCCCGTCGCCGGGACGAGACCGGCGAAGGACCTGCTCGAGGGGATCGAGCCCGGCTGGGGCCGCTTCGGCCCGCCGGGGCGGGCCGCCGGCGCCGCCCTCGCCGAGGCCGCGAGGAAGCTCGCGCGCGACGCGCCGGAGGGGGCGCTCCCGGCCCTCGCCCGCGCCCACGCCGCCCTGGCGAAGCTCCCCGACGAGCCGCGGGTCCGCGACGCGCGGGCGGGGGTCGAGGAGGCGATGCTCGCGGCGTCGGGGATCTTCCTCCGCGCCATCGCGGAGCGTCCGGTGGCGGTGCCGGGGAGCACCGCCAGGGTGACGCTCGAGGCCGTGGGCCGGCGGCCGGTCGCGGCGACGCTCCTCTCGGTGTCCGTGCCCGGCGCCGCGCCGAAGCGCCTCGCGCTCCGCCTCGCCGTCGGCGAGCGCAACCTGATCCCGGTCGACGTGCCCGTGCCGGAGACCGCGCCGATCTCGGCGCCGTACTGGCTCGCCTCGCCGCCGCTGCCGGGCCGCTTCGTCGCCGAGCCCGCGCTCGTCGGCGCGCCGAAGGGGCCGCCGGCGGTCGCCGCCACCGTCGAGCTGCAGCTCGCCGGCCTCACCCTGCGCCGCGAGGTGCCGGTCGTCCACGCGTACACCGACCGCGTCCACGGCGAGCGCGTCCGCGGCTTCCTGGTGGTCCCGCCCGCCACCGTGACGCCGACCCGCGAGGCGGTGCTGCTCCCGAACGGGAAGCCGGCGCCGCTCCACCTCCGGGTCCGCGCCGGCAAGGACGGCCTCTCGGGGACGGTGTCGCTCGAGCTGCCGCCGGGCTGGGTCGCGACCCCGCGGGCGCAGCCGGTGGCGCTGGCGAAGGCCGGCGACGAGACCACCGTCCGCTTCGAGCTCCGCGCGCCGCCCGCCGCCTCCGCCGCGACCGCGCGCCCGGTCTTCGCCGAGGGCGGCCGCACCTGGTCGTTCCGCGAGGACCTCGTCGACCACCCCCACGTGCCGCTGCAGCTCGTGCTCCAGCCCGCGTCGGTGCGGATCGTGCCGCTCGCGCTGAAGCTCCCCGCGGGCCTCGTCGGCTACGTGCGCGGCTCCGGCGACACCGTCGCCGAGGACCTCGCCCACGTCGGCGTGCGGGTCGAGGCCCTCGACGACGACGCGCTCCGGAGCGGCGACCTGTCGCGCTTCGCGGCCATCGTCGTCGGCATCCGGGCGTACAACGTGCGCCCCGCGGTACGCGCCGCCCACGACCGGCTGATGAGGTACGCGGAGCAGGGCGGCACGGTCGTCGTGCAGTACGCCACCCAGAACCGCCTCGCGCCGCTCGAGGGGCCGATCGGCCCGTACCCGCTCGAGCTCGGCCGCGACCGGATCACCGACGAGACGGCGGCGATGACGTTCGTCGACCCGCGCGAGCCGGTCCTGGTCGGCCCGAACCCGCTCGGCCCGGCGGACTTCGAGGGCTGGGTGCAGGAGCGCGGGATCTACTTCGCCTCGAAGTGGGACCCGCGGTACCGGCCGCTCTTCCGCGTCGCGGATCCGGGCGAGGCCGAGCTGCTCGGCGGCACGCTCGTCGCCGACCACGGCAAGGGCCGCTACGTCTACACCGGCCTGGCGCTGTTCCGGCAGCTCCCGGCCGGCGTGCCGGGCGCGTACCGGCTCCTCGCCAACCTCCTGGCGCGGAAGGCGCCGTGACCGAGCCCGCCGGCGAGGAGACGCCGCCGCCGTTCCTCGGGTCGTGGCGCAACGTCTACCTGCTCGTCCTCGGCGAGCTCGTGCTCACCGTGCTCGTGCTCGCCCTCGTCACCCGGTGGGTCTCGTGAGCGCGGTCGACTGGGCGGTGCTCGTCGGCGCCATTGGCTTCATCGTCGCCTACGGCGCCTGGAGGTCCCGCGGCGTCAAGGACGTGGAGTCGTACTTCCGCGGCAACGACCTGCCGTGGCCGACGATCGGCCTCGGGATCATGGCGACCCAGGCTTCCGCCATCACCTTCCTCTCGACGCCGGGCCAGGCGTTCGAGGACGGGATGCGGTTCGTCCAGTTCTACTTCGGCCTGCCGCTGGCGATGGTGGTGATCGCCGCGGTGTTCGTGCCGATCTACAAGCGGCTCCGCGTCTTCACCGCCTACGAGTACCTCGAGCACCGCTTCGACGTGCGCGTGCGCTGGGTCGGCGCGCTGCTGTTCCTGGTGCAGCGCGGGCTGGCCGCGGGGATCACCCTCTACGCGCCGTCGATCATCCTCTCCTCGATCCTCGGCTGGTCGCTCGAGGCGCTCAACGTCGTCCTCGGCCTGGTGGTGATCGTCTACACGGTGATCGGCGGCAACCAGGCGGTCGCGCAGACGCAGAAGCAGCAGATGGTGGTGATGCTCGGCGGCATGGCGGTCGCCGCGGTGGTGGTGGTGCTGCGGCTCCCCGACGACGTCTCGCTCCCGGCGGCGGTGAAGCTCGCCGGCGCGCTCGACCGCATGAACGTCGTCAGCTTCGAGCTCGACTGGGACAGCCGCTACAACGTCTGGTCCGGGGTCGCCGGCGGCTTCTTCCTGGCGCTGTCGTACTTCGGCACCGACCAGTCGCAGGTGCAGCGCTACCTCTCCGGCCGCTCGGTGGCCGAGAGCCGCCTCGGGCTGCTCTTCAACGGCATGTGCAAGGTGCCGATGCAGCTCGGCATCCTCTTCACCGGCGTGATGGTCTTCGTCTTCTTCCTCTTCGTGCGCCCGCCGGTCTTCTGGAACGGCGCGGTGCTCGAGGAGGTCGCCGCGTCCGAGCACGCGCCGGCGCTGGAGGAGCTCGAGGCGCGCTGGGACGAGGCCTTCGTCGCGCAGCGCGCAGCCGCGTCCGGCTACGTCGCCGCCCTCGGCGGGGCCGGCGAGGCGGAGGCGCGGGCGGAGCTCCGGTCGGCGGCCGCGGCCGCGGCGGCGCTGCGCAAGGAGGCGAAGGAGCTGGTGAAGCGGGCGGCGCCGGAGGCGGAGACGAAGGACACCGACTACGTGTTCCTCTCGTTCGTCCTCGGCTTCCTCCCGACCGGGCTCGTCGGCCTCCTCGTGGCGGCGATCCTGAGCGCGGCGATGAGCTCGATCTCGAGCGAGCTCACGGCGCTCGGCTCGACGACGACCCTCGACCTCTACAGGCGGATCCGCCACGGCAAGGAGGCGGGCGGCGACCCGGCGAAGGACCTGCTCGCCTCGAAGCTCTTCACCGTGCTCTGGGGCCTCGTCGCCATCGCGTTCGCGAGCTTCGCGGCGCTCCTCGACAACCTCATCGAGGCGGTGAACATCCTCGGGTCGATCTTCTACGGCACCGTGCTCGGGATCTTCCTGGTGGCGTTCTTCCTGAAGCGCGTGACCGCGGGGCCGGTGCTCCTCGGGGCGGCGGTCGCGCAGGGCACGGTGGTGGCGCTGTTCTTCACCACCGGGCTCGGGTTCCTCTGGTTCAACGTGGTGGGCAGCGGGATCGTGGTGGCGGTCGCGCTCGCCGCGGAGCTGGTCCGGTCGGGGCTGCGCGGAGCGCCTTCGGCGGCGTGAGCCCGGCATCGGCCGATCGGCCGACCGCCGTCGGTACGATGGCCGCGCGCGCGGCGCGGGGCGACGCTCTCCCCATGCGCGCCCGTCTCGTGATCGCGATCCCGCTGCTCCTCGCCGGCTGCGACGACGTCCGGCGGAGCTTCGGCTCGAGCTGCACGATGTACGCGGAGGGGCGCTGCGAGTGCACGGAGGGCGATGGCGCGAAGGCCCTCCGCGCGGTCAAGGAGGCCTTCGTCGATCCGGCGCCGCCGGCGCCCGAGGCGCGGGAAGCCCCGCCGCCGGCTCCGCCCTCGGCCCCGGCGCCGCCGGCGCGGCCCGACCTCGTCCCGGTCTCCGGCTCGGTCGCGGCGCGGGGCCCGTGCTTCCCGGCGTTCGAGCGGCGGAACATGAACGGCGGGTTCCTCGACGTGGCGCACGCGGGCGGCCGCCTCCTCGTCGCCGACGCCGCCGGCGCGCTCCTCGACGCGTCGGAGCCCGGCCTCCCCGCCGTCCTCGAGACCGGGAACCCGCTCTACGACGTGGCGGTCGCGCCCGACGGCCGGGTCGCGGCGGTGGGGTGGGGCGTCGTCGCGCTCGCGCCCGGGCCCGCCGGGCCGTTCGAGGTGACGGCGCTCCCCGGCGGCGTCCCCGCGATGGCGGCCGCCTGGGCCGGCGCCGAGCTCCTCGTCTTCGACCTCGGCGGCCGCGCGCACCGCACCGCGGACGGCGATGCCTGGAAGGAGCTCGAGCTCCCGGCCCGGGCCGCCTTCGCCGCCGCGCACTTCGACGGGGCGCGGGGCGCGGTCGTCGGGCTCTGCGGCTTGCTGCTCGTGACCGACGACGGCGGCGCGTCGTACCGGCAGCTCTCCGGACCCTGGGACCGGGCGGAGCTCTACGGCGTGCACCGCCGGGGCGACGATCTCTGGGTCGCGGGGCAGGGCGGCGTCTGGCGCGGCACCTCGCGCGGCGGCTTCCGGCGGGCGATCGAGGCGAGGGGCTGCCACCGCCTCGCGGCGCTCGGCGCGAGCGTCGCGGTCACCTGCGAGGACTTCGGGGCCGGCCTCTTCCTCGACGAGGGCCGCGGCTTCGTCCCGGTCCCCACGCCCGACGCGCTCCACCTGCGCGCCGTCGCCCTCGCGCCCCGCGGCGAGCTGGTCGCGGTGGGGCTGTACGACCAGCTCATGCGCGGCGATCGGCGCGGCGTCGTGCACGCGGGCTCGACGCCGGCGTTCGCGCACCACCGCGAGACCCTGCTGCCGCAGCTCCGCGCCCACTTCGCCGGGAAGCCGCCGACCGCCCGGGTCCGCTAGGAAGCGATCGGCCCGGGCAGCACGAAGCCGGGCGCCGCGCGAGCGACCGCCGCCGCGAACGGCCGCGGCTCGAGGTACACCCGGATCAGCTCGCCGGTGCGCGACAGGAACTTCACCAGCTCGGCGGTGAAGTGCATGTAGTCGGACTGCACCAGCATGTGCACCGTCCCGAGCCCGCGGCGATTCGCCGCGAACCACGCCGTCCACTGCTCCTGGACCGGCACGCGCGCGCCCGCGCTCGGGTCGGTGGCGATGAAGAGCTCCAGCGGCGCGAAGCTCGCGAGGTCCTCGCGCAGCTCGGACATCGTCGCGGTGCCGAGCGCGCCGTCGTCCACGCCCGAGATCGTCACCACGACCACGCCGGCCCGCGGCCGCCGGTACTCGAAGGTGCAGCCGCCGCCGGACAGCCGCACCACGCCGTCTCGCAGGACCTCTCGCATCTTCCTCGCCGGTCCCTCTACTGCTCGCAGACGATGTTGTACGCGACCGGGATGTTGCAGAAGCCCGGCCACTGGTCGTCGAGCTGGTTCGGCAGCGCGCTGAAGAGGTTGCAGTCCATGCCGCCGGGGAGCGACTGCGCGAGGTCCATGCAGAGGCCCTCCTCGTAGGACATCGCCGGGCCGTGGCCGTAGAAGGCGCAGGCGGCGTTGGCGCAGGTGAGCGCGTCGCCGCACTGGTTCCACGAGTCGCAGCTGCCGTGGTGGCCGAACCCGACGTTCTCGCCGAGCTCGACGCCGCCCTCGAGCCGGCAGATCGAGGAGCAGCCGTCGCCGTCGAGGTTGTTGCCGTCGTCGCAGCGCTCGGAGCGGTCGAGGATCCCGTCGCCGCACACCGGCGGCGGCGCGACGCCGGTGCAGTACACGTCGTAGACGACCGGGAGGTTGCAGACCGAGCCCCAACCCTGGTCGAGGCCGCCGGCGGCGGTGAAGGCGCTGCAGTGCATGGTCGGGTTCGCCGCCTGGAGGTCCTGGCAGGCGCCCTCGCGGTAGGCGACGGCCTCGAAGAAGCCGAAGAAGCGGCAGGCGTTGTCGGCGCAGGTCGCGGCGTCGACGCAGGAGTTCCACGAGGCGCAGTCGCCGTCGGCGCCGTACGCCGACGTGGCGCCGAGCGGCGTCACGCCGTCCCACTGGCAGGTCGCGGAGCAGCCGTCGCCGTCGGCGACGTTGCCGTCGTCGCACTGCTCGCGGGCGCCGACGATCCCGTCGCCGCAGACGACCGTCTCGCAGACGCCGCTCGAGCAGACGCCGCCGGCGCAGTCGGCGTCGCGGCGGCAGCTGGCCGCGTCGGGGCAGAGCGCGCAGGGGCCGCCGCAGTCGACGTCGCCCTCGCCGCCGTTGCGGAGGCCGTCCTCGCAGGTGGCCGCGAGGCAGGCGTTCGAGCAGGCGTCCTCGTCGTTGCGGTTGCCGTCGTCGCACGCCTCGCCGGTGTCGAGGACGCCGTCGCCGCACCGCGCCAGGGTGCAGTTGGTGCGGCAGGCGTCGGGCTCGACGTCGGAGTTCGCCGCTCCGTCGTCGCAGGTCTCGCCGCGGCCGACCTCGCCGTCGCCGCAGGCGGTGCGACCGCAAAGGTCGCCGGCGCCGCAGAAGCCGCTCTGGCAGTCGGCGTCGGCGCCGCAGGCGAGCCCGTCGGCGCAGGGGCGGCAGCGGCCGCCGCAGTCCACGTCGGTCTCGTCGGCGTTCCGGACGCCGTCGATGCAGGTCGGCGGCGGCACGCACGCGCCGGCCTCGCAGGTGCCGATCACGCAGTCTCCGTCGGTCTCGCAGGCGAGCCCCGCGGCGCAGCCGACGCAGTCCGGGCCGCCGCAGTCGACGTCGGTCTCGGCGCCGT
>CAZDGH010000225.1:0-9789 GCA_964504805.1 uncultured Myxococcales bacterium | reverse complement strand
GCTGCGGCTGCAGCCCGACCTCGTCGTCGGGCGCGCCGTCCCTCGCGGTGCTGCTCGGCCTCGGGCTCTTGCTCGCGCTCCGCCGGCCGGCGGCCGCGCCGGCCCGCCTGCGGGCCCGCGGGCGGCGGTAGCCGCGGAGAGGGAGCGTCGGCGCCGCGCCCGGCCATGGGACTTCCCCGTGCGCCGGGCGCCGTGCTTTGCTCTGTCCGTCGGCCAACACCGGAGGATCGCCTTGGGCAGGGCCTTCGCGCGCGCGCTCGCGGGCGCGCTCGCCGTCGCCGTCTTCGCCGCGTGCGGCACGACGTCCGTCGAGAAGAAGCAGCGCATCGCCGTCGACACCGATCCGCCCGGCGCGTGGGTCTACGTCGAGGGCAAGGACGGACGCCGCGCGATCGGCAAGTCGCCGACGACCATCGAGCGGCCGTACACGGAGCTCCGCCACGACTTCAGCAACGCCTGCTGGCTCGGGCTCGTGGGAGCCGTCGGCCTCGCCGCCTTCGGCGGCTACGCGATGGCGAACGACGTCGGCGTGAGCACGCCGGGCGATCCCTCGATCCCGGGGATCCTCGGGCTCGTCTACGGCGGCGCCGGCGCCATCGCCACCGGCGTCACCTGCGGCATCGGCGCCAGCATGGAAGGCGACGTCATCCCGCAGCCGCCCGTCGACCTGAAGATCGTCGCCAACACCCCGGGGCACGTGGAGCAGGCGCTCACGGTGAAGGTCCCGGCCGCCGACTCGAAGGTCGCGCTGGTGCTCCCGCCCGATCCGAGCGCGGTCGCCGTGGCCCGCCCCGCCGCGACCTTCACGCCGCCGCCGGTCGCCGCGCCGCCGCCGATCGCCGCGCCCCCCACGCGCTTCGTCCCCGGCACGCCGCAGCCGGCCTCGTACGCCCTCGTCATCGGCGTCGAGCGCTACCGCGACGTGCCCGCGCCGTCCGGCGCCCGCGCCGACGCCGAGCGCTTCGCCGAGCTCGCGAGGTCCACCCTCGGCGTCCCCGCGCGCAACGTGATCCTCGCCCTCGACGATCGCGCCGCGAAGAGCGACCTCGAGAAGCACCTGGCCTGGCTCGAGGCGAACGTGCCGCCGGGCGGCCGCGTCTACCTCTTCTTCGGCGGCCACGGCGCGCCCGAGCCGAGCTCGGGCACCTCGTACCTGCTCCCGTACGACGCCGACCCGGCCGCGCTCGACCGCACGGCGCTGAAGCTCTCCGACGTGCTCGCCTCGCTCGGCCGCACCAGGAGCCGCGACGTCGTCGCCTTCGTCGACTCGTGCTTCTCGGGCGCCGGCGGCCGCTCGGTCCTCGCGCCCGGCACCCGCCCGCTCGTCCCGGTGATCGAGACCCGCGCCGCGCCCCGCGTCGCAGTCTTCACCGCCGCGTCCGGCGCGCAGATCTCGGGCGCAGGCCCCGGCGGCGGCGGACTCCTCACCCACTTCCTCGCCGAGGGCCTCGGCGGCGCCAAGGCCGACCTCGACGGAGACACCCAGATCACGCTGCAGGAGCTCTTCGACTGGGTGCGCCCCCGGGTCACCCGCGAGGCGAAGCGCGAGTCGCGCGACCAGACGCCCGACCTGAAGGTCGGCGACGGCGTCCGGGCCCCCGAGGTGATCCTCGGCTTCGGCCTGGCGGCGCCGTAGCGCCTACTCGTCTCCCGGCAGCACCTTGAGCGCCCGCCCCTTCTTCTCGCCGCCCTCCTTGGAGAGGAGCGGCGAGAAGAAGCAGTCCTTCTTCGTGTACTCGTCGAACGAGAACGCGAAGCGGTAGGACGGCGCCGCGCGCTGGTTGCAGTCGGTGCGCTCGCAGAAGCGGCAGGTGATCCCGGCGGGGATCGCGTGCCTCTTCAGCTCGGCCGCGCTCGTGGGCAGCCCCTGGGCGTAGGAGAGGAACTTCGCGTCGTCGGCGTGGGTGCCCATGCCGATCGAGTACGCGGTGCCCCGCTCCACCGAGCCCTCCACCGGGCTCACCATCGCCTTGGCGAAGCAGAAGTACATCGTGCCGTCGGGCAGCGTGGAGTACTGCCGCCGCAGGATCGAGGGCGTCAGGAAGGCGACGTGGACCGCCCACTTCGGGCACGAGCCGCCCTGCGCCGCGAAGCGCAGGCCGGTGGCGCTGTAGCGCTTGGAGATGTTGCCGGCGACGTCCGAGCGCAGGAAGTGGAACGGCACGCCGCGGCGCCGCGGGTCGGACAGGTTGCAGAGCCGGTGCGCCACCGTCTCGTAGGTCACGCCGAAGATCGCCGCCAGCGTGTCCACGTCGTAGCGCTTGGCCTGCGCCTCCCTGAAGAAGTCGCCGTACGGGAGCAGCAGCGCGCCGGCGAAGTAGTTGGCGAGGTTCACCTTCACCAGCCGCTGCGTCTCGGCGTGGCGCACCTTCTCGCCGGCGGTGATCCGCTCGAGGAGCCGCGTCCGGTCGAGGACGAGCACGCCCATCGACGCCGCGACCTGGAACTTCAGGGCGTGCTCCGAGAGCGACGGCGACAGCTCGAGCACGCCCGCGCCGCGGTCGAGCCGCCGCACCACCGAGGTGCGGCCGAACTCCTTGTCGAGCGCGCGGATCCCGAAGCGCTTCTCCAGGGCGCGCCGCAGCTCGTCGCTGGTCGCCTGCCGGCCGAGGCCCGCGTCCTTGCGGACCGCCTCGGCCTCCTCCTCCAGCTCCGGGAAGTAGTTCTTGTGCGCCTCGAGGAAGTCGACGACCTCGTCGAACGGCGAGTAGTCGCGGCGCAGCGCCGGGTCGCCGCTCCCGCCCTTCGCCTTCTCCTGCTCCTCGGCGGAGAGGCGCGTCATCACGTTGTCGAGCTGCGTGCGCGTGTTCTTGTAGAGGTTGAAGAGCGCGGCGACCGTCCCGTAGAGCTTCGGCTCCGCGGAGAGCCGCTCCAGCGACTCGGCGTCCACGTCGAGCGAGCGCAGGAGCGGGTCCTCGAGCAGCTTCGCCAGCGCCTCGTCCACCGAGCCCTGCCCGAGGGTCGCCATGAACTGCTCGGGGTCCTGCTCGAAGAGCCGGAGGCACTTCCACAGCAGCGGGAACGGGATGACCCGCTTCCCCTTCTCGATCAGGTTCAGGTACGCGGGCGAGACCCCGAGCTCGCGCGCCACGTCGGCCTGCTTGAGGCCGCGGCCGAGCCGCAACGACCGGAGCTTCTGCCCCACGTTCGAGTTGAGCCGCACGTCGTTCATGGCGCCTCCATTTACAACGACGTTGACAAGTAAAGCCCATGACGCGGCGCGTGGTCAATTTACAAATTGACGCTTTCGGGGGCCGCGCGGGTTGACTCACCCGGCCGCAGTGGGTACCTCGTGAGGGCAGAAACTTCTCCGGAGGGTCTCTTGGGCGAGCGCAAGATCATCGAGCGAGGCCGCTTTTTCGAGGAGTTTCAGGTGGGCGACACCTACCGCCACCACTGGGGACGCACCCTGAACGAGGGTGAGTGCACGCTCTTTACTACTTGGACCATGAACGCGAACCCCTTGTACTTCAACAAGGTCTACGCCCAGAGCCTCGGCCACCCCACGACGCCTGTCAATCCGCTCCTGGTGATGAACACCGTCTTCGGCATGACGGTGGAGGACCTCTCCGAGCAGGCCCTGGCGCACCTCGGGTACTGGGCGATGACGTTCCCCCGACCGGTCTACCCCGGCGACACCCTGTTCGCGGAGTCGGTGGTCCTCGACAAGCGCGAGAGCGACTCGAAGCCCGACCGCGGCATCGTCCACGTCCGCACCACCGGCACCAACCAGGAGGGCCAGGTCGTCCTCTCGTACGAGCGGAAGATCCTGGTCAAGAAGCGCTCGCACTACCCGGCGGCGACCAAGGCCCCCGGCGCGAAGGTCGCCGCGGAGACGAGGTGACCATGCTCTCCGCCGAGCACCTCCAGATCCAGGCGTCCGTCCGCGACTTCGCCAGGGCCGAGGTCGAGCCGATCGCCGCCAGGCTCGACAACGAGGGCGCCGAGATCCCGGTGCCGGTGATCCGGAAGATGGCCGAGCTCGGCTACTTCGGCCTCATCTTCCCGGCGGAGTACGGCGGCTCCGGCCTCGACTGCCTCTCGATGGCCCTCGTCACCGAGGAGCTGTCGCGGGCGTGGCTCTCCGTCGGCTCGGTGATGACCCGGATGATCATCACCGGCACGCTCATCCACGCGAACGGCACCGAGGCGCAGAAGAAGAAGTGGCTGCCGAAGCTCTGCTCCGGCGAGGTGCTCGCCGCCGCCGCGTTCACCGAGCCCGACGTCGGCTCCGACGCCGCCGCCGTGAAGACGCGCGCCGTCCGGTCCGGCGGCAAGTACCTGGTCACCGGCGAGAAGGCCTGGTGCACCTTCGCGAACCGGGCCCACGTGCTCACCACCATGGTGCGGACGAACCCCGACGCGCCGAAGCACAAGGGGCTCTCGCTCCTGCTGGTGGAGAAGGAGCCCGGCGATCGGTTCCACCCGCCGCAGCTCGCCGGCGATCCGATCCCGACCATCGGCTACAAGGGGATGAACTCCTACAACCTCGCCTTCGACGGCTTCGAGGTCCCGGCGGAGAACCTCCTCGGCGGCGAGGAGGGGCGGGGCTTCTACCAGCTGATGGCGACGTACGAGTACGCGCGCATCCAGACGGCGGCGCGGGCCGTCGGCGTCGCCCAGGCCGCGCTCGACGCGGCGATGCAGTACGCGAAGGACCGCGTCCAGTTCGGCAAGCCGATCGCCGAGTTCCAGGTGATCCGCCACAAGCTCGCCCACGCCGCCACCGAGCTGGAGGCGGCGCGGCGGCTCACCTACTTCGCCTGCGCCCGGAAGGACTCGGGCCAGCGCTGCGACCTCGAGGCCGGCATGGCCAAGGCGTTCGCGGCGGAGATGGCGGAGCGGGTCACCTCGGAGTGCCTGCAGGTGTTCGGCGGCTACGGCTACAGCCGCGAGTTCCCGGCGCAGCGCTACTGGCGCGACGCGCGGGTGTTCCGGATCTTCGAGGGCACGTCCGAGATCCAGTACGAGGTCATCGCCAAGCGGCTGCTCGGCGAGTGAGGAGATCCATGCTCAAGGAAGGCGAACTCCGCATGCGCGTCGCGGCCCGTGCCCTCGAGGGCCGGCAGCTCACCCGCGACGACAGCTACTTCGAGGACTTCACCGTCGGCGAGACGATCGTGCACCCGCGGGCGCGCACCGTCGGCGAGACCGAGCACATGGCGCTGACGAACGTGGTGCTCAACACCGCCCAGCTGCACTTCAACCAGGCCATGTGCGACGAGAGCCCCGAGACGTACTTCGGCGGCAAGCGCGTCGTCTACGGCGGCATCGTCTTCGCCTTCGTGGTCGGCCTCGCCTCCGAGGAGACCAGCGAGAACGCCCTCGACGAGGTGTCGTTCGACGAGGGCCGCCACAAGAACCCCGTGTTCGCGGGCGACACGCTCTTCGCCGAGTCGACCGTGCTCGAGAAGCGCGACGCGCCGGGCCGCGACGACGCCGGGATCGTCAAGTTCCTCCTCGTGGGCCGGAACCAGGACGGGAAGGTCGTCCTGGAGATCACCCGCGAGGTGCTGGTGAAGAAGAAGAAGGCGTGGCTCGGCCGCGCCCTCACCGCCGTCCGCTGAGAGGACCCCGCATGCGCACCGACACGCAGCAGCCGAAGCCCTGGGAGCAGCTCGTCATCGCCCGCGAGTTCCGCGTGCGGCGCACCGAGCTCACCTGCCCGGCACACTCCCTGAAGATGATGCAGAAAGCCGCCGACTCCGCCGCCGACGAGGTGATCCTCGACCTCGAGGACTCCTGCGCGGTGTCGCAGAAGATCGCGGCGCGCAAGACGCTGGTCGAGGCGCTCACGACCCTCGACTTCAAGGGGAAGATCCGCGCCTTCCGGCCGAACAACCTCCGCACCAGGTACTTCTACCGCGACGTGATCGAGGTGCTCGAGGCCGCCGGCAAGAGCGTCGACGTCGTCGTCATCCCCAAGGTCTACGGCGCCGAGGACGTGCTCTTCGTCGACCGGCTGATCACCCAGATCGAGGAGAACTGCGGCCTCGAGCCGGGGCGGATCAAGCTCGAGGTGCTGATCGAGAGCGCGCGGGCGATGCTCCACGCCGAGGAGATCGCGGCCTGCTCGCCGCGGATGGCCTCGCTGATCTTCGGGATCGCCGACTACGCCGGCGACATCGGCTCCAAGGAGCTGACCAAGGACCAGTTCCAGTTCCACCACTACCCGAAGCACCACACCATCGCCGCCGCGCGCGCCGCGGGGATCGACGTCGTCGACAACGTCACCCTGCACTTCAAGGACCTCGAGCAGGTGAAGCGCGACGCCGACATGGGCGCCCGCCTCGGCTTCGACGGGAAGTGGGCGATCCACCCGAGCCACATCGACATCATCAACGCGGCCTACACGCCGACGGTCGAGGAGCTCACCCGCGCGCTGGCGATCATGGAGGCGTACCAGAAGGCCGACGTCGAGCAAGGCCAGGGCGCCATCGTCTACAAGGACGAGATGGTCGACGCGGCCACCCTCCGCGTCGAGTGGAAGAAGATCGCCGTCGCCAAGAAGGCCGGCCTCGTCGACGACCAGAACCGCCTCGTCGAGAAGAAGCCGAACGGCGCCGCCGGCCCGGAGGCCCGCGCGTGAGCCGCCAGGGGGCGAAGGGGCCGCTGCCGGAGGCGCGCACGCGCTCCGGCATCCCGATCAAGGCCGTCTACGGACCGGCCGACGTGAAGGCGGCGCCGCCCCCGCCGGGCGAGTTCCCGTACACCCGCGGGATCTTCCCGGACATGTACCGCGGGAAGGTCTGGACCATGCGGCAGTACGCCGGGTTCGGGACCCCCGAGGAGACCAACGAGCGCTTCCGCTACCTGCTCGACGCCGGGCAGACCGGCCTCTCGCTCGCGCTCGACCTGCCGACCCAGCTCGGCCTCGACTCCGACGCGCCGGAGGCCGCCGGCGAGGTCGGGAAGGTCGGCGTGGCGATCGACTCGCTCGCCGACATGGAGACCGTGTTCCGGGGCATCCCCCTCGACCAGGTCTCCACCTCGATGACCATCAACGCGACCGCCGGGATCCTCCTGGCGATGTACGAGGCGGTCGCGCGGAAGCAGGGCGTCGAGGCCTCGCGGATCTCGGGCACGGTGCAGAACGATCTGCTCAAGGAGTTCGGCGCCCGCGGCGCCTGGATCTTCCCGATCGACGCCTCGATGCGCCTCGCCGTCGACGTGATCGAGGACGCGGTGGCGCGGCTGCCGCGGTTCAACCCGATCTCGATCGCCAGCCACTACCGCGACGCCGGCGCGACGCCCGCCGAGGAGATGGCGTACACCCTCGCCGCCGGCCTCGCCTACACCAGAGCCTGCCTCGACCGGGGCCTCGATCCCGACGTCTTCGGGCCGCGGCTCTCGTTCTTCTTCTACACGTACACGAACTTCTTCGAGGAGGTCGCGAAGTACCGCGCCGGCCGCCGGATCTGGGCGCGCTTCATGAAGGACGTCGCCGGCGCGAAGGAGTCCTCCGCCTGGCGGCTCCGCGCCGCCTGCGTCTGCGGCGGCGCCTCGCTCACCCGGGCCGAGCCGCTCAACAACATCGCCCGCGTCACCCTCGAGGCCTTCGCGGTCGCGTGCGGCGGCCTGCAGTCGGTGTTCACCGCGGCCTACGACGAGGCCTTCGCCATTCCCACCGAGCTCTCGACGCGCACCTCGCTGCGCGTGCAGCAGATCCTCGCCCTCGAGACCGAGGTCGCGAAGACCGCGGACCCGCTCGGCGGCTCCTACTTCGTCGAGGCGCTCACCGACGAGATGGAGGCGGCGATCACGGAGGTGATGGACCGCGTCGAGGCGCAGGGAGGGTTCGTCGAGGCGCTGCGCAAGGGCTGGGTCCAGGCGGAGCTCGGCCGCCGCGCCTACGAGTGGCAGCGCTCGGTGGAGAGCGGCGCCCAGCCCGTCGTCGGCGTCAACGTGCACCGCTCCGAGGCCGCCGCCGAGGAGCCGCTCGCGCAGCAGGAGCTCTCGCGCGACGCCGAGGCGAAGAAGAAGGCCGAGCTGGCGGCGCTGCGCGCCTCCCGCGACGGCGCCGCCGTCGACCGGACGCTGGCGCGGCTCCGCGACGAGGCCCGCGGCACCTCGAACCTGATGCCGGCGATCCGCGAGGCGGTGCTCGCCTACGCGACCGTCGGCGAGATCGCCCGGGCGCTCCAGGACGTGTTCGGCACCTACGTGCCGCCGACGAGGTTCTGACCATGGCCCGGAACCCGCGCATCCTGGTGGCGAAGCCCGGCCTCGACGGCCACGACCGCGGCGCGAAGGTGATCGCCTCGGCCCTCCGCGACGCCGGCATGGAGGTCGTCTACACCGGCCTGCGCGCCCAGGTGCCGCAGCTCGCCCACGCCGCGGTGCAGGAGGGCGTGGACGCGATCGGCCTCTCGATCCTCTCCGGCGCGCACCTCGCCATCTGCAAGCAGCTCTGGGAGGAGCTCGGGAAGCTCGGCGCGCGCGACCTGCCCGTCGTCGTCGGCGGGGTGATCCCCGCGGCCGATCACGCGGCGCTGCGCGAGCTCGGGGTGAAGGCGGTGTTCGGCCCGGAGACGCCGCTCGGGACCATCGTGGACTTCTTCCGGGGGCTCGTCGCCTCCGGCGACGCCAGGGAGAGCGCATGAAGATCGCCGACGTCGGACGGATGCCGGAGCTGGGGGTCGTCCCCGAGAAGATGCACGCGTTCGTGATCCGCAAGGGCCGCGAGGGCGAGCCGCGCACCGCGATGCAGCACGAGCTGATCGACGTCCCGGCGCTCGGGCCTAACGACGTGCTCGTCTACGTGATGGGCGCGGGCGTGAACTTCAACGGCGTCTGGGCCGCCCGCGGCAAGCCGGTCTCGATGCTCAAGGTCACCGGCGACGACTTCCACGTCGCCGGCTCCGACGCCTCGGGCATCGTCTGGGCGGTCGGCTCGAACGTGAAGCGCTGGAAGGTCGGCGACGAGGTCGTCGCCCACTGCAACCAGGCCTGCGGCCAGTGCCCGGAGTGCAACGGCCTCGATCCGATGGCCTGCACCGAGCAGAAGATCTGGGGCTACGAGACGAACTTCGGCTCGTTCGCGCAGTTCACCCGGGTGCAGGCGCAGCAGCTCCTCCCCAAGCCGAAGCACCTCGGCTGGATGGAGGCGGCGAGCTACGGCCTCACCTACTTCACCGCCTGGCGCATGCTCGTCGACCAGGCGCAGATCCGCGCCGGCGACCACGTGCTGGTCTGGGGCGCCGCCGGCGGCCTCGGCGTCTTCGCGCTGCAGATCTGCAAGGTGATGGGCGCGAACCCGATCGCGGTCGTCTCCAGCCCCGAGAAGGAGGCGCTGGCGAAGGAGCTCGGCGCGGTCGCCTGCATCAACCGCCGCGACTTCGCCTTCGCCTGGCGCCCGGACGAGACCCCGGAGCAGGAGAAGCAGCGCCTCGCCGAGACGCGCCGGATGGGCAAGGCGATCCGCGAGATCACCGGCGGCAAGGACGTCGACGTCGTCTTCGAGCACGTGGGCCAGGAGACGTTCCCGGCGTCGGTGCTGCTCGCGAAGCGCTTCGGCAAGATCGTCATCTGCGGCGCGACCAGCGGCTACAACCTGCAGTTCGACGTCCGCCACCTCTGGATGCGCCAGAAGCAGATCCTCGGCAGCCACTTCGCCAACGCCTACCAGGCCGACCGCGCCAACCAGCTCATCATCGAGGGCAAGATCCGCCCGGTGCTCGACGAGACCTTCTCGTTCGACGAGATCGCCGAGGCCCACCAGGCGATGGCCGAGAACCGCCACATGGGCAAGATGGCGATCGCCATCGGCGCCCCCGTCGAGGCCCGCGC
>CAZDGH010000224.1:7384-9855 GCA_964504805.1 uncultured Myxococcales bacterium | reverse complement strand
GACGGCGGCGAGGGCGAGGGCGCGGGTCATGGGGCCTCCGGGGAGCCGCCGAGGAGAGCGCGTCCGGCGGCGCACCGCAAGACGCGTCGCATCCGCTACGCTCTAGGTTCAACTCCCGGGGGAACCATGCTCACGTCCGCCGCGCTGGCGCTGGCGCTCGCCGCAACGTCCGTCGAGGTGCCGCCCGAAGATCGGGTGCTGCTCTCGAGCCTGCTGGTCCTGCGCTCGAACCCCATCGGCCTCGAGGACCAGCTGAGGCTCGGCGTCCAGCAGCGGCTCTACCGCTCCGAGGCCGACGTCTCCCGCGACAACTTCGTCTTCTTCGGCCTCTACCCGAAGCTGAACCCCGCCTACTCGCGGCTCGGCACCGGCGTGGAGCTGCAGCCGCTGTCGATCCTGAACCTCAAGGCCGCCGCCGAGTACGTGCGCTTCTTCGACGCCTTCGGCTTCGTGCAGTCGTACGGCTCCGCCGCCGAGGACTGGTCGGACAGCGCGCGGAAGGCGGGAGAGGAGGCGGGCCGCTCCTACGCGACCAGCGCGGGCCACGTGACGCTCGAGCCGATGCTGCAGCTCAAGGTCGGCCCGATCGCCTTCCGCAACCGCTTCTCCGCGGAGCTCTGGGTCGCCGACCTGCAGGGCGACGACCGCACGTTCTACGAGGCGTCGCTCGACACCCTGGTGCCGGGGAACGGCTGGGTGCTCACCAACGACGCCGACCTGCTCTGGCTCTCGGGCACGGGCATCGTCGCCGGCCTGCGCCACTCCGCGGTGCGGCCGCTCTACGAAGGCGCCGACGAAGGGCTCGAGGAGGAGAACGGCCACCACCGGCTCGGCGTCCTCGGCGCGTACAGCTTCTACGACGAGGGACAGGGCACGTTCGACAAGCCCACGGTGCTCGCGATCGTCAGCTGGTACCTCGACCACAAGTACCGCACCGGCCTCGACGTCGCGAACGCGGTGCCGTACGTCGTGGTCGGCTTCGCGTTCCGCTCCGACCTGATCGAGCCGAAGCGCTGACGCGCGCCGGACCGCGGCCCGGGGAGGGCCGCGGCCCGTGGCCGGAGCGCTACGGGCAGTTGCCGACGGCGCCGGTGAAGCTGCCGCTGCCGCCGCTGGTCGCGGTCCAGGTGCCGGTGACGGCGTCGCCGGCGATGGTGCCGGTGGCGGTGCCGCCGAGGAACGTGAGGCTTACCGCGTCGCCGCTGCGGCTGCCGTTCAGGTTGCCGCTGCCGCCGCCGCCGCTGTAGCTGCCGGTGAGCGTGCCGTCCGAGCCCTCGACGAGGTTCCAGATGCCGGCGTCCGCGCCGGAGTAGGTGCCGCAGTAGACCTGCACCGCGCCGCTCGCGGTCGGCTGCACCGTGAAGGTGCCGCTGCCGTTCGGTCCGGTGAAGGTGCCGCTGATCGCGCCGCCCGAGAGCGAGCCCGAGAGCTGGTAGCCGCCGCCCGAGAGCGTCAGCACGCCGCCGGCGAAGGTGCCGGTGAGGTCGACGACGCCGCTGTCGAAGGTGATGGTGCCCTCGGCCCCGCCCTCGGCGGCCTGCTCGAGCAGGCCGCCCGAGTGCTCGCCGGCGGTGACCTCGACCTCGAGGATCCCGCTCTCGGTCCCGCTGACGATCGTGCCGCGGTAGGTCTCGTGCTGGTGGCCGCCGCCGTCGCCGCCACCGCCGCCGTCGTCGCCGCTCGAGCCGTCGTCGCACGCCGTGGCCGCGAGGCCGAGCGCGAGCACACACAGAAGCTTCTTGCACATCGATGCTCCCCTCCTTTGGGAGGGGGAATCCTACAGCCCGGCGAGGGCGGCGGGAACGTCGGCCCCTGCCGGGAGCTGGCCCTCCGCACGATCGGGGCGACCGCCGCCGCGGCCGCCGGTCTCGGCCGCGAGCCGCTTCACCAGCGCGCCGGCGTCGAGGGTGGAGCGGGCGCCGCGCTGGACCAGGAGCCGCACCGCGTCGGGGCCCGGCGCGGCGAGCACGCAGGCCGCGTCGTCGGCCTCGCAGAGCGCGCCACCGAGGGCGCGGAGGAAGTCGACGGACTCGCCCGGGAAGCTCGCTACCACCAGGCGGCCGCCGTCGCGGGCAGGCGCGGCGGCGAGCAGCTCCTTCGCGAGCGAGCGGGCGAGGCGCTCGCGCAGCGAGGCCGCCTCCTTCGCCTGGGCGCGGAGCTCGGCGCGGAGCGTCTCCACCGCGGCCGGCACGTCCTCGGGCGCGCAGGTGAGCTCGCGGGCGAGGCCGCCGAGGAGCCGCTCCTTCCTGGCGCCGTCCTCGAGGGCGATGGCGCCGGCGAGGAAGTGGATCCGGTGGCCGCCCTTGTGCCGCTCGACCCCGACGACGCGGACCGGCCCGACCATGCCGGTGCGCGGCGTGTGCGTCCCGCCGCACGGCGAGAGATCGAAGCCGTCGACGTCGATCACCCGCACGCCGCCTGCGACCTTCGGATCGCGGCGGAGCGGCAGGGCCGCGAGCTCGTCCCGGGTC
>CAZDGH010000224.1:0-7374 GCA_964504805.1 uncultured Myxococcales bacterium | reverse complement strand
ACCAGCGCCTCGGCGTCGGCGAGGGCGGCGTCGGGCAGGCGCGCGAGCGGCGTGTCGATGGTGCAGACGCGCTCGCCGAGCCGCGACGAGACGGTCTCGCCGCCGGCGCGGTCGAGGAGCGCGCGGGAGAGGAGGTGCTGGCCCGTGTGCTGGCTCATCCGCTCGCGGCGGAACGCCTCGTCGAGCTCGATCCGCACCCGCGCGCCGAGCGGCGGGAGGGCCGCGCCGGCGGACGGGAGGTGGACGACCCGACCCGCCTCGTCCTCGACGGCGCCGGCGAGGGCGCAGGCGCCGCCCTCCCAGACCGCCCTGCCCCGGTCGGCGAGCTGCCCGCCCGCCTCCGGGTAGAAGAAGGTCTCGGGGAGGACGAAGCCGCCTCCGGCGTGGGCCTCGACGGTGGCCTCGAAGGCGAGCGCGAGGGGGTCGTCCCAGTAGCGGCGGCGGGTGGGCACGTGGGCTTCTACCACGGACCGCCGGGCGCTCTTCCCGGCCGCTCACGGCAGCGTGAACGAGAACGTCGCGCCGCGCCCCGGCTCGGCCTCCGCCCAGATCCGCCCGCCGTGCCGGTGGACGATCCGCTGCACGGTCGCGAGCCCGACGCCCGTGCCCGGGAACTCCTCGGCGCCGTGGAGCCGCGAGAACGGCCGGAAGAGCTTGTCGAGGGACGCCATGTCGAAGCCGGCGCCGTTGTCCCGGACGAAGAAGACCCGGTCGGCGCCGGAGCCGGTGGCGCCGAACTCGATCCGCGCCGGGTCGGCGCGCGAGGTGAACTTCCACGCGTTGCCGAGGAGGTTCTCGAGCGCCACCTCGAGGAGGCGCGCGTCGCCGCGGGCCTCGAGCCCCGGCGCGACGTGGAGCTCCACCCGGCGGGCCGGCTCCGCCTCGCGCAGCCGCTCGAAGACCTCGGTCGCCAGCCGGCCGAGGTCGACGCGGCCCACGCGGAGCTCCGCCCGGCTCACCCTCGACAGCGCCAGCATGTCGTCGATGAGCCGGCCCATCCGCTGCGCGTTGCGCCGGACCCGCAGCAGGTAGTCGCGGCCGGTGGCGCCGAGCGCGTCGGCGTGCTCCTCGAGCAGCGCCCGGCTGAAGCCGTCGAGGCTCCGGAGCGGAGCCCGGAGGTCGTGGGAGACCGAGAAGCTGAACGCCTCGAGCTCGCGGTTCACGACGGCGAGCTCCTCGTTCTTCCGGTGCAGCTCCGCCTCCACGGCCTTGAGCCTGGTGATGTCGTGGATGATGCCGACGAGGTGCGTGGCCTCCCCGTCGGGCCCGAGCAGCGGCACCTTCGTCGTGGCGAGCATGTGCACCCGGCCGCGCGAGTCGGTGATCGGCTCCTCCGGGATCTCGACCGTCCTCCCGGTGGTGAACATCTCCACGTCCTTCCGGCGGAAGAAGTCGGCCTCCGATCGCGGGAAGAAGTCGTAGTCCGAGCGCAGGAGCAGCTCCTCGCGCGGCCAGCCGACCAGGTCGCAGAACGCGCGGTTGAGGATCACCCAGCGGAAGCTGCGGTCCTTGACGAAGATCGGGTGGGCGACGTGATCGAGCACCGCCGCGAGCCGCGCCGCGCGGTCCCGCGCGTGCTCGGCGCCGAGGAGCAGGCCGAGCAGCGCCGCGACGGGCTCGAGCGACGAGGCGAGCCCCGGCGGCGGCGGGTCGGAGAAGCACAGCTCCAGCCGCCCGCACGTCCTGCCCCCGACCCGGATCGGCACCACCAGCACGTGCGCGGCGCCCGCGAGCAGGGGCGGCGTCCCCGGCGTCTCCCACGCGCCCGGATCCCGGGGGGGCTCCGCGGCGCACGGGTCGCCGCGGACGATGAGCGCCTCGAGGCCCGTGGCCTCCTCGGTCGCGAAGGCGCGCCCGGTGCACCCGAGCCGCGCGCCGATCAGCGCGACCGCGTCGGCGACGGTGGCCGCCGTGCCGCCGGCGATCGCCGCGGCCAGCTCGTCGATCAGCCCGTCCATGACGCCTCGTCGCAGCTGGGCGCACGCCGCGGCAGCTCCACCGTGAACGTCGAGCCCTCTCCCGCGCGGCTCTCGACCGCGATCCGACCGCCGTGCGCCTCCACGATCTGCCGGCTGACGAACAAACCGAGGCCGAGCCCGCCGTAGTGCCGCGCGGAGACGGCGCGCTCGAACCGCCCGAAGATCCGCCGGACGTCCTCGCTGGCGATGCCGATGCCCCGGTCCCGGACCGTCAGGCGGGCGCTCCCGGCGCGCGGCTCGACCTCGACGTCGATCGGCGCGCCGGCGCCGAACTTGATCGCGTTCGAGATCAGGTTGGTGAGCACCTGGTCGAGGAGGGAGCGGTCCCACGAGCCGCGCGCCGGCTCCTCGGCGGCGAGCCGCAGCTCGCAGCCGGCGCGGGCGAGCTGCTCGTCGAACCTCGCGGCGACGTCCCGGGCGAGCTCGGCGAGATCCATCTCCCCGCACTCGATCGTGAAGCGTCCCGCGCCGAGGCGGGAGACCTCGAGCAGGTTGTGGATGAGCAGCGCCAGCCGGTCGACCTGCCGGTTCATCGAGGCGAGCGCCGCGCCGACGCGCCTCGGGTCGCTCGCGCCGGAGAGGCCGGCGATCTGGAGCTTGAGCGTCGTCAGCGGCGTCCGCAGCTCGTGGGAGGCGACCGAGAGGAACTCGTCCCGCACCCGGATCGCGTCCTGCGCGTCGCGGTACAGGAGCGCGTTGTCGATCGCCGCGCCGATGCGCTGGCCGAGCTCCTGCCCGAGGGCGACGTCCTGCTCGTCGTAGCGTCGATCGGGCCGCGCGCTCCCGAACGCGAGGGCGCCGAGGCTCCGGCCGCGCGACGACACCGGGACCGAGAAGAACGAGCGGAGCTCGAGGCGGCGGGCCAGCGCCTCGACGTGGCGGAGCGGCGCGGCCTCCGAGGGCGCGTCGGGGATCGCGGCGACGAGGAGCGGGCGGCCGCTGCGGATCACCTCGCAGGCGAACGCGCCCGCCTCGGCGTCTGCGGGGAGATCGAGCAGGAGCTCGCGTGCCCGGAGCTCCCGATCCGGGCTCGACGACGCGAGCGCCGCGAGCCCGAGCCTGGCGCCGCCGGGGACGACCACGGCGCAGAGATCGGCGAGCCCCGGGACCGGCAGGTGCACCACCCGATCGAGCGTCGCCCCGTAGTCGAGCGAGAGCGAGAGGACGTGGCTCGCCTCGGCGAGGAACGCCGCCCGCCGCCTCGCCGCCTCCGCCTGCGCGCGCGCCCGCTGCTCGCCTTCGAGCGCCGCGCGCGCCGCTTCGGCCGCCGCGTGCGCGGACCGGAACAGGCGCGCGTTCTCGAGGGCCAGCGCCGCGCGCCGGGCGAAGTCCTCCGCCGTCGCGAGGTCCGCGGCGCCGTAGCGGCGGCCAGCCGAGACCAGCGACAGCGCCCCGATGGTGCGGCCGCGGGCGGCGAGCGGCACGACGAGGACCGAGGAGATGCCGAGCCCGCGCACGAGCTCGAGGTGCTCGAGGTCCTGGACGTAGGACCGGAGCTGCTCGTCCGAGATCGTCGGGAGCAGCACCGGCCGTCCGGTCCGCATCACCGCCGAGGGCGGGCTCGCGCTCCCGGGCCTCGCGGGGTAGCGCCGGGCGAGCTCCGCGAGCAGGCCCTCCTTCGCGGGATCGACGTGGGCGAGGCCGAGCCGGCGCACCCGGCCGTCGTCGTCGAGGACGTCGAGCACGCACCAGTCGGCGAGGTGCGGGACCGCGTGCCGCGCCGCGGCCCGCACGGTCTCCTCGTAGTCGAGGGAGCTGACGAACTCCGCGCTGGCGTCGGAGAGGAACCGGAGCGCCTCCTGGGCCTCGCGCTTCTGCCGCCGGACCTCGGCCTCCCGGAGCTCGCGGCGGATCGCCGGGGCGAGGCGCGCCAGGTTGCCCTTCGGCACGTAGTCGGCGCAGCCGGCCTTCATCAGCGAGACCGCGAGCTCGTCGCCGATCTCGCCGGAGACGAGGATGAAGGGCACGTCGTCGCCGCGCTCGACCACGAGCTCGAGGGCGCGCAGGCCGTCGAGCTCCGGCATCACGTAGTCGGAGAGGACGACGTCCCACGTCCGGGCCGCGAGCGCGCGCCGCAGGGCGTCGGCGCCGGAGACCCGCTCCCAGCTCGGCTCGAAGCCCCCGCGGCGGAGCTCGAGGAGGACGAGCTCGGCGTCGTCCGCCTCGTCCTCGATCAGGAGCACCCGCAGCGCCTCGCCCACCGCCGCCCCGACCTCCCGCGCCGCGCCGAGGCGGCACGGGTCAAGCTTGGGGGTCGGGGGCGCGATCCGCAGTGCGCGGCGGCCCGCACCGGGCGAGCGGGCGGAGGTCCCGGCGGACCCCCGCCTGCTCGGGCTCCGGCGTGGTATCCTTCGCGGCTTCTTTCCGGGAGGTTCCCCGTGCCCCGCTCCGCCTTCCTGGTCGCTCTCCTCGCGGCCACCCTCCTCTCGGCCTGCTCCGCGGAGGCGCCCGGCGGCGGCGCCACCGGCGGCGGCGGCGCGGGCGGCGCCGGCGGTTCCGGCGGAGGGGGCGGCGGGTCCGACCCCTGCGACCTCGACGGCGACGGCCACCGCGCCGAGAGCTGCGGCGGCGGCGACTGCAACGACCGCAACGACCGGGTGAACCCCGGCATCGCCGAGGCGTGCGAGGGCGCGGTCGACGAGAACTGCGACGGCGCGATCGACGAGGGCTGCGACTGCCTGCCGGGCGACCGGCGCAGCTGCTGGCCGGGCGCCGAGGCGGCACGGAACGTCGGCGCCTGCCGGGACGGCAACCAGTCGTGCGACGGGGCCGGGAAGTGGACCGCCTGCGTGGGCGCGGTCGAGCCCTCGGACGAGGGCGAGACCTGCGACGGCGTCGACCAGGACTGCGACGGCGACGCCTTCGAGGGCGGCGCCAACGCCTGCGGGACCTGCGGCCCCGAGCCGCGCGAGGTGTGCGGCAACGGCCTCGACGACGACTGCGACGGGATCGTCGACCCCGGCAACCTCTGCAACGTGCACTGCGGCGGCGTCGACCTCACCAACCCGGAGCCGCCGGGCCTCGCCTGCTGCTTCCGCGATCCGGACGTCGCCGGCCTCCGCCAGGAGCCGACGCGGTACTCGACCACCTGCGTGGAGTGGCCGTCGTTCCCGGCGTGCGCGAGCGAGGAGCGCGCCTGCCTCGACCTCGACGGCGATCCCTCGACCGAGTGCCGCCGCCACGTGAGCGGCGCGCGGATCCTCTGCGGGCAGGTGCCGGCCGGCGGCGGCGTGCCGGTGGAGAGCGACGGCTGCGGGTTCGAGACGCCGTGCTCGCTCGTCGACTGCGACGACCGGCAGAACCAGCCCTGCTACTCGGGCCCGCCGCAGACGCTCGGCGTCGGCGCCTGCCGCGGCGGCACCGGCTCGTGCGCCGCCGACCCGGTGACCGGCGAGCGCAACTGGACGTCGTGCGAGGGCGAGGTGCTCCCGGCCGACGAGGTGTGCGGCAACCGCGTCGACGACGACTGCGACGGCCTCGTCGACGAGGAGGACGCGAGCGGCGCCCGCTGCCCGACCACCGGCCGCTGCGCACCGGGCGCGACGGAGCTGTGCGGCAACGGCGAGGACGACGACTGCGACGGCTTCGCCGACGAGGGCTGCCGCGCCACCTCCGACAGCCAGGCCTGCTACTCGGGCCCGCTCGGCACCCGCGGCCAGGGCGCCTGCGCCGACGGCGCGCAGACGAACCAGGACGGCTTCTGGAGCGCGTGCCAGGGCGACGTGCTGCCGGCGCCCGAGCGCTGCGGCGACGGCGTCGACTCCGACTGCGACGGCACCGGCGCCGCGGGGCAGGCCGAGGACGACGGCTGCTGCGTGCCGGAGGGCGAGGAGGTCTGCGACGGCCGCGACAACGACTGCGACGGCCTCGCCGACGAGGGCGTGTCGAGCGCCTGCGGCACCTGCGGCGAGCCGTGCTTCGTCGAGGAGTTCGCCGAGCCGGCGACCTGCACCGAGGGATCGGGGCGGCTCTGCAACCGCGTCGAGCCCGACGAGAACGACCCCGACGCCTTCACCCTCGACGACGACAAGCGGAGCTGCGGCGTCGCCGGCGCCATCTACCTCTCGCTCGACGGCCTCGGGCAGGTCGCCAAGCTCGACACCATCACCGGCCAGAAGCAGTGGCAGGTGCCGAGCGGCGGCACCTCGCCGTCGCGCACCGCGATCCCGTGCGACGGCTCGGTGTGGGTCGGCAACCGCGGCTTCGGCTGCGAGAACGACCCGACGTGCTCGAACCTGGTCCACATCTCGGCGGACGGCGAGTTCATCTGCCGCGCCGACATCACCGGCATCGTCCGCGGCGTCGCCATCGACGGCAACGGCTTCGTCTGGGCCGGCACCTTCAACACCAACCGCGTCTACAAGGTGGACGGCTCCCGGGTGAACGCGCACCCGGACGGGATCCCGCGCTGCGAGATCGTCGACCTGGCGCCGCAGGATCCGAACGAGGAGGCGCTGGTCGTCGGCGTGCCGGTGTACGGGCTCGCCTTCGACCACCGCGGCATCCTCTGGACCGCGTCGCTCGGCGGCGGGCAGGCGGCCCGCATCGACACCACGACGCTGCTGTTCGAGATCGTCGCCCACATGGGCTCGTACGGCATCGCGGTCGATGCGAACGGCAACGCGTGGTTCGGCGGCGGCACGGTCCACCGCGTGGCCGCCGACGGCCCGTACGTGAACCCGGCGCAGTACGAGTTCGCGACCCAGGGCATGGGCTCGGCGGTCTCCGTCGCCAAGGACGGCATGATCTGGGCGGAGAACGGCGGCGACATCAACCGCACCGATCCGGTGACGGGCCAGTCGCGGTCGTGGCCGGTGCCCGCGGGCTTCGGCGGCTTCGTGCACGGCATCGCCGAGGACGAGCAGGGCAGGATCTGGGCGCCGTTCATGACGGGCGGCTACGCGGCGCGCTTCGACCCGGTGACGGAGACCTGGGACACGTTCGAGGTCGACGCCGGCCAGAGCCTCTACACCTACTCGGACATGACCGGCACGCAGCTGCGGCGCTTCGTGGCGCGGCAGGGCAGCTGGACCCAGACCTGGGACGCGCTCTACCCGACCGTCGACTGGCAGCGGGTGGACTGGACGCAGCGGACCCCGGCGGGCACCGAGGTCGAGATGTACGCCCGCTTCGCGAACTCCCGGGGCGCGCTCGACACGACCACCATCGTCTGCGGCCCGTACTTCGCGCCGCCGGCGGACCTCGAGGCGTGCCCGGGCGTGGACGACAACCGCTACGCGGCGTTCGAGTTCATCCTCCGGCCGAACCGCGACGGCGACGCGCCGGTGGTCGGGGACATCTCGCTGACGTACACGCGGTAGCGCGGCGCGGTGCGGCCGGGCGGTGCGGCCGGGCGGTGCGGCCGGGCGGTGCGGCCGGGCGGTGCGGCCGGGCG
>CAZDGH010000223.1:0-9856 GCA_964504805.1 uncultured Myxococcales bacterium | reverse complement strand
GCCGAGCCCGCCCGCGCCCGCGGTCGACACCACGGTCGAGCAGCTGCCCACCACCGCGGTGCCGCTCGAGCTGCCCGGCGTGGCCGCCGCCGTCGGCGCCGCCGCGGGTCCCGCCGCCGGGATGCTCCCGCCGCCGGCCTCGGTGGAGGTCGACGAGCACGACGAGGAGGAGCTCGAGGAGCTCCACTTCCAGCCCACGTTCTCGCTCCTCGAGAACGTGGTGAAGGATCGCTTCAAGCAGCCGGCCCACGTCGAGCAGAAGCCGGTGCTCGAGGTGCTGCGCTACCGCGGCGACCGTCTCCTCGACGTCGCCCGCGTCGAGCGCGGCCGCCACTACGACGTGCAGGACGCCGAGGAGGCGCGCCGCGTGCGCCTCATCACCGTGCGCGGCGAGGGCAAGGCGCGGCTCTTCTTCACCGAGGGCATGCAGGGCTCGCTGGTCGTCGCCGGCCACGCCGTCGCGCTCGGGCAGCTCTGCGACCAGGATCACCTCGTCGACGCCAAGCGGCAGGTCTACGCCGCCGACCTCGGCGAGGCCGACTACGCCCACGTGAAGTGGAACGGCGGCGGCCACCTGGTGCGCTTCGTGCGCGCGCCGATCTCGCCGAAGCCGAAGCTCGACTTCACCGTCGGCAAGAACGAGAAGATCTACGCCGGCATCGGCTTCGGCGGCGTCGTGGTGATGATGATCGGCATCTGGATCCAGGCGCTGATCGCGCCGCCCGAGCTGATCATGAGCGAGGAGGCGGAGTTCGCCGAGGTGTCGCTCAAGGACCTCGAGCTCGAGAAGCCCGAGGAGCCGAAGCCACCGGAGCCGCCGCCGCCCGAGCCCGAGCCGGTCGCGCCCGCGCCGCCGGATCCCACCCCGCAGCCGAAGCAGAAGGTGGTGCCGCAGAAGGTCGCGGCCAGGGGCCCGCCGAAGGCCGTGCCCACCGCCGCGCAGAACCAGGCCGCCGACGCGCTCGACGCGCTCGCCAACATCGCGCCGGCGCCGGACAAGTCGCTGGCCACGGCGGTCTCGAACATCGCCGCGGTGCGAGCGCCGACCGGCACCTCCTCGAGCTTCGCCGTCTCCGGCGCGATCGGGAAGCTGCCCGGCAACGAGGTCGCCCTGGCGTCGGGCGCCCGCGGCGGAGGCCGCGAGACCACCGCCGCCGCGAAGCTCCTCAAGGGCTCGAAGGTCGGCGCGCTCTCCGGCGGCGGCGGCACCGGCAAGGTGCGCGGCGTCGTCACCAAGCAGCCGGCGCGCTCGGTCGGCACCCAGGGCGGCACCCTCGATCGCGGCGCGATCCTGAAGGTGATCAACGCCGGCATCGCCGAGGTGCAGAGCTGCTACGAGCGGCAGCTGATGAAGGACCAGGGCCTCTCGGGCAAGCTGATGATGGACTGGACCATCGACCCGCAGGGCCGCGTCTCGACGGTGCGCGTCCGCTCCTCGAGCATCCGCTCGCAGGAGGTCGCGTCCTGCGTGTCGAAGGTGATCAAGCGCTGGCAGTTCCCCAAGCCGACCGGTGGGTCGGTGGTCGTCACGTTCCCGTTCGTCTTCTCGAGCTCGGGCTTCTAGAGGTGCATCGATGAAGAGCGCGCTCGTTGCCGCGCTGATCCTGCTCGCCGCCACCCCCGCCGTCGCGGACGAGCTCGACGAGGGTGGGCAGCTCTACGCCATCCAGAACCGCAAGCACGTGGTCTCGCACGAGTTCGTGCTCGGCCTCGGCACGGTCCCGATGGACGCGTACTACAAGGGCGTCACCGGCACCTTCTCGTACACGTACCACTTCAGCGATCTCATCGCCTGGGAGATCGTCCAGGCGAGCTACTCGCTGAACGTCGCCACCGACCTCCGCGAGGAGCTCGAGTCGAACTGGGGCGTGCAGCCGACGGAGTTCCCGGAGCTGAAGTACTTCGGCGACTCGAACTTCGTGCTCAAGCCGCTCTACGGGAAGTTCGCCTTCCTCAACGACTCGCTCGTCTACGGCGAGACCTTCCTCGTCGCCGGCCCGGCGCTCGCGCAGTACACCAACGCCGGCATCTTCGTGGGCGCGAACGCGGGCCTCGGGTTCCGCTTCTACCTCTCGGAGTCGTTCGCGCTCCGCATGGAGATCCGCGACTACTTCTTCGCCTCTCCGGGCGCGCTCTCCGACAACAACAACGAGCTCTTCCTGCAGGCCTCCATCGGCCTCAACATCCGCTAGCCGCGTGCGAACGATCCCGCTCCTCCTCGCGATCGCCCTCGGCGCGGCGCCCGCCGCCGCCGCCGCCGCCGATCGCCCGCCGCCGCCGACGAAGGCGAAGCCCGACGCCGCCAAGAAGCCCGACGCCCGCCCGCCGCCGCCGAAGGACGGCAAGGCGCCCGACGCCAAGCCCGACGCCGCCGAGGCGAAGGGCGATCCGTCCGCGCCCGCGACCCCCGACGTGCCGGAGCAGGCGCCGGCCACCGCCGAGACGGCGAAGGAGGGCGAGCAGCAGCTCGGCCTCGGCCTCGCCGCCGCCTCCTCGAAGGTCTGGGTCGACGCGGCGAGGTTCGCGTTCGCCGCGGTGACCAAGATCCCCTCCACCGACGAGAAGCACGAGCAGGCGCAGCTCCTGCTCGGCGAGGCGCTCCGCGAGCTCGGCCTCACCCAGGCGGCGGCCGAGTACTACTTCGCCGTCGTCGAGCAGCGGCAGAACACCGCGCTCCTCCCCCGCGCCCTCGCCGGGCTCGAGACGCTCTCCCGCAAGGGCGTCGTCTCCGAGGACAAGCTCCTCCGCGGCGTGCTGGTCGAGGCCGACGTCGCCAACATCCCGCCCGACGTCGCCGACTTCCTCCACTACCAGCGCGGCCTCGCCAACCTCCGGCTCGGCGACACCCGCTGGACGAGCTACGACTTCGCCGCCATCCGTCCCGCGAGCTACTACGGGCACAAGTCGCGGCTCGCCCTGGCCGCCGCCGACGTCCGCGCCGGCAAGCTCGACGCGGCGATGGAGACCGCCGACGCCGTCCTCGCCGACGAGCCGACGAAGGAGATCGAGAGCGAGGCGCGGCTGCTGAAGGCGCGGCTGCTCTTCGAGGGCCGGAAGCCGAAGGACGCCATCGCCGAGTACAAGAAGGTCGGGAAGACCCGCGCCGTCCCCGGCGGCGAGGTGCTGCTCGAGCGCGCGTGGTCGCACTACCACGACGGCGCCTTCCACGACTCGATGGGCCTCCTCTACGCGCTCGGCGCGCCCGCCCACCGCGACCTCTTCCTGCCGGAGCAGTACGTGCTCCGCGGGCTCATCTACCAGCGGTTCTGCCACTTCCGCGCCGCCAAGGGCGCGGTCGCCGACTTCCGCGAGCGCTACGGCAAGGACCTCGCCGCCCTGGTCGCGGGCACGCCCGCCTCCCAGGTCCCGGCGGTGATCCGCGCCGCCGAGGAGCGGCCCGAGCTCGCCTCGCTGGTGCGGGTGCGCAAGGCGCTCGCCGACGAGGCGAAGCTCTTGAAGGCGCGGCAGTCCGACCTGCAGGGCGGCCTCGGCCAGCACCTCGGCGGCGTCTACGCGATGCTCGAGGCCCGCGCCGGCGCCTCGTACGAGCGGGGGCTCGAGGTCTCCGGCCGCGTCGTGGCCGAGCGGCTGCTCGAGGCCCTCGAGCAGGCGAACCTCCTCGAGTACGAGGTCGGCGTCTCCATCCACCGCCGCGTGCAGGACGCCTCCGGCAAGAGCTACGGCCGCGAGGCGGAGCAGGCGGTGCCGCGCTCCGGCGACGACACCTACTACCGCTTCGACGGCGAGTACTGGACCGACGAGCTGCCCGACATGCGCTTCCTCATCCAGGATCGGTGCGTCGAATGAGCGCCCGCGTCCGTCTCGTCGCGACGCTCGTCGCCCTCTCGCTCGCGCTCGGCTGCGGCACGACCCAGGTCGCCCGGCCGCCGGCGCCGGAGGACGAGGTCGCCCGGCTCCAGCGGAACGTCACCAAGGTGCGGTTCGCCCAGGAGGCCACCAAGGAGCTGATCGAGCGCTCCCGCGGCCAGCCGTACCTCCCCGACCTCTACCTCCGCCTCGCCGAGCTGTACGTCGAGGAGGCGCGCTACCACTACTTCATCGCCTTCGAGGGCCAGAAGCGCCGCGACCGCACGGTGACGAGCGTCCAGGCGAAGCTGCTCAAGGACCAGGCGATCGCCGTCTACCGCCGCCTCCTCGACGAGTTCCCGGAGTTCCAGGACCGGGACAAGGTGCTCTTCTTCATCAGCCACGAGCACCGCGAGCTCGGCGAGTACGACAAGATGCTCGACTACCTCCGCCGGGTGGTGGAGGAGCACCCGAAGAGCCGCTACCGGAACGAGTCGCTCCTGGTCATGGGCGACTTCCAGTTCGACAAGGGCGACCTCGACGCGGCGGAGAAGCACTACCGCACGATCCTCGAGGGCCAGGAGTCGCCGACCCACGCCATGGCCCGCTACAAGCTGGCCTGGGTGCGGATCAACAAGGAGGACTTCAAGGGCGCCCTCGGGCTGTTCGAGGACACCATCGAGAACCTCCAGGAGCAGCCCGAGGTCGAGAAGAAGGGCGGGGGCGTCCAGGGCGGCGTGGCCGCCAAGGGCGGCAACACCCAGAACCAGTCGAAGGTCGAGGGCACGCAGGTGCGCCGCATCGACCTGCGCCGCGAGGCGCTCGTCGACCTCGTCTTCCCCTACACCGAGGTGCACAAGAAGCCGGCCAAGCCGCTGCAGTACTTCCGCGGCCTCGCCGACTCGCGGACCACCTACCTGGCCGCGCTCTCCAAGCTCGGCCGGCGCTGGTTCGTGAAGGGCGAGTACGAGCTCGCGAGCCTGGTGTACCGCGAGCTGCTCACCCTCGGCGCCGACAGCGAGGACTCCGTCGAGTGGGCGCAGAAGCTCTACGACGGCGTGATCAAGAACAAGAAGTTCGACCACGTCGCCCACGACGTCGCGCTGATGGGCGACGTGCTCTCGCGGCGCCGCTACGACTGGCGCCTCGGGAAGAAGGAGCGCGACCAGCTCTACAAGGAGTTCGAGGCCTACGCCCGCGACCTCGCCACCAAGGCGCAGCTCGAGGCGGAGTCGAAGAAGGACCTCGCGCTCTACGCCCGCGCCGGCGACGCCTACGAGCAGTACCTGGTCTCGTTCGCCGCCGACCCGAAGGCGGTGGCGATCCGGCAGAACCTCGCCGAGGCGCGCTTCGCCGCCAAGCAGTTCCTCGCCGCGGGCCGCGCCTACGAGCAGGTGATGGACAAGGTGCCGGAGGCGGAGCGGAAGGAGGCGACGTACACCGCGGTGGTCGCCTTCGCCAACGCGCTCAAGGAGCCGGGGAAGCTCTCCCGCCTCGACCTGGTGCAGGCCCGCGCGGGCCTCCGCCACGCGGCGACGCTGTACATCGACAAGTTCCCGAAGGCCGACAACATGGCCGCGGTGAAGTTCAACTTCGCGAAGTCCTACTACGACGAGGGCCTGTTCGAGGAGGCCGCCGAGCTGTTCGCGGCGCTCGTCGGCGAGTACCCGTCGTCGAGCGAGGCGTCGGTCTCCGCCGAGCTCGCGCTCGACGCGCTCCGCGCCCGCGAGGACTTCGAGGAGCTCGCCCGCCTCGGCAAGCTGCTCGCCGGGATCCCGAACCTGCCGCAGAAGATCCGCGACGACGTGACCGCGATCGTGGCGGGCGCCGAGGCGCGCGCGCTCGACGTGGCCACCCTCAAGGCCGGCGCCGAGGGCGACGGCGGCGCGGTCGACGGCCTGCTCGAGTTCGCCGCCCAGCACAAGAGCTCCGGCCTCGGCGAGAAGGCGCTCATCAACGCCTTCGTGACCGCGCGGAACACCGACGACCTCGAGAAGGTGACGGTGATCGGCGAGCAGCTCCTCGCCGAGTACCCGAAGAGCGACGCGGTGCCCGACGTGCTCGCCACCCTCGGCAAGATGTCGGCGCAGGCCGTCGACTTCGAGCGCGCCGCCAAGTACCTCGAGGAGTCGGCGCGGCGCAGGCCGCGGGACGCGGCCTCGCTCGAGACCCTCAAGCTGGTCGGCACCATCAAGGCCTCGCTCGGCGACATGGCCGGCGCCCGGGCCGCCTTCGACGTGGTGCTGGCCCAGGCGCAGAGCCAGCAGGTGAAGCGCGACGCGGCGCTCGGCCTGGCCGAGCTGATGGAGCGCGGCGGCGACTGGGGCGGCGCGGCGCAGGCGCTCGCCACCGCCAGCGACGGCGCCAAGAGCGCCGCCATCGACTTCCGCCTCGGGTACGCGCTGATGCGCTCGGGCCGCCAGGGCGACGCCGAGCGTCACCTCGAGTCGGCGCTCGCGACCGGGCGCCGGCGGGCCGACGACCCCGAGGAGGCCGACGGCGCCGCCGGCGCCGCCTACTACCTCGGCCAGGACTACTGGGAGCCGTTCGCCGGTATCTCCTTCGGCGGCGACCGCGCCGAGGACGGCCAGACCATCAAGGAGAAGTTCGCCGCCCTGGCGCAGTTCGAGGAGGCGATGGTGCAGGTGATCCAGCTGCAGAGCCCGAACTGGGCCCTCGCGGCGCTCGGTCGCCTGGCCGCCGCCTACGAGCACGCGGCCGGCTTCCTCGAGAACGCGCCGCTGCCTCCGGGCCTGGACGCCGGCGGGCAGGAGAAGTACCGCGCCGCGCTCGGGGCCCGCGCCGCCGACTTCCGCGCCAAGGCGAAGGAGGCGATGTCGACCTGCTCCTCGAAGGCGGCCGAGCTCCGCGTCTTCTCGCCGGCGGCCCGGGCGTGCGTCTCGGGCCGGGCGCTCGAGGGCGACCCGAACCCGCGGCAGGCCCCGCCGTCGCGGCGCGCGGCCTCGCCGGGCGGCGAGGCGCTCGAGCTCCGCAAGAAGATCTCGAAGAACTCGAAGGACTACGACGCGCTCGGCAAGCTCGCCACGCTGTACCTCAAGGCCGGCGACCCGCACGCGGCGAAGCTCGTCCTCGACAAGGCGGCCGAGGGCGGCGCCGACGCGGCGACGTACAACCTCCGCGGCGTCGTCGCCCACGCGCTCGGCTACCACCAGGACGCCTACGAGGAGTTCAAGAAGGCGCTCGAGGAGGACGCCGGCAACGTGCGGGCGCGCATGAACCTGTCGGCGCTCTACAGGTCGTACGGCTACGCGAAGCTCGCCGAGGCGGAGGCCGCGAAGGTGAAGAGCACGGCCGGGGTGGGCGCGGGCGACCCGGGCCTGATCGCGGGGGGTCGCTAGATGCGGACGACGATCCTGCTCGGGTGCGCGCTCCTCGTCGCCACCGGCTGCGCCGGCGCCGCGAGCCAGCGCAAGGCCGGCAAGCAGGTGGATCCCGAGCTCACCGCGCAGCTGCCGAACGAGGGCCGCCGCTGGACGTACGAGGCCGAGAACGAGGTCATCATCGCGCTCGACCGCCTCGACGCCCGGAAGGCGGCGCTCGCCTCGCGGCACCAGGACCTCGAGGCCGGGGAGCGCGCGCTCGCCGCCGCGGAGAAGCGCGGCAAGGGCCAGGAGCCGGTGAAGGCGCGGATCGCCTGGCTCGAGCAGCGCGTCGACCACGCCGAGGCGGAGGTCGAGGTCGCCGAGCTCGGCGTGCTCTGCGCCCGCACCAACCTCGAGCTGACCCGGGCGAAGGCGGCGGTGCGGTTCGGCCTCCCGGTGGAGGAGGACTTCGTCAAGCCGTTCGAGGAGGAGTACCAGGACTGCGCCAAGAGCCAGGAGGCCGCGGCCAAGGAGGCGTCCGAGGAGGCCGCCGCCACGGTCAAGGCCAAGGAAGGCTGGAGGAAGGCGCGCGGGGAGTTCGCCTCGAAGACCGGAGACCACGATCATGGCCTCTGGATCGACTAGGGCCCTCCTGGCGGCGCTCCTGCTCCTCGCGCCCGCGCTCGCGGCCGCGCAGGACGGCGGCGACCAGGCCTCGGGCGACGCCGAGGTGAAGGAAGGCGGGGAGGACGTCCGCGGCGAGGCCGCGCTCCCGTCGCCCCAGGAGGCCGAGGCGCAGCTCCCGGCGGCGCAGGCCGCCGCCAAGGACGACCCGCAGGACCTCGCCGCGCAGCGAAAGGTCGGCGGCCTCTGCTTCGCCGCCGGCAAGTACGCCTGCGCGCTCGCCGCGTACGACCAGGCGCTGAAGCTCGCGCCGAAGGAGGCGGGCTCGTACCTCGACGTCGGCGCGGTGCTCTACCTCATCGGCAAGACCGACAGCGCGGCGGTGCACTTCCGGAAGGCGACGGAGCTCGCCCCGGGCAACTACCTGGCCTGGTTCGACCTCGGCGCGGCCTGCTCGCGCGCCGGCCTCGTCCACCAGGCCGTCGACGCCTACAAGAAGGCGGTCGAGCTCGATCCCAGGGCGGCCGAGGCGTGGTTCGCGCTCGGCGAGGCGTACGCCAAGCGGCACGCGGTGCAGGAGGCGATCGCGTCGTACAAGAAGGTGCTCGCCCTCGCGCCCGATCACGCGCCGGCCCACAACAACCTCGGCAACATCCACCTCGAGAGCGGCGCCCTCGACACCGCGCTCTCCGCCTACGAGAAGGCGGCGTCGCTCGAGCCGAAGGACCCCGACTACCCGTACAACCGGGGCCTGGCCCTGCAGCGGAAGGGCGACCTCGGCGGCGCCGTGAAGGCGTACCAGGACGCCCTCTCGATCGAGCCGAAGAACGCCCAGGCGCTCAACAACCTCGGCGTCGTCTACGGCAAGCAGAAGAAGAACAAGGAGATGATCGAGGCCTTCCAGAAGGCCCTCGAGGTCGACCCGCGGTTCCCCTCGGCCGCCTACAACCTCGGCCTCGCCTACCTCTCCGACAAGAAGCTCGACCTCGCCATCTCCGCGCTGCAGGACGCGGTGCTCCTCGACCCGGCCTCGGCCGACGCGCACCGCGCGCTCGGCGACGCGCTCTTCCAGAAGGGCCACATCGCCCTCGCCAAGGCCGAGTACCAGGAGGTGCTCCGGCTGCGCCCCGGCGACGCCGAGGCGATGCGGCAGCAGGCGCTGGCGCTCTCGGTGGAGGGCAAGCCCGAGGAGGCGATCGGGCAGCTCGAGAAGTCGATCGAGCTCAACCCGTACGACGCCCGCGCCTACTTCTACCTGGCGCGCGCGCTCGCCGAGAAGGGCGAGGCCGATCGCGCCGAGAAGGCGTACCGGAAGTCGCTCGAGCTCGCGCCGAAGGATCCCGAGCCGAGCTTCTTCCTCGGCGAGCTCCTCGCGGCGCGGGGTCGCGGCACCGAGGCGTACGCGGCCTACGACGCCGCGGTGAAGTCCGATCCCGGCTACGGCCCGGCGCACTTCCGCCTCGGCGAGGCGCTGCTCGCCAAGGGCAAGCACGACCTCGCCCAGGCGAGCTTCGAGGCGGCGGCCAAGGACGCGGAGCTCCGCCCCGAGTCGCTGTTCAAGCTGGGCGACACCCTCGACCGCCAGGGCCGCGTCGACGACGCCATCAAGACCTACGAGGAGGCGCTCTCGCTCCGGCCGTCGTACGCGCAGGTCCGCGCCGAGCTCTGCTCCGCGATCTTCCGCAAGGGGGAGGTCGACAAGGCGATGGCCGAGTGCCGGCGCGCCATCCGCGAGCGGCCCGAGCTCGCCCGCGCCCACTACTACCTCGCGTTCGCGCTCTACAAGAAGAACCTCGCCGACGCCGCCATGGCCTCGTTCGAGGAGGCGATCCGGCTGCAGCCCGAGTTCGCCGAGGCCCACTACTGGGTCGGGCAGATCTACGCCCAGAAGAACCAGACCGAGAAGGCGGTGAAGGCCTTCCAGGAGGCGCTGCGCCTCCGCCCCGACTACGACGAGGCGCAGGTCGCGCTCGCCAAGGTGGGCGGCAAGCCGTGAGCTCCGGGCCGTTCTCGGCCGAGCGCGGGACCCGGGTCCTCGGGAGCGCGGATCCGCACAAGCCGTCGGTGCAGCGGTTCCGGCTGGTGATGCTCCGCGGCCCGGA
>CAZDGH010000222.1:0-9862 GCA_964504805.1 uncultured Myxococcales bacterium | reverse complement strand
GGCGCCGGCACGGTGAGCGTCACCGCGCCGTCCTCGGTGTCGTAGGCGGCGACGCGGCCCTGGGAGACGAGGGCGTCGAGCGACGCGGTGTCGGCCTGGACGCCGGCGGGCAGCGCGTGGCGGAGCTCGAGGCCGAGGCCCGCGGGCGCGGCGGCGAGGAGCTCCACGGTGGCGGGCTTGCCGACCTGGGCCTCGGCAGGGCCGGTCACCCGGAGCTCGAGGCCGTCGGACGGCGGCTCCGCCTCCCACGGCACCCAGGTGGTGAGCTCGAGCGCGAAGCCGAGGCCGGCGACCGCGGGCTCGGCGCGGAGCTCGTAGCGGTGCTCGCCGGCGACGGCGCCGGCGGGCGCCTCGATCGCCAGCACGTCCTTGGTCTTGGTGGCGTCGAGGACGCCGCTCGCCACCTCGCGGCCGTCGACCGCGAGGACGACGCGGACCTCCTTCGGCAGCGGCTGCGAGAAGAGCGAGAGCACGGCGCGGAGCGCGTGGAGGTTCGCCTGGCCGTCGCCCCAGCCCCGCGACGGCAGGTAGCCGCCGAGGAGCGTGGCGCCGAGATCGGCGCGCCATGGCGCCTCGGCGTCGCCCTCGAGCGCGAGGGCGGCGAGGGCGGTGGCCTCGAGCTCCGAGGGCCGGGCGCCGTCGGCGCGGACCACGCCCTCCTCCACCGGCAGGTACCGGCTCCCGTCGGGCCGCGCGACCACGGCCTTGCGCACGCGCTCGCGGAGGCGGTCGGCGAGCTTCCCCTCCACCGCGCCCGAGGAGACGAGCGCCGCGGCGGTGTAGGCGTCGAGGACGCGCTCGACGTTGCGCTCGACCGCGCCGGAGGCCTTGAGCGCCACCGACGCGGCGCGCTGCCGGGCGCGGGGCTCGGCGGCGGGGCCGGCGCCGGACTTCACCGCGCGGACGCAGTCGGCGGTGGCGACGAGCACGCGCTGCAGCGACCAGCCCGCGCCGCCGCCGCAGGTGCCGTCGGGGCGCTGCGAGGCGGCGACCTGCCCGCCGAGGCGCTCGGCGAGCCGCGCGAGCACCGGGTTCTCCGGGTGCGCGGCGGCGGCCTCGGCGAGGAGCGCGGCCGTCGCCGGATCCGGCGCCCGGGCGTGGCGGAGCACCCGCTGCCCGGCGACGAGGCCCATCGAGCGGAGCGCGTCGGGCTGCGGCGGCTCGCCCAGCGCCGAGAGCAGGCCGGCGGCCCTGCCGGCGAGGAGCAGGGTATGGGCGTCGGCGCCGATCCCGCCGCCGCCGCTGGCCGCCCCGAGCTCCGAGCGCAGCAGCCCGAGGGCGCCGGGGTAGACGAGGAGTCGCACCCGGGCGCTCGCCGGATCGGCGTCGGCCGGCGCGGCGAGGGTCATCGACCGCGGCGCCGCCAGGGTGCCGCCGAGGCGCTGCTCCACGGGCCGGCCGCGGGGCTCGACCGGGATCGCCCGGGCCACCGCGTCGGTGCCGCCGAGGCTCGCCCGGAGCGCGATCGGGCCGGGCCGCGGCACGCGGAGCGTCGCCAGCTCGACCTTGCTGCCGCCGGCGGGCACCGAGACGCGGCCGCCACCCTGCACCGTGGCGCCGAGGGCCTCGAGGACGAGGCTCGTCTCCACCGGCTCCTCGGTGGTGTTCACCACCTGCACCGGCAGGCGGATCTCGTCGCCGGCCAGCAGGAACGGCGGCACCACCGGGTCGACGTAGGTCGGCAACGTGCCGAGGAAGCTGGTCTCGGCGCCGGCCTGCGAGCCGTCGCGGGTGTGGGCGAGGGCGAGCACGCGCCAGGTGGTGAGGCGGTCGGGGACGCGGACGTCGATCGCGGCGCGGCCGGCGTCGTCGGTCTCGATCATCGGCTCGAAGAGAAAGGTCTCGGGGAACCAGGCGCGGGTGGGCGCGGCGCCGCTCGTGGCGTTGCCCTCGGCGCTCGCGACCTCGTCGGCCCTGCGCTCCTCCATCGGCGGCGCGGCGGGCGCGGCGGCACCCCCGGGCGCCCCGTCCATCTCCGCGAAGGCCATCATCCGCTTCCCGCGCGATGGGGCCTTCGGCTTCGCCGCCTCCATCTTCTTGTCCAGCTTGCCTTCTTCACGCTCCGCGAAGTCCCGCGGCGCGCTCGCCGGCGCCGGCGCCTCCTCCCCCGCCATCGACTGCGCGACCGGCGCCTCCAGGTCGCCGCACGCCGCCAGCGCGACCGCAAGGACCAGCACCCTCCGCGAGGTACGCATCACGGCCTCTCCTTCGCGACGTACTCGGTCCAGCTCTCCACGTCCTCGGGCAGCCGCGTCCCGGCGATCACCACCGCCCGCGGGTCGGTCAGCGCCAGCAGGTCCTGCGGCAGGTTCGACAGCCGGAGCCGCCGCCCGAACGCGTCGTCCACCCGCTCGCCCCGCTTCTCACAGGCGGTGAGAGCGTCGCGCCACAGCCGCGCCATCGCCGGCGGGTGCATGCGCTCGTCCTTCGGCGCCTCGTCCTCCCACCGCCGCACCACCCGGTGCAGCTCCCCGAGCACCGCGTAGAACCGATCGGTGAGCTCCTCGTTCGGATCGAACACGGTGCTCCCGCTGGCGCTGACGTACGAGTCGAGCTCCGCCGGCGCCGGCACCTGCGAGATCTTCAGGACCGTCGCCGCCGCCGCGTTCGCCCCGCGGATCCGGCCCATCGAGAGCGCCTGCCCGTCGAGGACGCCGAACGCCGGCGCCGACACCTGGATCTTGGTGCGCAGGCTCGAGAGCTCGTCGGGGCCGGGGAGCGGCGCGAGCTGCGCGAGGCTCCGGTCGACGCCGAAGAGGCCGACCGCGGCCTTCTTGCCCTGCCCGCCTGCGCTCGTCCGGACGTGGAGCTTCGCGGTCTGCCCCGGCGCGTAGCGCGCCTCGGCCGCCTCGACCTCGACCGCGAGCTGCGTCTCGGGCCGCACGTAGACCCGCGCGGTCGCCCCGTGGAAGCCGACCTCCCAGAAGCCGTCGGCCTCCCGCGGGAGCTGGAACCGCGCCTTGCGCGTCTCCTTGTCGACCTTCGCCTCGACGCCCGCGCGCAGCTCGTGCCGGAGCCACAGCTTCTCCGGCAGCTCGCCGCGGAACGACGGCCCGCGGAGGATCTCGAGCTCCACGGTGTCGCCGCCCTTCGCCAGGACCGGCGTCGCCCGGAGCCGCACCGCCGGCACGTCGCCCGGGGTCATCCGCAGCGTCGTCGCGCCGAGCTCCTCGCCGCCCGCCTTCGCCACCACGCGCAGCTCGTAGCCGAGCATGGTCATCGCCTGCGGCCGCGCCGCGGTCATCCGCTGCGCCGGCGTCACGTCGAGGCGCGCGGTGCCGAGCGCCGCCGGGATCGGCTCGGCCTCGCCGCCCTCGCCCGCCGGGTCTCGCAGCGTGAGCCCCGCGAACTTGCCGCGCACGCACGAGACCACGCTCGCCGGCAGCACCAGCCCGTCGGGATCGCGGATCCACGACAGCTCGACGCCCCGCCGCCCCGCCACCGTGCGGTACGCGAGCAGCTCCGGGAAGGTGCCGCCCTCGGTCTCCTCGGGCAGGCAGGTGCGGGCGTCCTGCGCCGCCTCCTCGAGGGCGAGCTGCACCCGGCCGTCGGCCTCGGGCACCGCGTCGACGCTCACCTCGAGGCCCGGCAGGTGGGTCGAGAGCGCGTCGTAGCGGATCCAGTAGAGGCGCTCGCGGCCGGCCGCGAGCTGCCGGCCGTCGAGGGCGCGGGCGAGGCACCGCGAGAGCGCGGCGTCCTGCGCCACCGTGGAGGTCACCGTGCCGCCCGCCGAGACGCGGAGGCCGACCATCGCCGTGGCCGAGCCGTCGGAGAACCGCGCGCACGGCTCGAGGCTCGCCACCAGCCGGTCGAGGGCGAGGTGGTCGGCGAGCGGCGGCTCCTCCTCGAAGATCACCTCGCGGGTCTCGCCGCGGCGGATCGCCGGCGGCCGCGGCGGCACCCGGGCCGGCATCGGCGGGATCACCACGTTCACCGGCGGGCCGGGGTCGAGCTGCAGCGACGCGACGCCGTCCTCGTCGGTGGCCGCCTTCACGCCCGGGTCGCCCGGCTCCCAGGCGCGCTTCACCAGGAGCTCGGCCTTCGGCAGCACCGTCCCGTCGGCGGTGGTCACCCGGAGGTAGACGCGGTTGTTGAACCCGGCGACGAGGCCGCCCTCGAGCTCGGTCACCGCGGTGGCGGCGATGGCGTCCTCGGAGAGCAGCACCGAGACGGCGCCCTCGACCCGGTCGCCGGCGGGGTCCACCGCGCCGAGCCGCCCGACGATCGTGGCCTGGCCTCGGAGGTCCGCGGGGATCGCCGGCAGCTCCAGGGTGAAACGCCCCGCGCCGTCGACCTTCGCCGTCTTCGGCAGCGCGCCCTGCGACCACGACGTGGGCGGCGGCCACCCGCCGGAGACGGTCCAGTCGGCGGTGACCGTCGCCCCGCCCACCGGCGCGCCCGAGCTGTAGACCACCGAGCCGCGGACCACCGGCCTCTCGCCGGCCCGGTAGAACGCCTTCGGCGCGCTGGCCTCGATCCGGAACCGCGGCAGCGTGAACGGCTCGACGCGGAACGTGCGCTCCTCGCGGGCGTCGCCCGACTCCCAGCGCACGCGCCAGTCGCCGGTCGCGGCGCCGGCGTCGAGCGGGAACGAGCCCGCGACCACGCCGAACGAGCCCGCCGGCGCGCGCTCCTCGAGCAGCACCTCGCCGGTCGGATCGGTGACGACCCAGCGCCCCGGCCGGCCGTCGAGCGGCACGAGGTCGCGGGCGCGCACGGCCAGCGCGCGGAACTTCACCGTGTTGCCCGGCTCGTAGAGCGGCCGGTCGGTGAGCACGTGCACCCGGGCCGGCGCGTAGATCGCGAGCGGCACGTCCACGGTGCCCTCGTCGATCGGCGTCTCGACCTTCGCCCGCAGCTTGTAGTCGCCGTCCGGGACCTCGGGCAGCTTCACCCGGGTGGTGCGGACGTGGCGGTGCCCGTCCTCCCAGCCGTCGATCGGCGCGAGCTTCGTCTCCTTCCCCGCGGCGTCCACGAGGAAGAGCTCGGCGGAGAGCCGCCGCACCGGCGCCTGCTCGACCCGCCCCTCGGCGTCGCGGACGTAGTGCGCCGTCGCCGAGACCGAGACGTGCCCCTCCTGCCCGCGCCGCACGCTCCCGCAGGAGAGCGAGAGCGTCTGCCGGAAGTCGCCGTCCGGGCACCGGGGGACGAGCACGCCCGCGCCGAAGAACGCCGGCAGGCAGACGAGCTGGGACGCGACGAGGAGCCCGAGCAGGACCGCGCCGAGCGCGAGGCCTGCGAGCACCTTCTTCGACTGCGACTCGGCCATGGGCCTCCCCCGGGTGGACGCGCGGAATCCTAGCGCGTACCGGGCGGCGTCTGGACGAGCGGCGCGGCGGTCGGGTTCCCGCCGCCTTCCTACGGCTTCGCGGCCTTGACGATCTTCGCGAACGAGTCCGCGGTGAGCGAGGCGCCGCCGACGAGCGCGCCGTCGACGTCCGGCTGCGCCATCAGCTCCGCCGCGTTCTCCGGCTTGACGCTGCCGCCGTAGAGGATCGGCATGCGCTCGGCCACCTCGCCGCCGAGCTCGGCGAGGAGCTTGCGGATCGCCGCGTGGACCTCCTGCGCCTGCGCCGTGGTCGCGGTCTTGCCGGTGCCGATGGCCCACACCGGCTCGTAGGCGATGGCGATCCGCCCGAGCTCGTCCTTCGAGAACGAGCCGAGGCCGCCCTTCACCTGGGACTCGACCACCGAGAGGGTCCGGCCCGCCTCGCGCTCGCCGAGGGTCTCGCCGACGCAGACGATCGGGGTGAGCTTCGCCTCGAGCGCCGCGGCGGTGCGCTTGCGCACCGTCTCGTCGGTCTCGCCGAAGAACTGCCGCCGCTCCGAGTGGCCGACGACGACGAAGGCCGCGCCCGCCTCGACGAGCATGCCCGGCGCGATCTCGCCGGTGAACGCGCCCTGCTTCTCCCAGTGCAGCGTCTGCCCGCCGGTCTCGACGTTCGAGCCGTCGAGGGCCTTCGCCACCGCGTGGAGCGCGGTGAAGGGCGGCGCCACGCCGATCCGCACGCCGTGGACCATCGAGACCATCCCGCGCAGCTCGCGGGCGAGCGCGGCGGCCTCGGCCACGGTCTTGTGCATCTTCCAGTTGCCCGCGACGAACGGCTTCCGGCCCGCGCCCATCTAGCCCTCCAGCGCCTTCACGCCCGGCAGCTCGCGCCCCTCGATGAACTCGAGCGACGCGCCGCCGCCGGTGGAGACGTGGCTCATCTTCCCCGCGAGGCCCAGCTCCTCGACCGCCGCCGCCGAGTCGCCGCCGCCGACCACCGTGGTCGCGCCGCTCTCGGCGAGCGCCTTCGCCACCGAGCGCGTGCCCTCGGCGAACTTCGGCTTCTCGAACAGGCCCATCGGGCCGTTCCAGAACACCGTCTTCGCGAACCGGATCTGCTCGCGGAAGAGGCTCTGCGTCTTCGGGCCGATGTCGAGCGCCATCAGGCCGTCGGGGATCGACTTCTCCTTCACCTCGACCCGCTCGGTCTCGTTCGAAGGCTCCGTCCCCGCGATGTGGTCGATCGGCAGGAGGAGCTTCACCTTCTTCTGCTCGGCGATCGAGAGCAGCTTCGCGGCGAGGTCGACCTTGTCCTTCTCGACCAGGCTCTTGCCGGTGGGGATCTCCTCGGCGGCGTAGAAGGTGTAGGCCATCGCCCCGCCGACGAGCAGCGCGTCGACCCGCGGCATCAGGTTCTCGATCACCTTGATCTTGTCGGAGACCTTCGCGCCGCCGAGGATCGCCACGAAGGGCCGCTCCGGCTTGCCGAGGACGCGGCCCAGGTACTCGAGCTCCTTCTTCATCAGGAAGCCGGCCGCCTTCTCGCGGACGTGCTTCGCCATGCCGGCGGTCGAGGCGTGGGCCCGGTGCGCGGTGCCGAAGGCGTCGTTCACCCAGACGTCGGCGATCGAGGCCAGCTCCTTGGCGAAGGCCTCGTCGTTCTTCTCCTCCTCGGGGTGGAAGCGGAGGTTCTCGAGCAGCAGCACCTGCCCGGGCTTCAGCTCCTTCACCACCTTGGCGACGCCCTCGCCGACGCAGTCGTCGGCGACGATCACCTCGGTGTCCTTCCCGAGGAGCTCCCGGAGGTGCTCGCCCACCGGGAGCATCGAGTACTTCGGCTCCGGACCGCCCTTCGGCCGCCCCAGGTGCGAGGCGAGGATCACCTTCGCGCCCTTCGACAGCGCGTGCTTCACCGTCGGCAGCGCCGCGCGGATCCGCGTGTCGTCGGAGACCCGGCCGCCCTCGGTCGGGACGTTGAAGTCGACGCGGATGAACGTCCGCTTGCCGGCGAGGTCGAGCTCGTCGAGGGTCCGGATCGCCATGGGCTAGCCCTTCGTCGCGACCAGCTTGGACAGGTCGACGAGGCGGTTCGAGTAGCCCCACTCGTTGTCGTACCAGGCGAACACCTTCACCATGTCGTCGATGACGGTGGTGCAGGAGGCGTCGACCGACGACGACCACGGCGAGTGGTTGAAGTCGATGGAGACGAGCGGCTCCTCGACGTAGGCGAGGATGCCCTTCAGCGGGCCCTCCGAGGCCTTCTTCAGCGCCGCGTTGACCTCGTCCGCCTTCGCGGGCTTGCCGAGGACCGCGGTGAGGTCCACGAGCGAGACGTTCGGGGTCGGCACCCGGACCGCGAGGCCGGTGAGCTTGCCCTTGAGCGCCGGGAGCACCTCGGCCACGGCCTTCGCCGCGCCGGTGGTGGTCGGGATCATCGAGAGCGCGGCGGCGCGGCTCCGGCGCAGGTCCTTGTGGGTGAGGTCGAGGATGCGCTGGTCGTTGGTGTAGCTGTGCACCGTGGTCATCAGGCCGCGCTGGATGCCGAAGCTCTCGTGGAGCACCTTGGCGACCGGCGCCAGGCAGTTGGTGGTGCACGACGCGTTCGAGATGATGTGGTGCTTCGAGGCGTCGTACTGCTCGTGGTTGATCCCCATGCAGACGGTGAGGTCCTGGCCCTTGGCCGGGGCGGAGATCAGCACCTTGCGCGCGCCGGCGGCGACGTGCTTCGAGGCGCCTTCACGGTCGGTGAAGCGGCCGGTGCACTCGATCACCGCGTCGACCTTCAGGTCCTTCCAGGGGAGCTTCTCGGGCTCCTTGATGGCGGTGATGGCGATGTCGCGGCCGTCGACGGTGAAGCCCTTCTCGCCGAGCTTCACGTCGCCGGCGAAGCGGCCGTGGACGGAGTCGTACTTGAAGAGGTGCGCGAGGGTGGCGGGCTCGTCGAGGTCGTTGATGGCGACGATCTCGACGTCCTTCTCCTTCCGCTCGAGCGCCGCACGCAGCACGCAGCGGCCGATCCGACCGAAGCCGTTGATGGCAAACCGCATCGCTCTTCCTCGCCTTCAGGGGGTGTGGGAACCGCGCGCTATGTAGGGGCGCGCTCCCCCGGGGGTCAAGGGAGAGTTCGACCGCCTGCGCCCCCTCGTCCGAGGGTCCAACCGCGGGTGCGTACGACGCTTCGCGGGGGACCGTCGCAAGTCGAGGCCGGTGCGAACGACCCCACGCACCCATGGGAGCCCGCATGGGGTGCCGGGACGGACCCACAGGCGATAGCGGGCCGGATTCCCTCGGGATTCCCGGAATCGTCCGGAATATGGCCCGGGGGTTGCTTTGTCTGCCCAGCGTTCCCGGTAGCGGGAAGGAGACGACGCGACATGGTCCCGGAGAAGATGCTGGAAGCGAAAGCGCAGGGGCTCCTGGCCGGTACGGCCGACGCGAAGAGCGCCCGGATCCTCGCGCGCTCCTTCTACAAGGAGCTTCGCGAGAGCGGCTTCACCCACAACCAGATCCTCGCCGCCTCCACCGAGCTCATCGACCTGGTCACCCGCGAGCTCCGCGGGGAGCCGGACACCGCCGGCAACGGCTGAGCGACCCCACGCCGCGCCGCCCGCGCGCGGTGTCTTCGCCCGCGCCGCGTGTTAGTCAACCGACGTGCGGCTCCGCATCCAGAACCTCTCCCTGTGGCTCGACGAGGACGACGGGCTCCTCGCCGAGCGGGCCGCCGCGGCCTGCGGCGTGCCGGCGCAGCGCCTCTCGGGCCTCCGGGTCGTCCGGCGCTCGCTCGACTGCCGCAAGAAGGGCCACCCGCGCTTCCTCCACGTCGTCGACGTCGACGTCGCCGGCGGCGAGGACGTCGCGCTCCGCGGCGACGTGGCGCTCGCCCCCCTCGACCCTCCCCCGCCCTCGGTCGCCCGCCCGCCGGCGCTCCGGCCGATCGTCGTCGGCACCGGCCCGGCCGGCCTGTTCGCGGCGCTCGGCCTGCTCGAGCGCGGCATCCCGTCGATCCTCCTCGAGCGCGGCAAGGAGATCGCCCCGCGGCGCCGCGACGTGGCGGTGATGGGCCGCGAGGGCAAGCTCGATCCCGAGTCGAACATGAACTTCGGGGAGGGCGGCGCCGGCGCGTACACCGACGGCAAGCTCACCACCCGCATCTCGCACCCCGCGGTGCGGAAGGTGATCGAGACCTTCGCGCGGTTCGGCGCGCCCGAGGGCATCCTCGTCGACGCCAAGCCGCACATCGGCTCGGACCTGCTCCCGGGCGCGGTGACGAAGCTCCGCGAGCACCTCACCGCCCACGGCTGCGAGGTGCGGTTCGGCGCGCGGATGGTCGACGTCGTCGCCGACGCCGCCGGGCGCTGCCGCGGCGTGCTCCTCGCGAGCGGCGAGGAGCTGCGCGCCGACGTGGTCGTGCTCGCGCCCGGCAACTCCGCCCGCGAGCTGTACGAGCGCTTCTTCGAGCGCGGCGCCTTCCGGCTCGTCGCCAAGCCGTTCGCCGTCGGCTTCCGCGCCGAGCACCCGCAGGCGCTCATCGACCGGATCCAGTACGGCAAGGTCGCGGGCCACCCGAAGCTGCCGCCCGCGGACTACCGCCTC
>CAZDGH010000221.1:0-9909 GCA_964504805.1 uncultured Myxococcales bacterium | reverse complement strand
CGCCGCGTACCTCGCCAGGGCCGAGGCGCGGGAGCTGCCGGTGCTGCCGCCGCTCGATCCGCCCGGCACGGTCGCGGCGTGGGCGGGGATCCCGCGGGAGGGCGGCGCCGATCCGGCGGCCCTGGTCGCGAAGGCCCTCGCCGCCTCGAACCACCTCCACCACCCGCGCTTCGTCGGCCACCAGGTCTCGGTCCCGCTCCCGCTCGCCGCCGCGGTGGAGGCCGTGTCGGCGCTGCTCAACAACGGGATGGCCGTCTACGAGATGGGCCCGGTGGGCGTCGCGGTCGAGCGGGCCGCGCTGCGCTGGATGGCCGGGAAGCTCGGGCTGCCGGAGGGCGCGTCCGGCGTCTTCACCAGCGGGGGCTCCGCGGGCAACCTCACCGCGCTGCTCGCGGCGCGGCAGGCGAAGGCCGGGTTCGACCCGTGGAACGACGGGCTAAGGGCCGGGCCGCCGCTCGCGATCCTCGCGTCCGCCCAGGCGCACTACTCGGTGGGCCGGGCCGCGCAGATCCTGGGCCTCGGGAAGCGTGGCTTCGAGCCGGTGCCGGTCGACGACGCCTTCCGGCTGCGACCCGACGCGCTCGGCGCGGCGTTCGACCGCGCGGTCGCCGCGGGCCGGCGGCCGATCGCGGTGGTCGCGAGCGCGTGCTCGACGGCGACCGGCTCGTTCGACCCGCTCGACGCGATCGCGGACTTCTGCGAGGCGCGCGGCCTCTGGCTCCACGTCGACGGCGCCCACGGCGCGGCGGCGGCGCTCTCGCCGCGGCACCGCCACCTCCTCCGCGGCGTCGAGCGCGCCGACTCGGTGGTGTGGGACGCGCACAAGCTGCTGCTCGTGCCGGCGCTCTCCACCGCGGTGCTGTTCCGGGACGGCGCCCGCAGCGGGCAGGCCTTCGCGCCCGACGCGCCGTACCTGTTCGAGGAGCACGAGGCCGCCGCCTACGACGTCGGCGCCCGGACGCTCGAGTGCACCAAGCGGATGCTGGCGCTGCCGCTGTACGTCGCGCTCCACACCTACGGCGAGCGGCTCTTCGAGGCGTTCGTCGAGCGCGCCTTCGACCTCGGCGCCGCGCTCGCGCGGCTGCTCCGCGCCGCCGGCGACTTCGAGGTGCCGGTGGAGCCCGCCTGCAACATCGTCTGCTTCCGCCACGTGCCCGGCGCCGTCGCCGACCTCGACGCCCACCAGGCGCGGGTGCGCGCGAAGCTCCTCGCGAGCGGCGCCTTCTACCTGGTGCAGGTCCGGCTGCCGGCGGGGCTGTTCCTGCGGGTGACGCTGCAGAACCCGCTCACCACCACGGCCGACCTCGAGGCGCTGGTGGCCGCGATCCGCAGCGCCTAGGCGCCCGTCGCGCCGAGCATCGGGCAGCGCCCGCCCACCGGGACGAGGCCGCACGGCCGGAGCCGGCCCGGCTCGACGGCGGCGCGGACGAGCTCCGCGAGCGAGGCGATGAGCGCCGGGTGGCACTCCGGCGCGGGCACCCGGTGGTAGCCCTCGAGGCCCGCGGCGAGCGCCGGCTCCTTGAGCAGCTGGTCGAGCTCGTACAGCGTCTCGATGTGCTCGGTGAGGAACGCGATCGGCACCACGATCACGTCCTTCACGCCGGCCTTCGCGAGCGCCTCGAGCGCGTGCTCGGTCGCGGGCTCGAGCCACTTCACCTTGGTGGCGCGGCTCTGGAACGCGAGGGAGTGGCCGGCGACGGCGCGGTCGAGCTTCCGCATCACGCCGGCGACGGTGGCCTGCACGTGGGCGAGGTACGGATCGCCCTGGTCGATCATCTTCTGCGGCAGCCCGTGGGCGCTGAACAGCACGTGCGCCTGCTCGCGGCGGCCCTCGGGGATGGCGTCGTAGGTCGCGCGGATGCCGTCGGCCCACGCGGTGAGGAGGCCGTCCGCCACCGGGAAGCAGCAGATCTCGTGGAGCGGCACCTGCGGGGCCTTCTCCGCGAGCACCTTCCGGAGCTCCTTCGCCGACGACAGCGAGGTGGCGCGGGAGCGCTGCGGGTAGAGCGGAAGGCCCACGACCCGCTCGCAGCCGTCGGCGAGGAGCCGGTCCACCGCCTCGTGGGTGAACGGCTTCCAGGCGCGCATCGCCACGTAGCAGCGGAAGCCGTCGCCGAGCGCGGCCTCGAGGGCCCGGCCCTGCGCCAGGGTGAGCTCGAGGATCGGCGAGCGGCCGCCGATCTTCGCGTAGATCTCCCGGCTCTCCGGCGCCCGCTTCGCCGTCACCTTGCGCGCGAACCACTTCTGCCAGAGGAAGCCGAGCGGCAGCTCGATGACGTCCGGGTCCGAGAAGATGTTGTAGAGGAACGGCTCGACGGCCTCGAGCGAGTCGGGCCCGCCGAGGTTCATCAGCACGACGGCGGTCTTCGGCGCGGTCACTGGAGCGGGGCCTCGCGGAGCGTGGCGGAGAGCGCCTCGTACAGCGCGCGCCGCGGGTCGTCCACCCGGAAGACGAGGCGGAAGCGATCGGAGAGCGGCTCGAGGCGCGGGAGGATGCGCCGGAGCTGCTTGCGCCGGAGCTCGCCCTCGACGAGGTAGCGCGGGAGCACCGCGACGCCCCGGCCCGCGAGCGCCTGCTGCTTCATCGCCGCGCCGGCCCCGAGGCGCCAGATGGAGGCGAAGCGCGGCATCTCGCCGAAGCCGGGCGCCTCGCGGAGGTAGCGGAAGAGCGGCAGGTCCGCGTCGGTGTCGAGGAGGGTGTGGTGCCGCGCGTCCTCGACGCGGCGGAACGGCACCCGGTCGAGGAGCGCGGGCGCGCCGACGAAGACGTACCGCTCGTCGTGGAGCGGGAGACCCTCGAGGCCGGGGTCCTGGAGCCGGGCCGACGTCACCGCGGCGTCGAGGGTGAGACGGCGCACCCGATCGAGCAGGTCGGGCCCGGAGCCGAAGTAGAGGTGCAGCGTCACGTGCGGGTGCGCCTCGCGGAGCCGCGCCAGGTTCGGCCCGAGCCAGGAGATCCCGAGCTCGAACCGCGTCCCGAAGGTGAGCTCCGTCCGCGGCGGCCCGCTCTCGCCGCGGGCGGCGCGCACGCACGCCTCCGCCTCGCCGAGGCAACGCCGCGCCACCGGCAGGAGCGTGAGCCCCGCCTCGGTGAGCTGCACGCGCCTCGTGGTGCGCTCGAACAGCTTCACCCCGAGCTGGTCCTCGAGCTGCTTGATCCGCTGCCCGAGCGCCGCCGGCGTCAGCGCCACCGCGCGGGCGGCGGCGCGGAAGTGGAGCAGACGTGCGGCGGCCTCGAAGCAGGCGAGGCTGTCGAGGGAGGGGAGGGGCATGGAGGCGGAGAGGCCGGCTACGAGGCTACGAGGCTACGAGGCGGAGCAGGAGAGGCCGGCTACGAGGCTACGAGGCTACGAGGCTACGAGGCTCACGAGCGGCGCTTGCGGGAGGTCTTGGCGGCGGACTTCTTCGCGGCCTTCTTCGCGGCGGACTTCTTCGCGGCGGACTTCTTCGCGGCGACCTTCTTCGCGGCGACCTTCCTGGCAGCGACCTTCTTCGCGGCGGACTTCTTGGTGGCGGGCTTCTTCTTCGGGGCGGGCTTCCTGGCGGCGGCCTTCTTCTTGGCGGCGGCGGGCTTGCGCTTCGCCTGCTTGCGGGCGGCGGCGCGGGCCTTCTCGACGACCTCCTTGATGGCGGTGGCGGCGCTCGCGAGCTTCGCGGGGGCGGCCTTCACGGCCTCGACGGCGCGGGCGACGACGGCGCCGGCGCCGGTGTGGCGCTCGAAGTGGGCGGCCATCGGGTCGAGGTAGAAGTCCTTCCAGCCCTGCTCGTACGACGCGCCCTGGCCTTCGGGGATCTCGGTGTGCACGAAGGTGACGCGGGTGCCGCCGTCGCCGTCGGGCGCGAGCTCGATCTCGAGGCGCGAGTCGGGCGCGCCGTCGGGGAACTCGGTCGTGCGCCACGACTGCACGATCCGCTTCGCCGGCTGCGCGTCGATCGTCTGCCCGCGGATGTAGCCGTCCCAGGCGGTGAACGCGCCCGTCACCGGGTCGACGGTCGCCTTCGCGCCGGTCATCGAGCCGTGCTCGGCCCCGTTCAGCCACGCCTGGTAGACGCGCTCCGGGGTGGTCGGGACGACGCCTTCGACACGGATCGACTCGGTCGCCATGGCTGCTCCTCGCGTGCGGTGGGTGTGCGCGCGAGCCTAGATCAGCGGCGGCAGGCGAGGAACGGCGCCCGGGCGTCGTCGCCGAGCCCGCGGCCGAACAGCGCGAGGCGGCTCTCGCCGTGGGCCGGCGCGGCGACGCCGAGCCGGAGGTCGAGGCGGCCGCCGACGACGTGGAACGACGCCCACCGGCCGTCGTCGAGCCGCACCACGCCCTTCGCCCGGAAGATCGCCGCCGGCAGCGCCTCGAGCAGGTCCTCGAGGGGCCCCGCGGCGTAGGTGCCGCCCTCGAGCGAGACGCCGCGGAAGGCGGAGTGCACCGCCCGCTCGCGGCCCTCGCGCGGCGCCGCCTCGGGCACGTCGAAGAGCAGCGCGGCGTCGAGCTCCGAGGCCGGGAGCACCCGGGCGTCGGGGCGGACCGCCGCGATCGCCGCCCGGGCCCTCGCCTCGCCGGCGGCGCCGGCGACGTCGAGCTTGGTGAGGGCGACGAGGTCCGCGGCCCGCACCTGCGCCTCCCACTCCTCGCCCCGCGCCGCCTCGAAGTGCGCCGCGTCGACCACGGTGAGCACCGCGTCGAGGCGCACGAGCGGCACGAGCTCCGGCCGGGCGATCGTCCAGGTGAGCGCCAGCGGATCGGCGAGGCCGGTGGTCTCGAGCACCACGCGGTCGAGGTCGCCCCGGGCCGCGAGCTCCTCGAGGCCGCGGACGAGGTCGGGGTTCCGGACGCAGCAGGCGCAGCCCGCCGCGAGCTCGAGGAACGCCGCCTGCGCCGGCGCCGCCTCGTCGATCGCCGCGGGGCCGAGCTCGTTCACCAGGAGGCCGATCCGGAGGCCGTGCGGCGCCCCGAGGACCCGGCCGAGGAGCGTGGTCTTGCCGGCGCCGAGGAAGCCGGTGACGAGGGTGACGGGGAGCCGCGGCACGTCACGCAGCGTAACCCCTCCGTCTCCGTGGAACAGCGCCCGGGAGCGACGGGTTCGAGACCGAGGGCCGGGATCGCCGGTGACACGCCGGCTCGTTTGGGCGAGCATGCGCCCCCTCGGAGGGGAGGAGGACCGTCGTGAGGAGGGTGGGCATCTTCGGCTGGGGCGTGGTGGCGCCCAGGTCTCCGGACATCGACGCCTTCGAGCAGAACCTCGCGTCGGCCGAGAGCTGGCTGACGCCGTTCGAGGGCTTCGGCCCCAACAACTTCCTGGTCGGCACGCCGACCTTCCGCTTCGCCGACTACAAGCCGTGGGTCGACGAGCGCTTCCCGCCGAACCGCTTCCCGCAGCTCGAGAAGAAGATGGGCCTGCCGGTGCAGTACGCGATCGGCGCGTTCATCCAGTCGCTCCGCCAGAACCCCGGCCTCGAGCAGGAGCTGACGGCGCTCGGCCGCGAGGCCCACGTCTACGTCGGCACCGGGCTCGGCGATCTCCAGGTCACCAGCCAGACGACGCTCGAGGTCTACCGCGCGCAGCGGCGCTGGGACCGCTTCTGGGCGGCGCCCGAGCGCAACGCGGCGCACGCGGCGTTCCTGGCGCTCTCGCCGGAGGAGCAGGCGGCGCAGGGCGACGTCCCGCCGCGCCCGACCTCCGACGACCCCGACGAGCGCGAGGCCGCGGAGGACGCCTACTGGCACTTCTGGGCCGGCCGCTCCCCGGAGCTGCGCGGGTACCTCCGCGAGCTCCAGGAGATCGAGTCGCTGAACGTCCAGGGCGACGTCGAGAGCGCGAAGCTCGCCGTGATCAAGGAGAAGCGCGTCCGCACCTCGAAGCTCCAGAAGAAGTGGCAGTCGCCGGAGCCGCCCTGGAACGCGGCCTCCGCCAACGTGCTCTGGAACATCCACAACACCTCGGCCTCGCAGATCTCGATGCTCGGCAAGATCACCGGCGCCTGCTTCGCGCCGGTGGCGGCCTGCTCGACCTTCTCCTACGCGCTGAAGCTCGGCGTGCAGTCGATCGCCTGCGGCGAGGCGAAGGCGGTGGTGCTCGGCGCCTCGGATCCGCCGCCGCTCGGGCTCACCGTGGGCGGCTTCTACAACGCCCGCGTCACCGCCGCCGACGGCGCGGTCTCGAAGCCGCTCACCGGCCTCCGCGGCACCCACGTCGCCGGCGGCTCGGTGATCTGGATCGTCGGCGACTACGAGCACTTCACCGCCAGGGGCTTCCGGCCGCTGGGGATGGAGCCGGTGGCGATCGCCCTCGGCGCCGACGCCGAGCACATCATCACCCCGTCGAAGGAGGGGCCGATCGAGGTGATGCGCGCGGCCCTCGAGCAGGCGAACGCGACCCCGGCCGACGTCGGCTCGTGGGACATGCACGCCACCGCGACGCCGGGCGACGCCCTCGAGATCGAGACGCTCCGCGAGGTGCTCCCGGCCTCGGTGCTGGTCACCGCGCGCAAGGGCATCTTCGGCCACGGCATGGGCGCCTGCGGCGGGTGGGAGCTCACCGCGCAGTACCTCGGCTACGCGTCGGGCAAGCTCGCGCCGACCACCCTCACCGAGGCGGAGCTGAACCCGGAGATCCGGAAGCGGCACGAGCGCTACGTCTTCGACCGTCCGGTCGACGCGCCGCCGGGCCTCGCCGGCAAGATCTCGATGGGCATCGGCGGCATCAACGCCTGCGTGCTCTCGCGTCCCTGGAAGAAGTAGCGCGACTCCGGAGGGAGAGATGGCCAAGACCGTCGTGAAGGGGATCGCCGGCCTGCAGGAGCTCGTCGGCAAGCCGCTCGAGCCGACCTCGTGGCACACCTGCGCCTTCGAGGACATCGTCCGGTTCGCGGACGCCACCGGCGATCACCAGTGGATCCACGTGGACAAGGAGCGGATCGCCCGCGAGTCGCCGTTCGGCGCGCCGATCGCCCACGGCTACTTCACCCTCTCCCGGATCGCCGGCCTCTTCTTCGAGGCGATCGAGATCCAGGGCAAGGGCATGACGGTGAACTACGGCCTCAACAAGGTCCGGTTCCCGAGCCCGCTCAAGGCCGGGCAGCGGTACCGCCTCGTCCCGCAGCTCGAGTCCGTCGCCGAGGTGAAGGGCGGCGTCGAGTGCGTCTGGAAGAACACCGTGGAGATCGAGGGCGAGGCGAAGCCGGCCTGCGTCGCCGAGTCGGTGTTCCGGGTGATGGCGGCGTAGCCGTCGCTCAGTCGAAGTCGATCCGCACCAGGGTCTCCTCGTTGGCGAGGATCACGAAGGTGTCGCCGAAGGCGACCCCGCGGCCGTAGTGGCGGAGCTGGTCGATGGGCCCGCCGGCGAGCGCGGGCGCCGCCGGGTCGACCGCGTCGAAGAGCGCGCCGTCCGCGTAGAACAGCGACGCGAAGAGCACGCCGCCGCCCCAGCGCAGCGGGCCGACGTCGAGGGCCTGCGGATCGACCCGCGGGAACGAGGCGCCGAGCGGCACGAGCGCGGCGCGATCGGTGGCGTCGTACGAGAGGATGTTCGTCGCCGCGTCGACGGCGTTCACGAAGAGGACCGAGCCCGCGAACGCGACGCCGCCGGCGTGCGCGACGGGCTGCGCCTGCGCCACCAGCTGCGGTGCGGCGGGGCTCGACACGTCCACGATCGCGAGGCCGCCGCCCTGGAGGCCGACGGCGAGCGTCGTCCCCGAGATCGCGGCGTCGAGGAACTCCCGGCTGATCGGATCGAGGACGAGCGAGGAGAGCCGGGTGACGCCGTCCGGATCGAGGCGCAGCACGTGGAGCTTCGATCCGTCGAGGCCGTACGAGGTGGTCACGTAGACGAGGTCGCCGTCGACGAGCATCCGCGACGGCGCCTCGCCGCCCGGCAGGAAGATCGACTCGAGGAGCGGCCCGTACGCCCGGCCGGTGCGCGGGAACACCCGGAGCTCGCTGCCGTGGCAGCCGACGATCAGGCGATCGGGCGTGGTGGCGACCGCGAACGCCGCGCAGCCGATGGAGTGGCCGCCCTCGAAGCCGCCGTAGTCGGCGAACGGAACGAGGCCGCCGCCGAGGTCGTACGTGCCCACCGTGCCTGCGCCGGCGCCGCCGACGAGGAGCGGCCCGGCGACGACCGGGCTCGCGAAGGTCGTCGCGCGGCTCTCGGTCAGCCGCGCCGAGCGCGGGCTCGCGAGCTGCACGACGGCGAGGCCGTCGGCGGTGGCGACCACGAGGCCCGGCGCCTCCGCGGCGAGGCCCCGGGCGCCCGGGAGATCGAGGCGCCCGACGAGCTGCCCCGACGCCGGGTCGATCACCCGGAGCGCGCCCCCCCGCGCCGGATCGGCCGAGACGGTCGCCCAGTCGGTCGCGTAGAGGTGCGGGCCCACGAAGGCGAGGCCCTCCGAGCTGTCGAGCGGCACCACCAGCGACGCCGGCGCGCCCGTCGGCACCGGCGCCGACGCGCTGCCCGTGAACGGGAGCGCGCCCGCCGGGTTGAGCGAGAGCCGGCCGCCGCGGCTGCCGGCCACGGTGACGCCGTCGGTCCCCAGGGTGGTGACCTCGCCGCCTTCGCCGATGTCCGAGAACTGCAGCGCGCGGGTGGCGCGGTCGACGCGGACCACGTCGCCGTCCGAGTACGCGCAGCCGGGACCGTCGTCGATCGCCGCGCCGGCGTAGACGGCGTCGCCGAGGAGCAGCACCGAGCTGACGCTCTCGAACAGCGGGTGCTCGGCGCCGACGAAGCGGTCGACCTCGACCGGCGCCGCCGGGTTCGTGACGTCGAAGAGCACCACGCCGCCGGCGCGGCCGGGGAGGCAGCGCGAGACGGCGTCGACGCCGCGGTACGCGACCGCGAGGGTGCCGCGGAGCAGGCTGCAGCCGCGGGCGTCGACGCGATCGGAGGCGACGGTGGAGAGGAGCGCCGGGGCCCGCGGATCGGCGAGCGACCAGAGCTGCACGCCGGCGCTGCCGAGGGCGAGGCAGGCGAGGGTGCCGTGACGCACGAGCTGGTAGGCCTCGCCCGGCACGGCCGCCGACGCGACCTCGACGGGCGCCGCGGGGCGGCCGAGGTCCCAGACGCGTAGCCGTGCGTTGTTCCGGGGCCCGAGGCCGAACGCCCAGCCCGACGCGGTGGCGACGTCGACGAGGCCGCCGGGCGCCGGCGCGGTGGCGAGGAGCTTCGGCGTCACCACGCCGGGCCAGGCCTGCTCGAGCGGCGTGAACGGCGAGCAGTGCGCCGCCGCCGGGTCGAAGCCCTGCGGCGCCTCTCGGTCGGCGGGGCAGCGGCTGCCGTCGGCGCCGGGGTTGGCGGCGGCCCAGCGGTCGAAGGCGCGCACCGCGACGGCGATGGAGGCGCCGTTCTCGATCCCGTTGAGCTGCAGCCGCGGCAGCGGCGAGACCAGCGGCGACGGCCCCTCGGCGGCCACGACGCCGGCGAGCTCGAGCGGCGCGCCGCCGGCGCTGCCGAACCACACCTCGTAGCCGGCGACCTCGGACGCGTCGCCCGCGCCGGCCGGCGGCGTCCACTCGGCGAAGACGCGGCCGTCGCCCGGCTCGAGCGCGAGCGCGGTCGGCGCCGCGGGGCCGACCGAGTCCTCGTCGAGCTCGAGCGTCGACTCGGCGGAGACGTTGCCGGCCGGATCGCGGGAGCGGAGGAAGATCCGGGTGAGGCGGCTCTCCGGCGCGACCACGTTCAGGCACGCGTAGCCCGCGGCGCAGCCGCGATCGACGAGCGCCTCGACGTCGGTCCAGAGGAACCGCGCGTCCACCGGCGCCGGGCCGGCGCTGCCCGCGGTCGCGGCGCGGGCGCCGTACAGCTCGAGCAGCTCGCCGTTCTGGTCGTCGAGCCCCTGGAAGGCGAGCTCGAAGTCCGCGAGGCCGGCCGCGCCGGCCCGCGGCGGCCGGTCGACGACGCCGCCGGCGGGCTGCAGCC
>CAZDGH010000220.1:0-9925 GCA_964504805.1 uncultured Myxococcales bacterium | reverse complement strand
ACTCGACGTTGCGCGCCGCGCGGGCGCGGGCGAGGGCGTCCCGCGCCTCGGCGGGCAGCGCGGCCTCGCCGCCGAGCTCCGCGAAGTCCTCGACGTCGTCGAGCCGCAGGTAGACCGGGTCGATCGCGAACGCCGAGAGCGCCGAGTACGGGCTGTCCTGCCCGAGGCTGCACTCGTTGAGCGGCAGGAGCATCAGCGTGCCGAGCCGCGCCTCGACGAGCCAGGGCGCGAGCGCCGGCAGGTCGGCGAGCTCGCCGACGCCGAAGCCGCGCTCGCTGCGCACCGAGAAGAGCGGGATGAGGACGCCGGCGTTGCGGCCGGGGCCGGGGCTGGCGGCGGGAGGGCTCATGCGGGCGCGCACCTTAGCCCAGCGGCCGGAGCCGCGCACGCCGCCGTCGGCGCGCCCGTCCGGCCAGCCCGACGGAGGTTCCTACGCGGGGGTGAGCAGCGCCACCGGGAGCCGCTCCCAGAGCGGCTCGAGCGGCAGCACCGGCTCCCCCCGGAGCTGCTCGGGCCGGTGCACGATCCCGGTGAGCTCGTCGCGGTAGGCGGCGCGGCCGGAGCCCCGCGGCAGCAGCAGGTGGGTGCCGGCCCACGGCGCGCGCTCCTCGAGGAGGCGCGCCACCAGCCGCGGCACGACCGCGATCGCCTGCCGGAAGCCGCGCCGCCGGGCCAGCGCCACCACGTGGGCCGCCCGGGGGCCGCTCGCGGAGAGCGGCTCGTAGTCGCCCTCGAGGAAGAGCTCGGGCTCGCGGCGGCGGGCGGCGAGGCCGCGCCAGGTGACGTAGAGCTTCGCCCGGCCGTCCTCGGGCGCGCGCCACAGCTCGACCGCCAGCGCCGCCGGGTCGTGCGCGGCCTCGTCCTTCAGGGTGGCGAGCAGCGACGCCCGGCGGACGAAGTCCACGGGCCGGCGGTTGTCGGGGTCGACGAGCGAGAGGTCCCACAGCTCGGTGCCCTGGTAGAAGTCCGCGACGCCGGGCGAGGCGAGCTTCAGCACCACCTGGGCGAGCGAGCTGTACATGCCGATCCGCGCCACGCGCTCGGCGAGCGGCCGGAGCACCTCCACCACCGCGGCGTCGTGCACGACGGCCCGGGCGAAGCCGGCGAGGGCCTCCTCCCAGACCGCGTCGGCGTTGAGCCAGCTGGTGTTGATCTTGGCCTCCTTCGCCGCCTTCACCGCGAAGGCGGCGAGGCGATCGGCCAGCGCCGCGACGGCGGTCGCGTCGCCGCCCGCCGGCCAGAGGCCGAGGAGCTGCTGGTAGAGCAGGTACTCCTCGTTGCGGTCCGGCGCGGTGCGCTCGTCGGGGAGCGTGGTGCGGTGCCGGCGCGCCGCCTTCGAGGCGGCGGAGAGGGTGCGCCGCCACTCCTCCGGGAGCTCGGAGAGCGCGTCGATCCGGGTGCGCACGTCCTCGCTGCGCTTGGTGTCGTGGGTCGAGGTCGCGAGCAGCGACCCGCCCCAGTGGGCGAGGCGCTCCTGGTTCGCGTGGTGGAACTCCGCCGGCGCGACGCCGAAGACCGAGGGCTCGCCGCCGACCTCGTTGAGCGAGCAGAGCCGGTTGTAGACGTAGAACGCCGTGTCCTCGAGGCCCTTGGCGGTGACCGGCCCGGTGAGCTGCTGCAGCCGGCGCGCGAAGCGGAGCCGCGCCGCGTGGTGCTCGTCGCTCACCCCGGGATCGCGCCTCGCCACCAGCACGTCGCGGAGGAACTGGAACACCGAGGCGTTCACGGTGGGGTTCCGCCGCCGCGCCAGGGCGAGGGCGCGGTCGACGAAGGAGCGGTCGCGCTCGTCGGCGCCGGACTCGTCCACGTAGGTGCGGTACACGGGGAAGCACGCCACGTACTCGACGAGCGCGGCGCGCAGGCTCCCGAGGGTGAAGTCCCGGGTGCGGCGGTTCATCTCCGAGATCCGGTTCAGCTCCCGGGCGGACATCTCGACCTCGCTCGACATCGAGGAGGCGAGGACGAGCTTCTTCTTCTCGTAGACCAGCTCCTCGAAGGAGAGGCGCAGGCCGGTGAAGCGCCCGTACACCTCGTCGATCGCCTTCTCGGCGGCGCGATCGACGAACAGCCCGTTCACCTGGTTCAGGAAGTCGTAGCCGGTGGTGCCGTGGATCGCCCACGACGGCGGGATCTTCTCGCCGCGGCTGAGGATCTTCTCGACCACCACGAAGAGCGGCCGGAACAGCGGCGAGCCCCGCTCCCGCGCCGCGCGGCCGTAGAGCTCCCGGAGCTCGCCCTCGACCTCGGGCAGGGCGAGGTCCCCGGGGACCTCGCCCTCGGCGGCGAGCTCCCCGAGCGCGACCCGGCAGGCACAGAGGAAGTGCTCCTCCTGCAGCCGCTGGAAGTAGGCGCGCGGGTCGAAGAGGCCGTCGGGGTGGTCGATGCGGAGCCCGCCGAGCGACCCCTCCTCGAGGAGCCGGAGGACGAGCGCGTGCGCCTCGCGGAAGATCGCCGGGTCCTCCATGCGGATCGCCGCGAGCTCGTTCACGTCGAAGAAGCGCCGGTAGTTGATCTCCTCGGCGGCGACGCGCCAGTGGGCCAGGCGGTAGGCGTGGGCGTCGAGCAGCCGGTCGAGCAGGTCGAAGGAGCGCGGATCGCCGGGCGTGCCGTTGAAGGCGCGGACGTTGCCCTCGACGTGGTCGCGGATCTCCCCGGAGGTCTCGACCAGCGCGGCCAGGCGCCGCTTGATGATCTCCTTCTCGCGCCGCCGCTCCTCCACCCGGGAGGGATCGGTCTCGGTGCGCTGCGGGAGGTTCTCGCAGGCGGTGCAGATCGAGAGCAGCTCCTCGAGGTGCTCGTGCTCCTTGCCGAGCCGCACCACCAGGTCGTCGATGCGGTGGAGCAGCACGGTGCGGTACTGCCGCGGGTTGATGGGCAGCGCGTGCTCGTAGTACCGCACCGAGAACGCGCCCTTCTCCAGCGTCAGCCGGAGCTCGCCGGCCTCGAGCACCGCGCCGTACTGGTCGCCGAGGATCGGGAGCAGGACCTTGTTCTCGAGCTCCGCCTTCACCGGCTTCCACTCGATGTCGAAGCGCGGCGCGTGGACCGAGGACGGGCCGTTCTCGAGCACGTCCTGCCAGTACGGGTTCTCGGTCCCGATGCCCATGTGGTTCGGGACGAAGTCGAGGAGGTGCGACATCCCGCGCTCGCGGAGCGCGCGCACGAAGGCGCGGAGCCCCTCCTCGCCGCCGAGCTCCGGGTTCACCCGGGCGTGGTCGGTGACGTTGTAGCCGTGGGAGCTTCCGGACGCGGCCACCATGTACGGCGACGCGTAGACGTGGGTGACGCCGAGCTCGGCGAGGTACGGCACCGCGGCGACGGCCGCGGCGAAGTCGAAGCCCTGGTGGAGCTGGAGCCGGTAGGTGGCGGCGGGGAGCCGGGACTTCTCGAGCCTCCGCGACGCCCGGGCGAAGATGGTGCGGGCGTGGGCGGCGTCGTCGGACGCGAGTCGCCTCATCGACCCCAGGATGGGGTCGATCGGGCCGAAAAAGATGCGCCCTCGGAGGGGAGCACGAGCGTGAAGGCGGTGCCCCGGCCGGGGGCGCTCGCGAGCGAGAGCCGGCCTCCGTGGGCCTCGACGAGGCGGCGGGCGATGTGGAGGCCGAGGCCCGCGCCGCCGCCCTGCGCCGGCGTCACCTGGTAGTAGCGCTCGAAGATCCGCGCCTGGTGCTCCGCGGGGATGCCGGGGCCGTCGTCGGCGACCTCGACCTCGAGGCCGCCCGGGGCGGGGCGCGCCGAGAGCCTGACGTGCCCCCGGCGCGGCGTGAATTTGATCGCGTTGCCGAGCAGGTTCAGGAGCACCTGCTCGATCCGCGCGCGATCGAGCGGCACGTCCGGCGTCGCCTCGTCGAGCGCCACCGCGAGCTCGAGCTCCTTCTCGGCGGCGAGCGGCCCGAGCAGCCGCGCCACCTCGCGGACCGCGGGCGCGATCGGCTGCACCGAGGTGGCGAGGTGCAGCCCGCCGGCGTCGAGGCTGCCGAGGTCGACGAGGTCCGAGACGAGCCGCGCCATCCGCTCGCCGGCGGCCTGCATCGCCTGCGCCCGCTCGCGGTTCTTCTCGCCGCGGGCGCCCTCGGGCGCGAGCCGCTCCACCAGGCCCAGGCCGACGAGCAGCGACGTGAGCGGCGCGCGCAGGTCGTGGGAGACGACCGCGAGCACCTCGTCCTTGTCGCGGAGCGCGGCCTGGGCCTCCTGGAAGAGCCGGGCGTTGTCGAGGGCGAGGGCGGCGCGGCCGGCGAAGTCCCGGGCCAGCGGCAGCTCCGGCAGCCGGCGGCCGCCCGAGGCGAGGCCGAGGACGCCGATGGGCCGGCCGCGGGCGAACAGCGGCAGCGCCAGCACGACCTGGCCGTCCTCGTCGCCGAGGACGGGACGCAGCGAGCGGAGCGCCTCGGCCCGCGGCGAGCCGTCGCGGGCGGGCGCCGGCGAAGGCGGCGTGGCGGGCAGCGCGGGCATGGCGGCGCGGGCGTGTCGGACGAGGGCGCCGTCCCGGTCGACCAGGTCGACGGTGCACGCGTCCGCGAGCCGCGGCACCGCCAGCGACGCGACCGCGGCGACCGTGGCGGGGAAGTCGGCGGGCTCGGTGAGCGCGGCGCCGGCGTCGGCGAGGAACCGCGCCCGCTCCTCGGCGGCCTCGGCGCGGGCGCGGAGCTCGTGCTCGGCCTCGAGCCGGAGCGCGCGATCGAGCGCGGGCGCCACCCGGTCGGCGATCCCGGCCACCAGGCCGAGGTGCCGCTCGTCGAGCGCACGGCCCGCCGCGGTCGACGCCGTGAGGACGCCGAGGAGCTCGTCGCCCGCCCGGAGCGGCGCGCCGGCGAGCGACGGCCCCACGCCGGTGGCGACCAGCACCGCGCGCCCGGAGCCACGGACCTCGTCGACGAGCGAGGCCTCGTCGGCGCTCGCGCCGCCGCCGAGGCGCCGCACCAGGCCGAGCGGGCTGCCGTCGCCGGGCCGGAGCCACACCGACACCGCCTCGGCGCCGAGGGTCTGCCGGACCGAGCCGACCAGCTCGTCGACCACGGCCGCGACCGAGAGGTGCGAGAGCGCCCGGTCCGCCACGGCCTGCGCCGCGCGGAGCGTGCCGGAGGACGAGTAGGGATCGCTCGTCACGATGCGCCCGGGATGGCCCACGCCGGGGAGTGTACGCCCGGCGCCACCGCCATGGGCGCGCCGTCCGGTCCCGGGGGCCGCGACGCGACTACCGGAGCGCCCCGGAGAGGGCCTCGAAGGCGCGCGCCGCGTCGCCGGCCGGGAGGAGGAGCCCGAGCACCAGGAAGCCCTCGTGCGGCAGGTCGTGGAAGAAGCCGGGCTGCACCAGGAGGCCGCGCTCGAGCAGCGCGAGCGCCCACGCCTCGTCGCTCATCGTGCGCGGCACCCGGAGCAGCGCGTGCCAGCCCGCCTCCGCCGGGAGCAGGTCCCAGGCCGCGTCCCGGTCGCGCGCCGCGGCGAGGGCCGCGCGTCGCTCGCGGACGACGGACCGGAGCGCCTCCTGCACCGGGCCGCGCCGCGCGAGGAGCGCCGGGAGCGCGAGCTGCACCGGCGTCGCCACCGAGAGGAACGCGTCGGCGATCGCCTCGAGCTCGGCGCGGGCCTCGCGGGCGCCCTCGCCGGAGACGACGAGCCAGGCGCACTTGAGCTGCGGCAAGGCGCAGACCTTCGAGAGGCCGGAGAGCGCGATCACCAGCGGGCCGCCGGCGCCGGCGAAGGTCGGCGCGCGATCGGGCGGCTCGACGAGGCCGGCGTCGAGGAACACCTCGTCGGCGACCAGGGCGAGCCCCCGGCGCGCGCAGGCCGCGAGCAGCGCCGCCGCCTCGCCGCGGCGCAGGAACCGGCCGGTGGGGCTCCCGGGGTGGACGGCGACGACGGCGCGGGTGCGCGGGCCGATCGCCGCCTCGAGCGCGCCGGGATCGAGGTGGAAGCTCTCGCCGTCGAAGACGAGCGGGTAGGGCCGGAGCGAGACGCGGGCGAGCGCGGCGATCGTCTCCAGGACGGGGTAGCTCGGCGCCGGCACCAGCACCTCGTCGCCGGGCTCGCAGAGGAGCGAGAGGCACCACCCGTAGGCCTCGCTGGTCGACGCGGCGAGGAGCACGTCGTCGGGCTCGACGCGGGCGCCGTGGTCGCGGCAGTACCGCGCCACCGCCTCCCGCGCCGCGGAGAGCCCCGCGGGCGTGGGCTCGTACGAGAAGAGCCGCGGGTCGGCGAGGGCGGCGCGGATCGCCTCCTCCGGGTACGGCAGGCCGACGGCCGTCGGGTTCGAGGCCGTGAGATCGAGGATCGGCGCGCCGCGCGCGCGCCGCGCCGCCACCGCGCGGGCCAGCGCGTTCTCCTCCACGGCGAAGCGGCGGCGGATCATCCCGGCTCCCAGGAACCAGGAAGCCCCGGCCGCGCGAGGGCCGGGGCTCCCCGGGGCTGACGCGGCTGTGCGTCGAGGCGTACGTCGAAGGCTACTTCGCCTTCGCGACGGCCTCCTTCCACGGCTTCGCCGGGCGGAACTTGATCACGTTCTGCTTCGGCTTCGCCGGGATGGTGATGGTCTCGCCGGTGGCCGGGTTGCGGCCCTCGCGCTTCGGGCGGGCCGGCTTGGTGTGGCGGCGGAAGACGCCGAAGTTCTTCAGGTTGACCTTGCCGCCCTTGCGGATCTCCTCGGAGATGGTCTCGAGGAAGGTGGTGACGACGCCGGTGACCTGCTTGCGGCTGACGTCGAGCTTGTTCTTGCCGGCCTTCTCGGTGACCTGCGCGATCAGCTTGGAGGTGGTGAGGCTCGTGGCCATCTGAACTCCTTGGTGGGATGCGACGTGAACGGAAACGTCTGGGTCGATGGAGCGTGGGGGACGGCCCCCCGTCCAAAGCGCGCAGGTTCTAGCGCAAAACGCTGGCGTCGTGGAAGGGGCCTTTTTTCCGCCTCGCCCGAGGCGGAGGGGTGGACGGCCCGCGGGCAGGGCGGTAGGACTCGCCGGCCCCCGCACCCCGGACCCCGGAGACCACGATGAGCGATCGCCTGCAGCAGGCGCTCTCCCACTTCGAGAAGACCCGCGCCGAGCACCTCGAGGATCTGAAGACGCTGGTCCGCGTGCCCTCGATCTCCTTCGCCGGCTTCGATCCGAAGCAGGTGCGGCGCAGCGCCGAGGAGACCGCGCGGATCCTGGAGCGCCGCGGCTTCACCGGCGTGCGGCTGCTCGAGGTCCCCGGCGCGCACCCGTACGTCTACGGCGAGCTGCTCGTCGACCCGAAGGCGCCGACGCTGCTGCTCTACGCGCACCACGACGTGCAGCCGCCGGGCGACGAGTCGAAGTGGCTCTCGCCGCCGTTCGAGCCGGTGGAGCGCGACGGCCGGCTCTGGGGCCGCGGCGCCGCCGACGACAAGGCCGGCGTCATCGTCCACGCCGCCGCGGTCGACGCCTGGAAGCGCGGCGCCGGCGGCCTGCCGCTCAACGTCAAGGTGATCATCGAGGGCGAGGAGGAGGTCGGCTCCGACCACCTGGCGCCGTTCCTCCGGGAGCACCGCGAGCTGCTCTCCGCCGACGCCATCGTCCTCACCGACACCGGCAACTTCGACACCGGCCTGCCCTCGATCACCGTGGCCCTGCGCGGCCTCGTCACCGTCGAGGTCGAGGTGAAGGCCCTCGAGCGCTCGGTGCACTCGGGCATGTGGGGCGGCCCGGTGCCGGACGCGGCGATGGCGCTCTGCAAGATGCTCGCGTCGCTCGTGGACGAGCAGGGCGAGCTCGCCATCCCCGGCGTGCGCGAGAAGGTGAAGCCGCTCTCCCCCGAGGAGCAGCGCAGCATCGCGGCGCTCCCGGTCACCGACGAGGAGTTCCGCAAGCAGGCCGGCTTCCTCCCGGGCGTGGAGCTGCTCGGGCAGGGCCGCCACCCGTGGGAGAGCAACTGGCGGCAGCCGTCGCTGGCGGTGAACGCGTTCCAGGCGTCGAGCCGGAAGGACGCCCGCAACATCATCTGCGAGAGCGCCTGGGCCCGCGTCGGCATCCGCCTCGTCCCCGACATGGACCCGGTGGAGACCCGCGACGCGCTGATCGCGGCGCTGGAGAAGGCCGCGCCGTGGGGCGTCCGGGTCGAGGTGAAGCCCGAGTCGCTCGCCGGCTGGTGGCACACCGACGTCTCGCACCCGGCGTTCCAGGCGGCGTTCCGCGCCCTCGCCAAGGGCTACGGCCGCGAGGCGGTGGCGATCGGCTGCGGCGGCTCGATCCCGTTCGTCGAGCCGTTCTCGCGGGAGCTCGGCGGCGTGCCGGCGCTGCTCATCGGCGTCGAGGACCCGTACACCAACGCCCACTCCGAGAACGAGAGCCTCTCCCTCTCCGACTTCGACAAGTCGGTCCGCTCCGCGATCCACCTCTACGCCGAGCTCGCCTCGGTGCTGCCGAGGAAGTAGCGATGCTCACCCTCGTCCCCGAGGCGATCGAGGCCTTCGCCCGCGCGCACACCTCGCCGCCGTCGCCGCTCCTCGAGGAGCTCGCGGCGGAGACGCGGGCGAAGACGGAGGCGCCGCAGATGATGGTCGGCGAGCTCGAGGGCGCGCTGCTCCGGCTCCTCTGCCGGATCTCGGGGGCGCGGCGCGTCGTCGAGGTCGGGACCTTCACCGGCTACTCGGCGCTGTGGATGGCGGACGGCCTGCCCGACGACGGCGAGCTCGTCACCTGCGAGCTGTCCGAGGCGCACGCGGCGATCGCCCGGCGCTACTTCGAGCGCAGCCCGCACGGCCGGAAGGTGAAGCTCCGGGTCGGGCCGGCGATCGAGGCGCTGCGCGAGCTGCCGGAGGACCTCGTCGACCTGGTGTTCCTCGACGCCGACAAGACCGGCTACGTCGCGTACCTCGAGGAGGCGCTGCGTTTCCTCCGGCCCGGCGGGCTCCTCGTCGCCGACAACGTGCTCTGGAGCGGCAAGGTCCTCGACCCACGGGACGAGGACACCCGGGCGCTGGTGGAGTTCTCGCGGCGCGTCCACGCCGAGCCGCGCCTCGAGCACGTGCTGCTCACGGTGCGCGACGGGATGATGCTCGCCGTCAAGAAGTAGTCACTCGCAGACGCGCACGCAGCCGAGGGCGCCGCCGTCGGCGCCGAAGCGCGCGGTCAGGTGCAGCGTCCCGGCCGAGAGGCCGGAGGCGGCGATCTCCGCCGCGGTCGCGTGGGCGAGCGCCGGGGCCGCGGCGGGATCGTCGAGGCGCACGTCGAAGCGGACGTCGCCGGTCGCGGCGGCCTCGAACGTCGAGAGCGAGAGCGGGCCCGCCGAGGCGAGCGGGGGGAGGCGCGCCTCGGGGGCGCCGCGCACCACGTGCACCGCGTCGGCGTCCTCGAACGTGCAGGCGAGCCCGGGATCGGCGGGGCAGTAGCCCGCGCCGACGCCGGGATCGTCGTCGGCGAGGAGGCTCCCGTCGGCGCCGCGGCAGTCCGCGCCGGCACGGACGAGCATGGCCACCGGCTGCGCCGTGCCCGGCGGCAGGTCGGTCGCGAAGCGCAGCTCGTAGCGGGTGTCGCCGCGGAGCGAGGGCGGCTCCGGGAAGACGAAGCGGACGAGGCCGCCGCTGGCGAGCGCCGCGGTGGCGACCGGCAGCGAGGGCACGCCCGCGGCGAGGCCGGGGCCGCGGACGACGGCGCCGAGCGAGGCGTCGGCCGGCATCGGCCCCGGCGCGCCGCCGGAGGGCGCCCAGCGGAGCAGCACCTCGAGCTCGGAGAGGCGCCGGCCCGCGTGGGCGGGCGGGACGAGGAGCTCCTGCACGAAGCCGGCGCGGAGCTCGCTCGTGCCGCCGTCGGCGAGGAAGACGCAGCCCTCGGCCACCTCGGCGACGACGACGCCGCCGCCGGGCGAGCGGAGGCCGGACGGGACGGCGAGGATCGGCGCCTCGTGGGTCGCGGCGGAGAGATCGGCGTCGGCGCAGCCGGCCCAGACCAGCGCGGCGATGGCCGCCCAGGCGCGC
>CAZDGH010000219.1:3349-9935 GCA_964504805.1 uncultured Myxococcales bacterium | reverse complement strand
GCCGTGGCCGCCGACGCCGACGCCGGCACCGCGGCGCCGGACGCCGGCGCGCCCGACGCCGGGGTCGCCGTGGCGCTCGCCGATCCGCCCGACGCCGGTGCGGGGACCGACGGCGCGCAGGTCGCGGCGCCGCCCGACGGCGCGCCGCCCGGCACCCAGGTCGCCGCGGCCGGCCCCGCCGACGAGGCCGCCTACAAGTCCGCCCTCGCCGCCGCCGACCGGAAGTACGCGAACGGCGCCTTCCGCGGCGCGGTCACCGAGTACAAGAAGGCGCTCGCCGCGCACCCGACGTCGGTCGCCGCCCGCGAGGGCCTCGCCGCCGCGCTCTTCGACCTCGGCGACGTCGACGGCTCGAGGGCCGCCGCCAAGGAGGCGGTCGATCTCGACGGGACCGCCGCCCGCGCCCACGCGCTCCTCGGCATGGCGGCGCAGATGCAGGGCGACGCCGCCACCGCCCGCGCCTCGTACGAGCGCTACCTCGAGCTGAAGCCGAAGGGCGAGTACGCGTCCGACATCAAGTTCATGCTCAAGAAGCTGAAGTAGCGGCCGCGTCCGTGCTCGTCCTCGGCGTCGAGAGCTCGTGCGACGAGACGGCGGCGGCCGTCGTCGAGGACGGCCGCGTCGTCCGCTCCGACGTCGTGCTCACCCAGGCCGAGCTGCACCGGAAGTGGGGTGGGGTGGTGCCCGAGCTCGCCTCGCGCAGCCACGTCACCGCCGTGCTCCCGGTGATCGACGAGGCCCTCGCGAAGGCCGGCGTCGCGCTCGAGGAGCTCGACGGCATCGGCGTGACCTCGGGGCCCGGCCTCATCGGCGCGCTCCTCGTCGGCGTCCAGGCCGCGAAGGGCCTCGCCTGGGCCACCGGCAAGCCGCTCGTCGGCGTGAACCACCTCGAGGGCCACCTCCTCGCCATCCTGCTCTCGGAGACGCCGCCCGAGGCGCCGTTCCTCGGCCTGGTGGTCTCCGGCGGGCACACCAGCCTGTACGCCGTCGACGAGCCGGGCCGGTACCGGCGCCTCGGCGTCACCCTCGACGACGCCGCCGGCGAGGCGTTCGACAAGGTGGCGAAGCTGCTCGGCCTGCCGTACCCCGGCGGCGTCGCCATCGACGAGCTCGCCAGGGGCGGCGACCCGAAGGCGCACGCCTTCCCCCGCGGGCTGAAGCGCCGCGCCTCCCTCGACTTCTCGTTCTCGGGGCTGAAGACCGCGGTCCTCTACCACGTGCAGAAGCACGGCGTGCCCGAGGGGCAGGCGCTCCGCGATCTCTGTGCCAGCGTGCAGGAGGCGATCGCCGACGTGCTGGTGCGCAAGGCGATCCTCGCCGCGAAGCAGCTCGGGCTCCCGCGCCTCGTCCTCTGTGGCGGCGTCGCCGCGAACAGCCGACTCCGCGCCCTCGCCGAGGAGCGCGGCGGGAAGGAGCGGCTCGAGGTGTTCCTCCCGCCGAAGCGGCTCTGCACCGACAACGGCGCGATGATCGCCGCGGCCGCCACGGTGGCGCTGCGCACCGGCCGCGAGCCGAAGGGCCTCGGCCTCAACGCCGACCCGGCGTGGAGGATCTAGTGGCCTCGCCCTCCGAGCTCCTCCGCCGCCACGGCCTCCGGCCGAAGAAGGCGTGGGGCCAGAACTTCCTCGGCGACGACCGGCACCTCGCCGCCATCGCCCGGGCCGCCGGCGCCGGGCCCGGCGACGTCGTCGTCGAGCTGGGCGCGGGGCTCGGGCACCTCACCCGCCACCTCCTCGCCACCGGCGCGCAGGTGGTGGCGGTGGAGCGCGACCGCGACCTCGTCCCGGTGCTCCGCGCCGAGCTCGGCGACGAGCCCCGGCTCGAGGTGCTCGAGGCGAACGCTGCCACGGTGGACCTCGCCGCGCTCGCGCCCCCGGGCGGCAAGCTGCTCGTCGTCGGCAACCTGCCGTACCACCTCTCGACGGAGATCCTCTTCCACGTCGAGGAGGCGCGGGCGGTGGTGCGGCGCGCGGTGTTCCTCCTGCAGCGCGAGGTCACCGAGCGCGTCGCCGCCGAGCCGGGCGGAAAGGTCTACGGCGTGATCTCGGTGCTCTTGCAGCTCTGGGCCGACGCCGACGTGCCCCACCGGGTGCCGGCCGCGGCGTTCACGCCGCCGCCGGAGGTCGAGAGCGCGGTGCTCAGGCTCTCGTTCCGCGACACGCCGCGGGCCGACCCGGGCGATCCCGCGCTCTTCCGCAAGGTGGTGAAGGCCGCGTTCGCCCAGCGCCGGAAGACCCTCGGCAACGCGCTCGGGAGCGCGAGGCTGGTGTCGAAGGAGGCGCTCGCCGGGGCGTTCGCGGCCGCGGGGATCGATCCCGGCCGGCGCGCGGAGACGCTCTCGGTGGAGGAGTTCGCCGCCCTGAGCCGGGCGATCGCGGCCGCGTAGCTAGCGCGCCGGCGCGGGGGACTCGTCCTCGCTCCCGCCGCCGAGCAGGCCGACGAGCGGCAGCGCGAGCGCCGCCATCCCGAGCATGAACGCGCCGACGGCGACGTAGACGACGACGTTGAGGAGCTGCGCCGCCGCGAGCTTGCCGAGGAACCACACCGACGACGCCAGCACCGCCACCGAGCCGAAGGCGCCGCGGGTGGCGAGGGCGAGACGGGACGGGGAGCGGGCGGAGTCCATGGGGAGCCTCGTGTCGGTTCCCCAGGGCCTACGCGCCCGCCCCGGACCCGGTTCAACGGGCCGGTGAATATTCCCGGAGGGCCCCTACCGGCCGCCGAACGTCTGGGTCCAGTAGGTGCGGTACGCGCCCCGGGGCACGTCGGCGAAGCCGACGCCGATGGCCTGGAAGCCGCCCTCCATGATGTTGACGCAGTGCCCCGGCGAGTCCATCCAGCCGTCGACGACCTCCCGGGGGCTGCCCTGGCCCGCGGCGATGTTCTCGCCCTGCGGCATCGCGGTGTAGCCCTCCTCGGCGATCCGGTCGAACGGGTCCTCGCCGGTCGGGTTCACGTGGTCGAAGAAGTTCCGGCGGCCCATGTCCTGGCTGTGGCAGCGGGCGGCGGCGCGGAGCAGCTCGTCCATGTGGAGCGGGCCGACCGGCGCCTTCGGCTGGCCGCCGCAGATCGCGCCGGCGGCGCGCTCCACGTTGACGAGCTCGAGCACCTCGTCCTCGAACTGCTTCCACTCGGCCGGCCAGGTGTCCGGATCGCGGCAGTCGAAGCCGCAGTCGGCGTCGGTGGTGATCGAGCAGCCCGCCGGGCAGCAGCCGTCGCGGGTCGCGCTGCAGGCGGTGACCGGCTCGTTCACGCAGACCGCGTCGCAGGTCGCGGCGCTGCCCTCGAGGGTGTCGGCGGTGCAGGCGCTGCCGTCGTCGCAGGAGGTCGGGCAGTCCTCGCCGTCGCAGAGCTCGCCGGTCTCGCGGACGCCGTTGCCGCACTCGAAGGCGCAGTCGGCGTCGGTCTCCACGGTGCAGCCGGCGGGGCAGCAGCCGTCCCGGGGCACGCACTCGGTGATGGTGCGGACCCAGCACTCGGCGCTGCAGGCGGCGGCCTCGCCGACGAGCGCCTCGGCGGTGCAGACGTCGCCGTCGTCGCAGGAGGTCGGGCAGCTGCCCGGCGGGTCGCAGGTCTCGCCGGCGTCGCGGACCGCGTCGCCGCAGGTCGGCGAGCAGTCGGCGTCGCCCTCGGCGTCGCAGCCGGCGGCGCAGCAGCCGTCGGCCTCGCCGCAGGCGGTGATCGCCGCGTGCGTGCAGCGGGCGTCGCAGGTGGCGGCCGAGCCCTCGAGCACGTCGGCGGTGCAGGCGAAGCCGTCGTCGCAGCTCTCGGGGCAGTCGCCGTCGCAGCGCTCGCCGTCGTCGAGGACGCCGTTGCCGCAGGGGCTCGGAGGCGGCCCTTCGCCGCCCCCGCCGCCGTCGTCACACGCCAGTGCCGCGAGGAGCGCCGCCGCGGGCGCGAGGAGGAGGAGCGCCTTCTTCTGCATGTGCTGCCCTCACCGGTTCCCCCAGAGAAGCGCGGGAGCATAGCGGACGGGAGAGGAGGCGCAAGCCGGGGACGTTTTCGCAGCGCGTCGAGGGCTGCTACCTTCCGCGGCCATGAACCGCCTCCTCGAGAGCCGCCTCCTCCACCTCACCGCCACCGCCTCGAAGCAGTTCGGCCTCCTCGAGCCGGGCGATCGCGTCATGGCGTGCCTGTCGGGCGGCAAGGACTCGTACGCGATGCTGCACCTGCTGCGGAGGCTGCAGGAGCGGGCGCCGTTCCCGTTCTCGATCGTCGCGGTGAACCTCGACCAGGGGCAGCCCGGGTTCCCGGTCCACGTGCTGCGCGAGTACCTGGAGAAGGAGGGCGTCGAGCACAAGCTGCTCTCTCGCGACACCTACTCGATCGTGAAGGAGAAGGTGCCGGAGGGGAAGACCTACTGCTCGCTCTGCTCGCGGCTGCGCCGCGGGATCCTCTACGACGCCGCGGTCGAGCTCGGCTGCACCAAGATCGCGCTCGGCCACCACCGCGACGACGTCATCGAGACCCTGCTCCTGAACCTCTTCTACTCGGGGCAGCTCAAGGCGATGCCGCCGAAGCTCCGCGCCGACGACGGCCGCAACGTGGTGATCCGCCCGCTGGTGCTCTGCGCCGAGGAGGACCTCGCCGCGTTCGCCGCGGAGATGAGGTTCCCGATCCTGCCGTGCGATCTCTGCGGCTCGCAGGAGAACCTGCAGCGCAAGCAGGTGAAGCGGCTCATCGCCGGCCTCGCCGCCGAGAACCCGCACGTGAAGGGCAACATGCTGGCGGCGATCGGCAACGTCCGGCCCACGCACCTGCTCGACCCGAAGCTCCGGGCCGCGCTCGGCGTCTTCGCGATGGAGGGCGACCCGGCGCACTGGGATCGCGCCGTGGACGAGGGCACGAGCGACTGCGGGCACCCGACCGGCGAGCCGAAGGTCTCCGGGCTGCCGGTGCTCGCCTAGCCGAGCAGCCAGAACACCAGGGCGAAGATCGCGGCCGCGGCCGCCATCGTGCCCACGATCGACAGCGCCGCGACGAGCCCCCCGCGGCTCCGGCCCTGCCGCTTCCTCGCCTCCGCCTCGGCGATGCGCGCCTCGAGCTCGGCCCGCGCGTCGGGCGGCGCCGTCGTCGCCCCGCGCTCGAAGACGTTGCGGCGGGCCAGCTTCCCGAGGTCCGCCGGCAGCAGATCCCAGGTCGCGTTCGCGGCGTTGCGAGACGCCTCGTCGGCGTCGAGGAGGTCCTCGCCGTCCTGCGGGCAGAAGGCGTGCGCGTCGGGCCAGCTCCGGAGGCACCGCGGGCAGAGTCGCACCGCGCTACTCCGTGGCCTCGAGCGTCGCGACCACCCGCGCCCGCTTGCCGTCGGACGGCGCAGGGAGCTTGAGGCCGGCGAGGCGCTGGCTGGCGCAGAGCACCGTGGCGTCGGTGGAGGCGGCGCCGCCGACGTCGCCGTGGACGCCGGAGACGAGGCCGTCCGGCGTCACCGCGAGGGTGAGCTCGACCGGCGCCGAGAGGCCGGCGGCCGCGCAGCCGTCGAGCGCGGGGAGCGCCGCCTCGAGCGCGCCCTTCGCCGCCTCCTCGGCGACCGCGCCCTCGATCTTCACGCCGGTGAGCGTGAGCCGGCGCACGCCCTTCGGGGCCTCCGCCGGCCGCTCGAGCGGCGTGGGCCCGGGCAGCGCCGGCGGCACGTCGCCGGGCCGGGTGGAGAGCAGCGACACGGCGAGGGCGCCGGCGGCCGCGGCGGCGAACGCGGCGACGACGAGCAGCGGCGCGGGGCCCTTCCTCGGCGCCGGCGCGCCGGGGGCGGGCAGGGGCGTGCCGTCCTCCGGGCAGGTCGAGGCCTCGTCCGGAGCGTCCTTCCCGCAGCGAGGGCAGGTGCGCATCGCCGCGAGCGTACCGCACCGCGGGACGGGTGCGCATCGTCGACGCTGGACCCGAGAGGCAGGAGGAAGCCATGCAGGTCGCCGTCGGAGGAGCCGCGATCACCTACTTCTCGCCCGGCGAGCTCCTCACCCGGCTCGCGCGGCGCGAGGCGCTGGCGATCGTCGACGCGCGGAGCCGGGAGGCCTACGTGGAGAGCGGGGCCACCCTGCGCGGCGCGGTGCGCGTGCCGGCGGAGCGGCTCTCCGCCCGCTCCACCGAGATCCCGCGGGGGCGCACCCTGGTGCTGATCGCCGACCTCGCCGAGGCGGAGGCCCTCGCCACCGCGCTGCTGCTCGAGGACGGCTTCACCGACGTCTGCCTGGTGACCGGCGGGTTCGAGGCGCTCCGCGCCGCGGGCGCGCCGGTGGTGCCGGTCAAGGTCAAGCCGTAGGAATCAGTCCCACTCGCCGCCGCCCTTGCGGCCGCCGCGCGGCACGTTCCGGGCGCGGACGGCGCGGTCGATCTCGCGCTTCGTCTCGCGCTCGACGATGTCGTCGCGGCGATCCGCGTGGGTCTTGCCGCGGCCGAGCGCGATCTCGAGCTTCGCGCGGCCGTTCTTGAAGTAGAGCTGCGTGGGCACGAGGGTGTAGCCGCGCTCCCGGACCTTCTGGGCGATCTTGTCGAGCTCGGAGCGGTTCAGGAGCAGCTTGCGGCGGCGCGTCGGGACGTGGCCCCACGCCGCCGCCGGCTTGTACTCGCCGATCCGGAGGTTGTGGACCCA
>CAZDGH010000219.1:2471-3339 GCA_964504805.1 uncultured Myxococcales bacterium | reverse complement strand
AGCACCGTGCCCTCCGGCTGGGCGTAGGAGTCGGAGAGGTTCGCGTCGCCGTTCCGGAGGCTCTTCACCTCGGAGCCGGTGAGCACCAGGCCGGCCTCCCAGCGATCGGAGAGGGCGTAGTCGTGCCGCGCGCGGCGGTTCTCCGCGATGAGCTTCCGGCCGTCGGTCTTCTCCTTCGCCACGGCGGCGCACCGTACCCGAAACGCCGCGCGGCGGCGACGCCCCGGCGGTAGGATCGCCGCCATGCGCCGACTCGCCGCCGCCTCCACCGCCCTCGCCCTCGCGTCCTGCGGCGAGCCCTCGCCGCCCCCCCCGCCGCCGGTGCCGCAGATCTCGGCGGTCGCGCTGCCGCCGCTGCCGCCCGCGGCGGGGCCGCGGACCGTCCCCCACCCGGGCACGAAGATCGTGCCCTACGTGCTCCAGGGCTTCCCCGAGGCGCGCACGCCCGGCCGGACCGCCGCCCAGCCCGCGCCCGCGCTGCTCGACAAGCTCCCCACCGGCGAGGGGCTCGCGAACGCGAACGGCACCGCCGCGTCGTTCGACCTGAACCGCGTCCGCGCCCTCGCGTTCTCCGACGACCCCGCGACGGCGCCCGCGGCGGTGATCGTCCTCGTGCCCGGCCTGCTCGCCGGCGCGGCGAGCTTCACCGCCCTCGCCACCGCCCTCGTCGAGGAGGGGCGCGCCGCCGGCACGCCGCTGCTCGTGCTCGCGGTCGACCGCCGGGCGAACTTCCTCGAGGACCCGACCGGCCTCTCGCTGGCGCGCCGGGCCCCGGGAACCCCCCCCCAGGCGCGGGACAAGGGGCGCCACCGCCCGCCCGCGCCCGAACCGCTGGTCGTGGACATCAGCCGCCACGTGCGTTTCTTCC
>CAZDGH010000219.1:0-2461 GCA_964504805.1 uncultured Myxococcales bacterium | reverse complement strand
CGAGGCCCGGGATCCCACGCCGATGGCGCGGTACATGGGGCTCCTCGGCCAGCCGGCGACGGCGCACGCGGGCCGCAGCTACCAGCCGATCGCCCCGGAGGACGCGCCGTTCGTCGCCGAGTGGGGCGTCGACGTGCAGCTCCGCGACATCCGCGAGGTCGTGCAGCTCGGCCGCGAGCTCGCCGGCCAGGGGCCGCCGATCTTCCTCGCCGGCCACAGCTTCGGCTCCTCGCTCGCGGCGATCTACGCCGCGTACGACTTCGCGCTCCCGACCGAGGCCGCCGGCCCCGGCCACTGGGACCTCGCCGGCCTCGTCTTCCTCGACGGCACGCCGGCGCCGAAGACGCCCGACGACGCGGCGCGGGCCTCGGCGCTCGAGGCGTACCTCGAGGGCGGCCCGAGCTTCGGGGGCTTCCCCGGCCCGGGCCTGCCGGCGCTGCGCACGGCGGACAACGGCACGCTGACGCCGAAGCCGTGGCTCGAGCTGCCGGGGATCCTCGAGCCGGCGATCCTCTCGTCGGTGGTGGCGGCGGGCGTCGGCGCGGTCCACGTGCCGGACGGCATCGCCACCGTGACCCTGCCCGGGCAGCTCGGCAACCCGGGGATCGCCGGCGAGCCGATCTGGGGCACCTACGAGGCGCTCTTCGGCGTCGCCCTCGACGACGACGTGGCGCCGTTCGACGCCTTCCGCTTCTCGATCGGCTTCGTCGCCGATCCGGAGACGACGGCGGAGTCGCCGCCGGCCGACGATCCGGTCAACCCGGGCGGCCTGTACCGGCTCCGCCGCTCGAGCCAGGCGGCGCCCTACGCCTGGCTCGACACCGAGGAGCTCGCCGCCGCCGCGGCGCACCCGGCGTACCCGGTCCTCGGCACCGAGGAGCCGTCGCGGCTCGGCACCGTCGCCGAGTGCTTCGCGCTCGGGCCGGGCTACGACTTCGTGGAGCCGTACTTCCCGCTGCGCCTCCTCCTCGACGCGCTGCTCGTCGCCGACCTCGGCTTCGACACCGCGGCGCTCGCCGACGGCGACGAGACCAACGACGGCGGCGTCGAGGCGGAGCTCACCCGCTTCGGCGATCCGCCGCTCCGGGTGACCCAGCAGGCGGGCGTCGACCTCCCGGTGCTCGCCTTCTACGGCACGGCCGGCGTCTTCGCCGACGTGTCGCCGCCGGAGGACGCGTTCGTCGCCTACGCGAGCGCGCTCCCGCCGGTGCGCGGCTCCACCGAGCCGCGGGTCGACGTGTCCGGCGCGGCGCCCCGCTTCGGCGAGGGCTTCGACGTGGTGCCGCTCGACCCGCACACCCACAACGACGTGCTCACCGCCGAGCCCTCGCCGGCGGCGGCGCGGATCGTCGCGTTCGTGCGGCGCTGGGGCGGCCTCTAGCTCGCCACGAGGACGCGGTTGTCGATGAGCCGCGTCCTCCCGACGTGCGCCGCGACGAGGAGGCAGCCGGGGCGGTCGAGCCGCTCGAGCTTCTCGAGCGTCTCGGCGTCGACGAGCTCGACGTAGTCGATCCGGTCGGCGCCCCGCTCGACCTCGGCGCGGCAGGCGGCGACGAGCGCCGCGGCGTCGCGCTCGCCGGCGGCGACCCTCGCGGCGGCGGCGGCGAGGCCCCGCGAGAGCGAGAGCGCCCGCGCCCGCTCCTCGGGCGAGAGGTAGGCGTTCCGCGACGACATCGCCAGGCCGTCGGCCTCGCGCACCGTGGGCATCCCGACGATCTCGAGCCAGGCGTCGAGGTCGAGGTCCCGCGCCATCCGGCGGATCACCGCGAGCTGCTGGTAGTCCTTCTCGCCGAAGAGCGCCACGTCGGGGCGGAACAGCGCGAGCAGCTTCGCGACCACGGTGGCGACGCCGCGGAAGTGGCCCGGCCGCACGTCGCCGCAGAGGCCCCGCTCGAGCGCCTCGACCGTGACCCAGGTCTGGAAGCCCGCCGGGTAGACCTCCGCCGGCTCGGACGGCGCGTAGACGAGCCAGGCGCCGGCGGCCGAGACCTTCTCGACGTCGCCGTCGAGGTCCCGCGGGTAGCGGGCGAGGTCCTCGCTCGGCCCGAACTGGGTCGGGTTCACGAAGATCGACACCGCGACGCGGTCGGCGCGGGCGCGGCCCTCGCGCACGAGCGAGAGGTGACCTTCGTGCAGGTAGCCCATGGTGGGCACGAGGGCGAGCCGCTCGCCGGCGGCGCGGGAGGCGCGGAGGTGCCCGAGCAGCTCCGCGCGGGTGGTGGCGACGATGGCCTTCATGGCGGCGGAACCTAGGCCGGCGGCGGCGGTCCGTCCATCCGCACGTCTTCGCTCCCGGTTCCGGCCGACAGATCGGATCGCGGGCTCGTGCGTGGAACGCCTCCGAACCTCGCTGAGGAGCCCCCATGGACACCTACCCGCTGCGGCTCGTCGCCGCGATCCTCCTCGTCGCCTCGGGCTGCACGCTCGCGCCCGACATAAACGGCAAAGTCGCCGCCGATTT
>CAZDGH010000218.1:0-9972 GCA_964504805.1 uncultured Myxococcales bacterium | reverse complement strand
GACGCCTGCCTCGCCCTCGCCGCCGTCGTCTACGACGAGGCGGAGAAGGCGCAGCTCCACCGCGAGGCGGGGCAGCTCGCCGAGGAGAAGCTCGGCGATCCGGTCCGCGCCGCCGCGGCGCTCCGGAAGGTCGCCGACGCCGATCCCTCGGATCCGCACGCGCCGGTGCTCCTCGACCGGCTGTACGGCCAGCTCGAGGCGTGGACGGACCAGGCCTTCGCCGTCGAGCTCCGGCGCCGGCAGGCCCGCGAGGCGGCGCAGAAGGCGGCGCTCGGCGAGAACGCCACCGCGACGCCCGACGACGCCGCCGGCGCCGAGGCCGCCGCGGCGCTCCGGGAGCTCGGCTTCCGCCTCGCCGAGCTGAGGCGCACGCGCCTCGCGGATCCGCTCGGGGCGCTGCACCTGTACCGCGAGCTGCTCGCCGAGGACCCGAAGCACCCGGGCGCACGGGCGGCGCTCGAGGCCTGGGCGAAGACCACCGGCGAGGGCGCCGAGGACGCGCTGTCGATCCTCGACGGCGTGCTCGCCCGCGCCGACGAGCACCGCAAGCGCGTCGAGCTCCGGGAGGAGCGGATCCGCGTCGCCTCCCGCGAGGAGCAGGCGAAGCGCTTCGACGAGATCCGCGAGATCCACGAGATCGATCTCGGGCAGCCGGCCGGCGCCTTCATGGCCTCGTGCCGCGCGTTCGTCGCCCTGGCCGGCGACGACGGCGCGGCGCGGGCGCAGGTCCGCCCGCACCTCGAGCGGCTCGCCCGCGAGACCGGCTCGTTCGAGGAGCTCGCCGACGTCTACGAGGACGCGGCCTCCGAGCGCGAGGAGGCCAGCGAGGAGGCGCTCTCGCTCCGCGCCCGCGCCGCCGAGCTCCGCGAGATCGAGCTCGAGGACGCCGAGGGCGCGATCCGGATCTGGAACGAGATCCTCGCCGGCGCGCCGTCGCACCGCGGCGCGCTCGACGCCCTCGGCCGCCTCTACGCGAACCAGAAGAAGGGCGGCGAGCTCGCCGAGGTGTACCGGAAGAACGCCGCGCTCGCGGCGACGCCGGCCGAGAAGCTGCCGTGGCTGATGCAGCTCGGCGCCCTCTCGTCGGGCGCCCTCGGCGACGACGCGCAGGCCCTCGCCGCCTACCGCGAGGCGCTCGCCCTCGACCCGGGCCACGTGCCGGCGCTCGAGGCGATCGAGCGGCTGCTCGCCAAGGACCGCCTCGGGAACCACGCGCTCCTCGTCGACGGGATGGAGAAGCTCGCCACCCTCGCCGCCGAGGGCACCGAGGCGCGGGCGAAGCACCTCCTCCGCCGCGCGCAGCTCCTCGAGGAGCACGCCCTCGCGCCGTCCCGCGGCGACGACCCGGCCCGGGTGCGGGTCGAGCTGGCGGAGGCCGTCTCCGGCTACGGCGACGTGCTCCGCGTGGGCGATCCCGCCGAGCTGCCGTCCGCCGCCGCCGCGGTGGCGCAGCTCGAGCGGCTCCTCGGCCGCGAGGACGTGCGCTTCGCCGCGGCGCGGCTCCTCGAGCCCGTCTACCGCGAGAAGAGCGACGCCGCGAAGCTCGCCGGCGCCCTCGACCTGCTCCGCGCCGCCGCCGAGGCGGGCGAGCCGGGGCCGACCCGCCGCGCGCTGCTCGAGGAGCTGGCGCGGCTCCGCGAGGGCCTCGGCGAGAAGCCGCTCGCCTTCGCCGCCACCGCGGCGCTCTTCCGCGAGCTGCCCGACGACGACGCGGTCCGCGAGCAGCTGGTGCGCCTCGCCCGCGAGACCGGCAGCCTCGAGGAGCTCTCGGCGCTGCTCGAGGACGAGATCGACCGCAGGAAGCCCGCCGACCCGGGCGTGCTGGTGCTGCTCCGGGTGGTGGCGCCGCTCCAGGCCGGGCCGCTGTCGCGCCCGCAGGTCGCGGCGCTCGCGTACGAGCGCATCGCCGCGGCCGTGCCCGACGACGTGGCGACGCTCGAGGAGCTCGAGAAGATCTACCGCCGGCAGAGCCAGATCCGGGAGCTGGTCTCCGTCTACCGCCGGAAGGTGCGGCTGGTCGCGGACGCGGCGTCCCGGAAGGACCTCCACTTCGAGATGGCGAACCTCATGGAAGAGCAGCTCGCGGACAAGGACGGCGCCATCGAGGCGTACCGCCAGATCCTCGCCATCGACGAGGCCGACCCGAACGCGCTCGCCATGCTCGGGCGGCTGCTCGGCGAGACCTCGCGGTGGCCGGAGCTCGCGGATCTGCTCCTGAAGCAGGTGGAGAAGGCCGCCTCCGAGGGCCACGCCGAGGAGGCGCGGGAGCTCCGCTTCAAGCTCGCGCGGGTGAAGCAGGTCCGGCTCTCCGACGCCGAGGGCGCGCTCGAGCTGTACCAGAACGTGCTCGCCGAGGAGCCGCGGCACCCGAAGACGCTCTCGGCGCTCGAGGAGCTCCGGAAGAGCGAGGACGAGAAGGCGCGGGCGCTCGCGGCCGAGGTGCTCGGCCCCATCTACGAGGCCGAGGCCGACTGGGCGGCGTTCGTGCAGACCCTGGAGGCCCGCGCCGCGGTGGCGCCGGACGCCGCCGCCAAGGCCGCGCTGCTCCGCCGCCTCGCCGAGGTCTACGACGGCCCCCTCGACTCCTCCGACATGGCGTTCGTGACCGCGGGCCGCGCGCTCCGCGAGGCGCCCGACGACGTCGCCGTCGCCGAGCTGGCGCTCCGCGCCGCCAAGCGCTCCGGCGAGCTGTACGAGGAGCTCGCCGAGCTGCTCTCGGACGCCGCCGCCGCGGCCCACACCGAGGAGGCGCGGCTCTGGCTGCGCCGGCAGACCGCGCGGCTCCTCGACGAGCGCGGCGAGGCCGCCCGCGCCAAGGACGAGTGGAAGAAGGTCCGCGCCCTCGCGCCGGACGACGCCGAGGCGCTCGACGCCCTCGCCCGCATCCACGGCACCGGCGGCGACACCGACGGCTACCTCGAGGTGCTCCGGGCGAAGCTCTCGCGCTCCGAGGAGCCGGACGTCCGCCGCGAGCTCCTGCTCCAGATCGCCGTCGCCCAGGAGGAGCGGCAGAAGGACCTCGGCGGCGCCATCGCCACCCTCCGCCGGCTGCTCGAGCTCGCGCCGCTCGATCTCGAGGCGCTCCACCGCATGGACCAGCTCTGCGTCCGGCAGGAGCGCTGGAGCGATCTCGCCGACGTGCTGGCGCGGCTCGAGAAGGCGTCGGCGGGGAAGGCCGACGTCCGCGGCCGCGTCGAGGCGCTCTTCCGCCTGGCGCAGCTGAAGGAGACGCGGCTCCTCGACCGCGAGGGCGCGATCGCGCTCTACAAGGAGGTGCTCGAGCTGCACCAGGACCACGGCGAGACCGTGGCCCGGCTCGAGGCGATGCTGCAGAAGGACCCGCAGCAGCTCGAGGCGGCGGAGCTGCTCGAGAAGGTCTACCTCCACACCCAGGCGTGGCCGAAGTACGCCACCGCCCTCGAGGCGCGCGCCGCCGGCACCACCGATCCGGCCGAGCGGAAGGCCGTGCTCGCCTCGCTCGCCGAGGTGCGCGAGCGGCGGCAGGGCCGGCCCGACCTCGCCTTCATGGCGCTCACCCGCGCCTTCCGCGAGGACCCGGCCGACGCCGAGCTCCGCTCGACGATGGAGCGCACCGCCGAGGCCGCGGAGACGATCGAGGAGCTGGTCGCCCTCTACGAGGAGGAGCTGCCGCGGATCCGCAACAACGTCACCGCCGCCGAGCTGGCCCTCCGGATCGCCGCCCTCGACGAGACCCGGCTCGACGAGGCCGACGACGCGCTCCGCTGGTACGAGAAGGCCCGGGAGCTCGACGCCGAGGTCGGCCTCAAGGCGCTCCCCGCCCTCGACCGGCTCTACAAGCAGGCCGAGCGGTGGCCCGAGCTCGCCGAGGTGCTCGAGCTGCTCGCCGGCCGCGAGGAGGACCCGCACGAGAAGGTGGCGACGCTCTTCCGCCTCGGGCAGGTCGCCGAGGAGAAGCTCGAGGCCAAGGACCGCGCCGCCCTCGCCTACGAGCGGATCCTCGAGGCCGATCCGAAGAACCTGCCGGCGCTCCGCGCGCTCGAGCGGCTCTACGACCACGCGTCGCGGTTCGACCGCCTCTACGACAACCTGCTGGTGCAGCGGGAGGCCGCCGCCGAGGGCGCGGCGCGGGACCGCATCACCGCCCGCCTCGCCGAGGTCGCGGCCACCGGCCTGCGCGACAAGCCGAAGGCGATCGAGCACTACCAGGAGCTGCTCGCGCGCAACCCGCGCTCGGACGCCGCGCAGATCGGCCTCGAGGGCCTCTACGAGGACACCGGCCGCTGGGAGGAGCTCGCCGAGCTGCTCCGCGCCCGCCTCAAGACCACCGTCGACCCTCGCGAGATCAACCGGCTCAACGACCGCCTCGGCTGGGTGCTCGGCACCAAGCTCGGCAGCGCCGAGGAGGCGCTGAAGAGCTTCCAGGCGGTGCTCGAGCGCGATCCGAAGAACCGCAAGGCGCTCGAAGCGCTCCGCGACATCCACGCCGCCAAGGGCGACCAGGAGTCACTCGCCTCGGTGCTCCGGCGCCTGGTCCCGCTGCAGGACGACGCGCTCGGGGTGAAGGCGGTGCGCCTCTCCCTGGCCGAGACGCTCGCGGAGCTCGGCCGCCGCGAGGAGGCGATCGAGAACGCCAAGCGCACCCTCGACCTCGAGCCGCACGACCGCGCCCAGCTGCACCGCGCCGAGGCGCTCTTCTCGCGGCTCTCCGCCTGGACCGAGGCGATCCGGTCGATGGAGGTGCTGGCGTCGCTCCTCGACCCGGAGGCCGAGAGCGACGAGGCGGTGGCGATCTGGAAGGCCGTCGCCAAGGTCTGGGAGGAGAAGCTCTCCCGCCGCGAGGGCGGCGCCGCCGCCACCGAGAAGATCCTCGAGCTACGGCCCTCGGACCGCGAGGCGTTCGCCCACCTGCGGGAGATCTACCGCTCGCTCGCCGACTGGCGCCGCTACGCGCTCGCCACCGAGCGCTTCGTGGCGCAGCCGCTCGAGCCCGCCGAGAAGGTGACCCTGCTCAAGGAGCTGGCCGAGATCCACGAGGTCCGCCTCGGGCAGAAGGAGCTCGCCTTCACCAAGCTCGGCGCCGCCTTCGAGCTCGAGCCCGCCGACGAGGAGGTGCGCGCGCGCCTGCTGCGCCTCGCCGGCGAGACCGAGATGCACGACGAGCTCGGGATGATCTACGAGTCCGTCGCCGACGCGCAGGTGAAGGGGCCGCTCGCGGCGCAGCTCTACCTGGAGCTGGCGCGGCTGCAGGACGGCAAGCTCGACGACGCCTCCGGCGCCGAGGAGACGCTCCGGAAGATCCTCGAGTTCGACCCGACCCACGCCGCCGCCCTCGAGGCGCTCGGCGCGGTGTTCTCGGGACGAGGCCAGGACAAGCCCTACGTCCTCGCCCTCGAGCAGAAGCTCGAGGCGGTCGCCACCCTCGAGGAGAAGAAGTCGATCCTCCAGGAGATCGCCCGCGTCCACGACACCCGGCTCGGCGACGTCGGCGAGGCGATCTACACCCTGCGCCGCGCCCTCGAGCTCGACCCGCACGACCGCTCGACCCTCGAGGCGCTCGCCGCCATCTACCGGCGCGAGAAGCGCTACCCGGACCTCGCCTCGCTGCTCGCCCAGAGCCGCGACCTGGCCTCGGACCCGCACGAGCGCGCGCAGCTGCAGCTCCAGCTCGCCGAGCTCACCGAGAACGAGCTCGCCGACGACGAGGCGGCGATCTCCGCCTACGCGCTCACCCTGGAGATCGATCCCGCCTCGCTGCCGGCGCTCGAGGCGCTCGAGCGGCTCTACACCAAGCTCGACCGGGCCGCCGAGCTGCTCCGGGTCTACGACCGGAAGATGGACCTGACCGAGGACGGGCGCGAGCGCGCCAAGCTCCTCTTCAAGGCCGCGGCGATCTGGGAGGAGAAGTTCGAGAACGCCCCGAACGCCATCGCCTGCCTCGAGGGCGTGCTCGCCATCGAGCCCGAGAACCTCGCGGCGGTGAAGGGCCTCGAGAACCTCTTCCGGCAGGAGAACGAGTGGGACCGGCTCATCCGGGCCTACGAGCAGCACGTCGCCCTGGTCGAGCACGATCCCGCGCTCCACGAGGACCTCGTCGACCTGCACGTGAAGATCGCCGACGTCCACTACAAGGAGCTCGGCCGCGTCGACCGCGCGGAGCAGTACTACACCCGCGCGCTCGAGCTCGAGCCCGACAGCCGCCGCGCGGTGAACGGCCTCGGCCGGCTCTACGAGCGTACCGGCAACTGGCCGCTCGCGCTGGAGATGCTCAAGCGCGAGGCGAAGCTCGCCGGCGCCGCCCGCGACGCGGTGGAGCTGTACCAGCGCCAGGGCAAGATCAACGAGGAGATGCTGCTCGACCCGGCGTCGGCGAAGGTCGCCTACCAGCGGGCCCTCGACCTCGACCCGAGCTACCTGCCGGCGATCCGCGCGCTGCGCGGCGTCGCCGAGCAGGCGCAGGACTGGGACGGCTTCCTCGACGGCCTGGTGCAGGAGGCGAACTACACCGAGGACGCCGCGGAGAAGACCCGGCTCTACGACGAGGTCGGCCGCTTCTACCTGGAGAGCCGCGACGACCGCGACGGCGCCACCCGCTACTTCGAGGAGGCGCGGCGCCACACGCCCGACGACCTGGTCGCGTCGCGCGCGCTCGCCGACCTCTACATCGCCCGCGAGGACTGGGCCGCCGCCGAGGGCTGCCTCGACATCGTCTGCTCGAAGCTCGCCGAGCAGGGCGGCCCCGACGCGCTCCGCGAGCTGACCCAGAAGGTGTACCGCCTCGGCTTCGTCTCCGAGAAGCTCGGCAACCACGACAAGTCGCTGGTCAGCTACCGCAAGGCCTACGAGCTCGACCCGACCTTCCTCCCGGCGGCGGAGGGGCTCGCCCACCTGCTCGTCGTCACCGGCGATCACCAGGAGGCGCGGAACGTCTACCAGTCGATCCTCATCCACCACCGGGACGACCTCACCGATCCCGAGGTGGTGGAGATCCACTGGGCGATCGGCGATCTCCGCAAGAAGCTCGGCGACGCCGACGCCGCCCTGAAGAGCTTCCGCAACGCCCTCGAGCTCGACCCGTACCACGCCGAGTCGCACAAGAGCCTGGTCGGCCTCTACGAGGAGGGCGGCCGCTTCGACGAGGCCTCGGAGCACCGGCAGAAGCTCATCGAGGTGCTCGAGGGCCAGGAGAAGTTCGACTGGCTGGTGCAGTCGGCGCAGGTCGCCAAGGAGCGGCTCTCCGATCCGTACCAGGCGATCGACAACCTGCAGAGCGCGCTCCGGATCAAGACCGACGACGTCCCGGTGATGGAGCAGCTCCTCGCGCTGTACCGCGAGACCAAGCAGGGGCCGAAGGCGGTGGAGCTGCTCGAGCGGCTCCTCGATCTGCCGGCGCTGCAGGCCGACAGGGATCGCGCGCTCCGCTACCACGTGCTCCTCGCCGAGACGTTCCGCGAGGAGGTGCGCGACGACCCGGAGTCGCAGAAGAAGGCGGCGCACCACTACAACGCCGCGCTCGACCTCGACTGGCGCCGCACCGACGCCTTCCAGGCCCTCGAGGCGATGCTCGGCAAGGCCCGCGACTGGCGCGGCCTCGAGCAGAACTACGTGAAGATGCTCTCGCGCCTGCCGAAGGAGGACGGCACCAAGCCGGTGCGGGTGCTGCTCTACAAGACGCTCGGCGACCTCTACCTCAAGGCGCTGAAGAGCCCGCAGGCTGCGCTCGACGCCTACAAGGCGGTGTCGATCCTCGCGCCCGACGACGCGGGCGCGGCGGAGACCTACGCGGAGCTGCTCGGCCAGAAGCCGGGCGGCGAGGGCGAGGCGATCGAGGCGTGGCGCAAGGCGCTCGTGCTCTCGACCACGCCGGAGAAATCGGCGAAGGCGCTGGTGCTCCTCCACGCCAAGCGGAAGGAGTACGACAAGGCCTTCGTCACCAGCGAGGTCGTCTGCCACATCCTGGGGCAGGGCGGCTCGGACGAGCAGGGGATCATCGCCAAGCTGCAGAAGTTCGGGAAGGTCACCGCCTCGAAGGTGATGACCGACCGGATGTGGACCGACCACCTGTACCACGAGAAGGTCCGCGGCCCGGTCGCCGAGATCTTCGCGCTGCTCCACGAGCACGCCGGCGCGCTGTTCGCGGTGGACCACGGCTCGCTCGAGCTCCAGGGGCGGCCGGTGAAGGTCGATCGCAAGAAGGACCGCGTCGACGTGGCGCAGTCGATGCTCTTCTTCGTCAACGCCTACAAGTACGTGGCGCGGACGTTCGGGATGGAGGCGCTCGAGCTCTTCAAGGTGCCCGGCGTCACCGGCCTGAACATCGCCAACACCTTCCCGGTGTGCCTCGTCGCCGGCGAGGACATGTTCACCGACCAGCGGCCGAAGAAGGAGCTGTACTTCTACATCGGCAAGAACATGGCCTTCAGCCGGCCCGAGCTGGTCATGGCCCGGCTGCACCGCTTCGAGACCCTCGACTTCCTCCTCCAGGCGGCGGTCAGCCTCGGCGAGCCGCGGGCGAAGACGACCCTCGACCCGAAGGAGCTCGAGCGGATCCGCAAGCGCCTCGAGAAGGCGCTCTCGCCCGCTGCGACCCAGGCCCTGCAGAAGCTCGCCTACCAGTACACCCGCGACCCGTCGAAGCCGGACCTGCGCTCCTACATCGAGGGCGTCGAGCTGACCGCCACCCGGGCGGGCGTGCTCCTCGCCACCGACATCCAGGTGGCGTGGAAGTGCGTGTCGGCGGACCAGGGCACGGCCGCCCGCCTGCGCCCCCTCGCGAAGCAGCGCGACCTCCTGCTGTTCTGCCTGTCGGACGAGTACTTCGGGCTGCGCGGGGAACTGGGGATCGCGGTCGAGATCCCGAAGTGAACCAAGGCTCCGGGCTCCAGGCTCCGGGCTCCAGCAAGACCCCCACGGTGGCTGGAGCCTGGCTGCTGGAGCCTGAAGCCTTCCTCTGTCGGGAACTCCGCGCCCTCGCGCGTGCGTCCCACACGCGAGGCCGTTCCTTGACCCTCCAGAGCCCCAGGGCTAACCTCGAAAACCGGTTTCCTCTCCGATGGTTCGGCGGTCCGGGTGCCGGAACGGGCAGGACCATGGGCGGGCCCAGTCGATGAAATTCGTCTGCGACAGCTGCCGCGCGCAGTACATGATCTCCGACGAGAAGGTCGGGCCGGCCGGCGTCAAGGTGCGCTGCAAGAAGTGCAGCCACGTCATCGTCGTGAAGCGCGTCGAGGAGGCCCCGCCGCCCCCCGCCGACGACCCCGCCGACTCCACCGTGGTGATGGAGAACCCGATGGCGGGGGCGACCGCGACGGTCCCCTCGATCGGCGGCGGCCCGGGGCTCGACGACGAGATCGGCGCGGCCTTCGACACCATGTTCGCGAAGAAGGCCGAGCCCGCTCCCGAGGCGAACGGCCACGACGCGGGCGGCGACGACGACTACGATCGGCAGTCCACCCGCGTCTTCTCGCTCTCGGACGTGGAGAAGCTCGCCAAGGAGTCGGGGCAGGCCTTCGACCTCGAGAACTCGGTGGTGGCGTCGCGGCCGGAGCTCGGCCCCGCGCCCGCGGTCGAGGTGCCGTCGAACGAGTGGTACGTCGCGATCCAGGACGAGCAGGTCGGCCCGCTCGGGCTCGACGAGGTGAAGGCGAAGTGGGACGGCGCCGAGATCGGCCCCGACACCCTCTGCTGGCGCCCCGGCATGCCGGACTGGAAGCCGCTCTCGCAGGTCGGCGAGCTCACCGCGAAGCTCGCGCCCCGCGCGCCCGCGGCCAAGGTCGCCACGCGCTCGGTGCCGGTGCTCGCGCCCGCGGCGCCCGCCGCCGCCGCCGCCGCGCCGGCCGCCTCCCGCGAGCCGCTGCCGTGGGAGCGCGCCGGGACCGGCTCGGTCCCCGCGGTCGCGCCCGCCGCCGCGTCCGCCGCCAGCGAGGCCGCCGACGACGACGTCGACTGGAAGCCCTCCGCCGCCTCCGCCCTCGCGTCCCTCGTCGAGCAGGA
>CAZDGH010000217.1:1658-9979 GCA_964504805.1 uncultured Myxococcales bacterium | reverse complement strand
CGGCGGCACCGGCGGCGCGGGCGGCGCCCCGAACCCCTACGACTTCACCTGCGCCGGCGCGCCCGACCCGACCGTCGCGCTCGATCCCGTCACCGTCACCGGCACCACCGACAACACCCAGGGCGCCGAGCCGGGCGTGACCGTCGAGCTCCGCAGCCGCGCCGACGACACGGTCCTCGCCACCACCGTCTCCGACGGCGCCGGCGCGTTCTCGCTCACCGTGGCGACCGGCGGCGTCCCCGTCGACGGCTACCTGGTGGCGACGAAGGACGGCGTCGTCCCGACGCACCTGTTCCCGGCGGAGCCCGTCGCCGCGGACATCCCGTCGCTGTCGGTGCTCGTCCTCGACGAGCAGACGCTCAACCTCATCTACACGCTCCTCGGTGACGACCGCGATCCGGCGGCGGGTAGCGTCGCCACCGTGGTGACCGACTGCGCGGGGACGCCGATCGAGGGCGCGGTGCTCACCGCGACGCCGGCCCCGGGCCGGATCGCCTACTTCAGCAACCAGCTCCCGAGCGCCCGCGCGACGGCGACCTCCGCGAACGGGATCGCGCTGGTCCTGAACGCGCCCGCCGAGGAGCTGGTCCTCGACGCGACCTCGTTCGGCACCTCGTTCGAGGACCGCACCGTCACCGCCCGCCCCGACGCGCTCGTGCTCACCACCATCCACCCGTAGCGGCCGGCTTCCCCCGCGGCGCCCGAACGGCGACGATGCGCGCCCGATGGCGCCTTCGTTCGAGAGCCTCTTCGCCGGCCGTCCGGTGATCCTCGCGCCCATGGAAGACGTGGGCGACCCCGTCTTCCGGGCAGTCTGTCGCGCCCGCGGCGCGAGCCTCTGCGTCACCGAGTTCGTCAACGTGGACGCGCTGCTCGGCGGCTGCGGCCGGCAGCGGCGCAAGCTCGCCCTCGCGCCGGACGACCGGCCCACCGCGGTGCAGATCTACGGGTCGAACCCCGAGACCCTCGCCGAGGCCGCGGCGATCGCCGAGGAGGCCGGGCCGCCGTTCCTCGACGTGAACTGCGGCTGCTGGATCCCGCACATCGCCCGGCGCGGCGCCGGCGCGGCGTGGCTCCGCGAGCCGGAGAAGATGGTGGCGATGGCGGGCCTGGTGGTGCGGCGCACGAAGCTGCCGGTCACCGTGAAGACGCGGATCGGCTGGGGCCCGGAGTCCGACATGCCGATCGTCGAGCTCGCCGCGCGGCTCGAGGGCGTGGGCGTGCGGGCCCTCACCGTCCACTGCCGGACCGCGAAGGCCCGGCACGACGGCGCCGCCGACTGGTCGTGGGCGGCGAAGGCGCAGGCGAAGGTGAAGATCCCGGTGATCGTGAACGGCGACGTCCGCACCGCCGCCGACGTGAAGCGCGCCCTCGACGAGACCGGCTGCGCCGGGGTGATGGTCGGCCGCGGCGCCCGGGACGACCCGTTCCTCTTCCGCGAGGCGCGCGCGCTGCTCGATCGCGGCGTGGTGCTCCCGAGGCCCACCGTGGAGGAGCGCCTCGCGCTGGTGCGCGAGCACCTCCTCGCCAGCGCCGCCTTCCGCGGCGATCCGCGCGGCGTGCAGCACGTGCGCTGCCACCTCGCCGGCTACCTCGCCGGCGTCCCAGGCGGCGAGGCGCTCCGGCAGCGGCTCAACCGCTGCGCCGGCCTCGCGGAGACGCTCGACGCGCTCGACGCCTTCGAGGCGCGCGAAGCGGCCTGACCGTGGGGGTTGCGTCGAGGGCCCCGGCGATCGTTTCATCGAGCTTCACCCCCAGGAAGAGGAGACGCCATGGAGCTCGACGGGCTGCTCGACGGCTTGCTGAAGGAGCTGCACAAGGTCTCGAACTCGGCGTCGATCATCGGCGAGCCCGCCGACCTGAACGGCAGCCACATGGTGCCGCTGCTCAAGGTGACGCTCGGCTTCGGCACCGGCGCCACCGACCTCGCCGGCTCCCGCGGCCCCCGCGACGGCAACGTCGGCGGCGGCGGCGCGGGCGGCGCGATCACCGTGGAGCCGAAGGCGTTCGTGGTGGTCGGCCCCGACGGCGTGCCGCAGCTCCTCTCGATGCGCGGCGGCAAGAAGGCGGTGCTGCAGCACGCGGTGGCGCTGCCGGTCTCGCCGGCGGCGCCGGCGCTCCCCCCGCCCGAGAAGAAGTAGCGCCTTGGACGCGACCACCGCCGCCGCCGGGCTGGCGCTCCTCGCGCTGCTCGCGCTCTGGGCCCTGGTCCGACCCGTCCGGCTCTCCGTGGCCGGCGAGGGCCGCGCCACGGGAACGGGCTGGGCGGCGGCCTGCGGCGCCTCGCTCGGGCCGCTCGCGGGCACGGTGGTCGCCGCCCACGGCGTGCCGCCGCGGCTGGCGGTGCACGCCTTCGGCCGCCCCGTCCTCGCCCGCGCCCTCGGCGGCGGGCGGACGGACCTCCGGGCGCTCTGGGCCCGGCTCACCGGCCACGTCGATCCCGAGGCGCTCGCCGGCCTCGCCCTCGACGAGCTCGCGCGCGTCCGGGTGTCGCGGCTCGACCTCGACCTCGAGGGCGGCCTGGCCGATCCCGCCGCCACCGCGTGGCTCGCCGGCCTCACCCACGCCGCCGCCGGCGCCCTCGCGCCGCTCGGCACGCTGTCGTTCGCCCCCACCTGGGAGGGGCCGCCGTCGCTCGAGGGCAAGCTCGCCCTCGAGCTCCGCGCGAGCCCGCTCCTCGTCGCCTATCACCTCGCGGCCTTCGCCGCGCGCAACGTTCGCCTGCGGCCCGTGGCCCGGGCCGCGTGAAAGGACCTCCGATGTCCGACTCGAAGATCACCTCGATCGTCTCCACGCTCCTCGACGGCATGCACACGCTCTCGAAGAGCGAGACGATCATCGGCGACCCGTACCACGCGGGCGGCGCCACCATCATCCCGGTGCACCGCCTCCGCGTCGGCCTCGCCGCCGGCGCGGCGGCGGCCGGCGCCACCGCCCTCGGCGCCGCGGTACCGCCCCCCGGGCGCGGCGCCGCCGGCGCGGTGCAGGTGGAGCCGGTGGCGGTGATCGCGGTGTCGCGCGACGGCACGCCGCGGATCCTCCCGGTCGACGGCGAGGCGGAGGGCTCCTGGCGCCACCTCTTCGACCGGCTCCCGGAGATCCTCTCCCAGGGGCTCAAGCTCGTCGCCGACGAGGTGGCGGCGCGTCCGAACCTCCCGGTCGCGGCCAAGGAAGCGACGCGCGTCCTCGCCGAGGTCGCCGATCCCAAGCGCTGACGGGCCGGCGCGTGACGGGCGCGCGCGGCGGGCGTAGCCTTCCCGCATGCGCTCCCTCCTCGCCGCCCTCGCCGCCTCGCTCACGCTCCCGCTCGCCGCCTCCGCCGCGACCGTCGTCGACGACTCGACCGGGCAGCGGTTCGAGGTGTCGCAGAAGGCCGGCGGCGCCTCGTACACCTGCCTCGCCGCGGGCGTGCGGAAGTTCCTGATGGTGAAGGTCTACGCGGTGGCGTTCTGCGTGGACGACGCCCGCGCCGGCGACGCGAAGAAGTGGGCGGCCGAGCACCACGCCGAGAAGGGCGAGGACCTCGCCGACGCCCTCGAGGACGACGCCGAGTTCTTCGACGCGGTCGCCGGCCTGCCGGGCGACAAGCTCGTGATCATGAAGCTCGTCCGCGACGTGCCGAAGGACAAGATGGCCGAGAGCTTCCAGGACAGCCTGGGCTCCGTGCTGCCGGCCGCGAAGATCGCCCAGCTCGTCGCGGCGATCCCCGGCGACGCCAAGGAGGGCCAGACGGTGAAGCTCCACTCCCACGGCGGGAGCCTCACCATCGAGGTCGACGGCGCCGGGCGGACGGTCGACGACCCCGAGGTGGTGAAGAAGCTGTGGCGCGTGTGGCTCGGCCCGAAGAGCGTCTCCCCGTCGCTCAAGGAGGCCCTGGCCGCCCGGACGGCGGGCGGCTGACCCGGCGGGGCCGCTCGACTCCGGCGCCCGCCCCCGCGTAACCTCCGCCGGCGCGCGGCAGACCCCGCGCCGAGGAGATGCCATGAACGTCGCCGCGCTCTCGCGCCAGGGCAGCGCCCTCGCGCTGCCGCAGTTCTCGCACCCGACCTACCTGCTCCGGAAGAAGTTCTTCCAGTTCTTCGGGGCGGCGTTCCACATCTACGACCCGGCCGGGAACGTCGCGTTCTACTCGAAGCAGAAGGCGTTCAAGCTCAAGGAGGACATCCGCGTCTACTCCGGCGAGGACATGAAGCAGGAGCTCCTGGTCATCACCGCGCGGAAGATCCTCGACTTCGCCGCGACCTACGACGTCACCGACGCCAGCTCCGGGCAGAAGGTCGGCGCGCTCCGCCGCAAGGGGCTGAAGTCGATCCTCAAGGACGAGTGGGCGTTCCTCGACCCGAGCGACCAGGAGATCGGCTCGATCAAGGAGGACAGCATGGCGCTCGCGCTGGTGCGCCGCTTCCTCACCAACCTCATCCCGCAGACGTTCCTCGGCGAGATCGCCGGCGGGCCGGTGTGCGAGTTCCGCCAGCACTTCAACCCGTTCATCCAGAAGATCACCATCGACTTCACCAAGGACGGGGGCGGGCAGCTCGACCGCCGCCTCGGCATCGCCGCCGCGGTGCTCCTCTGCGCGATCGAAGGCCGGCAGAAGGGCAACTAGGTTTCTCGCAGCGCGCGGCGCCGGGCGTGGAGCTCCGGCGAGAGCGGATCGAGCCTCAGGCCCTCGTCGATCGCGGCGAGGGCCGCCCGGAGGTCGCCGTCGCGCTCCGCCTCGAGCGACTCCGCGAGCAGGGCGTCGAGCCGCTCCGCGAGCGCCGGGTAGGCGGCGAGGAGCGCGCGGCGCTTCTCCGCCAGCGTCTCCGGCCGGACGCCCTCGGCGAGGCAGCGGATCACGCCGGCGGGGTTGCCGAGCTTCACGTCGACGTCGAGGCGCAAGGTCGGCTCGGCGAGGACCCGCACCGCCGCGGCCACCCGCGCCGCCTCGTCCTCGAGCCGCCGCCGCGTCGCCTGCGGCAGCTCGCCCTGCAGCGCCCGGCCGATCTCGGCGAGGAGCGCCTCGCCGGTGCCGCGGATCGCCGTCGACGGCGCCGCCGGCGCGACGCCCAGGAGCAGGTACGGGTTCGCGCCGGCCCGCGTCAGCTTCGAGAGGATCGCCTCGCCTTCGCCCGTCCCCATCGCCACCTCCACGCCGGGAGGAAGCGTGCGCTCGATCACGCGGCCCGACAGCCGCCCGTCCGGGCGCGCGGGGCGTGCAAGGCGCTCACACGTCCTTCGGGGGCAGCGGGTCGACGAGCACGCCGGGGTTCAGGATCCCCGCGGGATCCACCGCCGCCTTCGCGGCCCGGAGCGCCGCCGCGAACGGCTCCGGGCGCTCGCGCTCCCAGAACGGCCGGTGGGTGCGGCCCACCGCGTGGTGGTGGGTGATGGTGCCGCCGGCGGCGAGCAGCGCCTCGGAGGCGGCGGCCTTCAGCTCCGCCCACTGCTCGAGCTCGGCGCCCTCCCGGGCGAGGCCGACGAAGGTGAAGTACGGCGCCGGGCCGTCCGGGTAGACGTGGGTGAAGCGGCAGGTGACGACGCCGCCGCCGCAGACGCGGGAGAGCGCGTCCTGCACCCGGCCGGTCACCGTCTCGTAGAGCGCCGGGAACGCGGCCCAGGTGCAGGCGGTCTCGAAGGTGTCGGCGAGGACGCCGAGCGAGACCAGCGCGCTCTGCAGGTACGGCCCCTCGAAGAACGCCGCCCGCCACGAGCCGGCCGCGTCGTCGGTGGCCTTCGAGTCGTCGCCGCCGCGGAGCTGCACGCCCTTCGGGCAGGTGCCGCCGCGGGCCTCGGCGAGGGCGAGGGCGCGGCGCAGCGACGGCTCGACCTCTCCGTCCGCCGACTCGAAGCCGAGGAGCAGGACCGCGCTGCCGTCGTCGGCGACGCGGTGGAGGAGCGCCTCGCCGGGATCGAGCACGCGGCAGTTCGCGGGCCAGAGGCTCGCCTGCACCACGTCGCGGGCGGCGGCGGCGGCCGCGGCGAACTCCGCGAAGTGCACCGCCGCGCTGCCCTTCCACCGCGGGCGGGCGTGGAGCCTCAGCCACGCCTCGGTGATCACCCCGAGGATCCCCTCCGAGCCGGAGACGAGCCGGTCGGGGCTCGGGCCCGCGCCGGAGGCCGGGAGGCGGCGGCTCTGCCAGACGCCGGTCGGCGTCACCATCCGCACCGACTCGAGCAGCCCGTCGATGTGCGTGTAGAGGCTCGCGAAGTGGCCGGCGGAGCGGGTGGCGATGAAGCCGCCGAGCGTCGCGAGCTCGTACGACTGCGGGAAGTGCCGGAGGGTGAGGCCGTGCGGCGCGAGCTGCGCCTCGAGCACCGGGCCTGTGGCGCCGGCCTGGATGCGGGCGGCGCGGCTCTCGCGGTCGACCTCGAGGACGCGGTCCATCGCGCGCAGGTCGAGGGAGAGCGCCGCCCGGTCGCCGGGCGGCTCGACACCGGCGACGACGCTGGTGCCGCCGCCGTACGGGATCGCCGCCACGCCGTGCTCCGCGCAGAAGGCGAGCGTCGCCTCGACCTCGGCCTCGGTGCGCGGCGTCGCCACCAGGTCCGGCGCCGGCGCGAAGTCGCCGCGGAACGCCCGCACCACGTCGCGGTAGCCGCGGCCGTAGGTGTGGTGGATCCGCGCCGTCCGGTCGTCGGTCGCGAACGCCGCCAGCGCGGGCGGCACGGCGAGCCGCGGCGGCGGCAGCCGCGCGTCCTCGAGCCGCGGCAGGGGCGCGAGCCGGAGCTCGCCGCCGAGCACCGCGCGGACGCGCCGCGCGAGCTGCGCCCGCGCCTCGTCGTCGGGGAACTTCTCGACGAACCCCCAGGCCCAGTGGCTGCGCGTGCGCGTCTCCATGGGGCGGGACAGTAGCGCAGGAACGAAGAAGCCCGGCCCCTCGGGAGGAGCCGGGCGCCTTCGCGCTCCGTTGCGGGAGCTACGGCGTCGTCACGGGCCGACGCAGGCGGCGAAGCGGAACGCCGTCACCTGGCCGGAGTCGCCGCCGGCGTCGTCGCCGACGAGCAGCGTCCAGGTGCCGTTCACCGGCTGGCCGGCGACGCCCGCGAGCGGCTGCTCGGGGCTGTAGCTGCCCGTGAACGGCGCGGTGCCCGACGCGACCGGCGTCGCCGCGCCGTCGATGAGGATCGTGCCGATGTAGTTGTCGCCGGAGCTGCCGTTGTCGCTCGACAGGTCGATGACGGTGCCGGCCGGGGACTCGAGGCCGAGGTCGAGGTCCGAGTCCCAGCTGTGGGTGATGTCGAACCCGACGGCCACCGCGGCCACCGTGCCGGTCGCCGCGACGTAGGCCGGGACGTCCTGGGTGGCGTTGTCGATGATCGTCACCGGCCCGCCGAGGTACCCGTACCCGACGAGCGCCTCGCCCGCCGCGCAGGCGAGGCCCGAGGTGCACGCGAACGAGCAGGCGGGATCGGCGCAGTCGACGAGGCCGTCGCCGTTGTCGTCGAGCCCGTCGCTGCAGAGCGACTCGTTCTCGAGGGCGCAGGTCGCGCTGCAGCCGTCGCCACCCACGGCGTTGCCGTCGTCGCAGGTCTCCGGGGCGTCGACGAGGCCGTCGCCGCACACCTGCTCGCGCTGGCAGACCGCGGAGCAGCCGTCGCCGTCGGCCACGTTGCCGTCGTCGCACTCCTCGCCGGCCTCCACCAGGCCGTTGCCGCAGCCCGGGATGATGGTGCAGTCGGCGGCGCAGCCGGCGCCGCCGTCGCACGCCTCCGAGCCCTCGACCAGCCCGTCGCCGCAGAGCGCGGCGAGCGAGATCACCACCTGGTAGCCGGCGATGGTGCCGTTGTTGCCGAACTCCTCCACCGAGACGAAGTACGTCCCGGGCGCGAGCCGGCGGGCGGCCGAGACCGTCACCGGGTCGATGAGCGAGCAGGCGTTGATGCCGCCGTCGTCGTTCGAGGTGAGCTGGGCGCCCGCCGGGTCGTAGAGCCGGACGATGGTGTCGATGCCGGCGCAGGTGGCCAGAGCCGGATCCGCGTCGAAGGTCTCGACGCGGACGTCCGCGAGGGCCGGGACGACGAAGGCGAAGAAGTCCTGGTCGCCGGCCGGGTTGATCCCGGCGTGCACGGTGACGTCGAGCGCCGGCGCCGCGTTCGCCGCGCCGGTCGAGTCGTTCGCCTCGACCTCGTAGTAGTGGCCCGGCTCGGTGGCGCAGGCGTCGCAGCCGTCGCCGGCGACGGCGTTGCCGTCGTCGCAGGTCTCGCCGGCGTCGAGGATGCCGTCGCCGCAGCTGCCCTCGCGCACGCAGGTGGCGTCGCAGCCGTCGCCCGACACCACGTTGCCGTCGTCGCAGGTCTCGGGCGGGTCGATGAAGCCGTCGCCGCAGGTGGGGATGCGC
>CAZDGH010000217.1:0-1648 GCA_964504805.1 uncultured Myxococcales bacterium | reverse complement strand
CTGACAGCTCGGGTCGCAGCCGGCGCCGCCGTCGCACTGCTCGGAGCCGGCGACCACGCCGTCGCCGCAGAGCGCGTCGAAGCTGATCCAGAGCTGGTACCCCGGGATCTCGCCGTTGTTCAGGTACTCGGTCACGCGGACGTAGTAGGTGCCGGCGGGGAGGCGGGCCGCCGGGGCGTCGACGGTGGGGTCGATGAGCGAGCAGCTGCTCACGCCGCCCTCGTCGTCGGTGACGAGGAGGGTGGTGCCGTCGGTGCCGTAGAGGTCGATCACCGTGTCGATGCTCGCGCAGCTGCCCGGGCCGCCGGCGTCGGTGGTCTCGATGCGCACGTCCGCCGTGGCCGGCACGACGAACGACCAGAAGTCGACGTCGCCGATGGGCGTGATGGCGCCGGCCGCGCCTCCGCCGACCGAGGCGGGCGAGGCGGTGAGCGCGTCGTCGTTGGGCTCGGTCTCGCCGCCGGCGAGCTCGGTGGTGCAGGCGGCGGAGCAGCCGTCGCCGTCGGCGACGTTGCCGTCGTCGCACTGCTCGCCGGTCTCGACCGTGCCGTTGCCGCAGACCGCGACCTCGACGGTGATGGCGAGGCCGTAGTCGAACCCTGCGGACGCGAACGGCGAGGCGTGGACGTCGACGAAGTAGTCGCCGGCGGCGAGGCCGGTGGCGACGACGCGCGAGCAGTAGTTGCCGCCGAAGCCGTCGATGTCGTCGTTCGAGGCGAGCTCGGTGCCGGCCGCGTCGCGGATCACGATCTCGGTGTCCACCTCGCCGGCGACGCAGCTCGAGCCCAGCGGGCCGTCGACGCTCTCGGCGGTGACGATGCCGGTGCCGCCGGCGGGGACGGTGACGCGGAACACGTCGACGTCGCTGATCGGGTTCACGAACCCGCGGACGTTCGCGCCGCCGGCGATCGCCGCGAAGTCGTTGGCGGTGCCGTCGGTGTCGTTCTGCTCGATCTCGCAGCCGGGCTCCGGCTGGCAGGCGGCGGAGCAGCAGTCGCCGTCCACGTTGTTGCCGTCGTCGCAGCCCTCGCCGGCCGTCACCACGCCGTCGCCGCACACCGCCTCGAGCTGGCAGGCGGCGGAGCAGCCGTCGCCGTCGGCGACGTTGCCGTCGTCGCAGGTCTCGCCGGCCTCGACCGCGCCGTTGCCGCAGACCTGGAGCTGGCAGGTGGCCGAGCAGCCGTCGCCGTCGACGACGTTGCCGTCGTCGCAGGTCTCGCCGTTCACGGCGTCGACGATCGCGTTGCCGCAGATCTCGGTGGAGAGGCAGTCGGCCGAGCAGCCGTCGCCGTCCACGTTGTTGCCGTCGTCGCAGAGCTCGTCCGCGTCGACGATGCCGTCGCCGCAGAACGAGACCGCGCCGCCGGCGCCGCCCTGGCCGCCGGCGCCGCCCTGGCCGCCCGCGCCGCCGACGACGTTGCCGTCGTCGCAGGCCTCGCCGGCGCTCACCAGGGCGTCGCCGCAGACCTCGAGCTGGCAGGTCGGCGAGCAGCCGTCGCCCGGGGTGGTGTTCCCGTCGTCGCAGGTCTCGCCGGTGACGGCGTCGACGACGCCGTTCGCGCAGGTCTCGTCGGAGCGGCAGTTGGCCGAGCAGCCGTCGCCGTCGACGACGTTGCCGTCGTCGCAGACCTCCCCGGTCGCGACGTCG
>CAZDGH010000216.1:0-9994 GCA_964504805.1 uncultured Myxococcales bacterium | reverse complement strand
AGCAGGACGATCGCGCCGAGCGCGACACCCGCGAGCCGGAGCTCGATCTCGAGAGCTGCGACCGGGAGCCCATCCACGTCCCGGGCGCGATCCAGCCGCACGGCGTCCTCCTCGCGCTGCGGGAGCCCGGCCTCGAGATCGAGCACGTGAGCGCGAGCGTCGAGGCGCACCTCGGTCGCCGCCCCGCGGAGCTCCTCGGCCGGCCGCTCGAGGCCGCGCTCGCGCCCGTGTCCGCCGCGCTCGTCCGGGAGGCCCTCGGCGAGCCGCGCCCCGGCGAGAGGAACCCGCTCGCGCTCGAGACCGGCGGCCGCGCCTTCGACGGCATCGTCCATCGCCATGGCGGCCTCGCGATCCTCGAGCTCGAGCCGCGCCAGCCCGGCGCCGACGTGAAGCCCACCTTCCGCCTCGCGCTCGGCGCGCTGGAGGCGCCGGAGAGCGCCGAGGCCCTGGGTCGCGCCGTCGTCGCCTCGGTGCGGCGGCTCACCGGCTTCGAGCGGGTGATGAGCTACCGCTTCGACGAGGCCGGCCACGGCTCCGTCGAGGCGGAAGATCGCGAGCCGTCGCTCGAGCCCTACCTCGGGCTCCACTACCCGGCCTCCGACATCCCGCGCCAGGCGCGGGAGCTCTACCTGCGGAGCTGGCTCCGGATCATCCCGGACCGCCGCTACGCGCCGTCACCGCTCCTCTCGACGACCGGCGTCCCGCTCGATCTCGGCTGCGCGGTGCTCCGGAGCGTCTCGCCGGTCCACCTGCAGTACATGGCGAACATGGGCGTGCGCGCGTCGATGAGCATCTCGCTCGTGGTCCGCGGCCGGCTCTGGGGCCTCGTCTCGTGCGCGAACCACACCGCGCCGCGGTTCGTCTCCTACGAGACCCGCGCCGCGTGCGAGGCGATCGGCCGGATCGTCTCGCTCCAGCTCGCCGCGCTCGAGGACCGCGCCCGCGCGACCGCCCGCGCCGGGCGCGCACGGCTCCAGGCGACGCTCGCCGCCGCGATGGAGGAGGGCGGCCCCGACGACGACGTGCTCGCGGGGCTCCTGCGCCGGCCGGACGAGCTCCTCGCGCTCGTCGGCGCCAGCGGCGCCGCCGTCCTCGGCCAGGGGCCGCCGGCGGTCGTGGGGCCGGCGCCCGACGCAGCGGTGCTCGCCGCGCTCGCCACGTGGCTCGACCGCCGCGACGCCGGCGTCGTCGCCTCGAGCCGCCTCGCGGAGGACGTGCCGGCCGCGGCGCCGGCGAAGGACGTCGCCAGCGGCCTCCTGGCGATCGAGCTCCCCGGCACGCCGCGGCGCCGTGTCCTCTGGTTCCGTCCCGAGCAGGTGCGGACCGTGTCCTGGGGCGGCGATCCGCGGAAGCCCGCCGAGCCCGGCCCGGCCGGCCGCCTCTGCCCGCGCCGCTCCTTCGAGGCGTGGAAGGACGAGGTGCGCCTCCGCGCGCAGCCGTGGTCCGACGCCGATCTCGACGCCGCCGAGGAGCTGCACCGCCGCGCGCTCGAGCTGGACCTCGAACGCCAGCTCGTCCGCGCCGAGCGCGCGGTGAAGGCCCGCGACGACCTCGTCGCCGTCGTCTCGCACGACCTCAAGAACCCGCTCGCGGTCGTCCAGATGCAGGCCGCGCTCCTCCTCCGCCAGCCCGCCGAGGACACCGAGGCCGGCCGCAAGGTCCGCACCGCCGCCGAGCGCGTCCGCCGCGCCGTGGCCTCGATGCAGGCCCTCGTCACCGACCTCCTCGACCTGGCGAAGCTCGAGGCCGGCCGGTTCGAGCTCGAGCTCGCGCCGGCCTCGCTCCCGGACCTTCTCGAGGAGGCGCTCGTCGTCCTCCGACCGCTCGCCGCCGACAAGCGCCTCGACCTCGCCGGTCCCGACGCCGACCCCTGCACCGTGCGCGTCGACCGCGAGCGCCTCTTCCAGGTCGTCTCGAACGTCGTCGGCAACGCCGTCAAGTTCACGCCGCCGGGCGGACGCATCGCGATCGAGGCGCGCTGCCGCGAAGGCGAGGCCCAGGTGTCCGTCTCCGACACCGGCCCCGGCATCCCCGCCGAGTCCCGCCCCTTCGTCTTCGACCGGTACCGGCAGGCCCCCGGCGCCTCGCGCCGCAAGGGCGCCGGCCTCGGCCTCTTCATCTCCCGCGGCATCGTCGAGGCCCACGGCGGCCGCATCTGGGCCGGCGAGGCCGACGGCGGCGGCGCGCGGATCACCTTCACGCTGCCGGTGGTGGCGGGCGGAGGGTGACGGCTCCGCCCGGACGGCACGTCGGGCCGGAGGCCGTCGCCCGTCAGAACACCGCCGCGACCTGCGCCTGCAGGGTGTTCAGCCCGCCGAGCTGCCCCTCGACGCCGACGGCGACGTGCCACACCGCGATCTCGAGGCCGGCGAACGCGTGCGGCGCGGGGACGACCTCGGTCTCGAGCTCGACCGTCTTCGCCGTCTCGCGGGCCAGCACCACGTCGCCGCCGGCGCCGGCGTACGGCGTCAGCACGCCCCAGAGCGTGTGGCCCGCCGAGACGTCCGCCGAGACGGCGTGCATGTCCATGTCGCCGACGAAGAGCGTCTTGGTGTAGGCGCCGCGCACGGCCACGGTCACCGGCAGCCCCTCCGCCTGCCGCAGGAGCGCGTGCTTCACGTCGACGCCGACCCAGCCGTAGTTCGCGAGCGGGTTCATGGCGAAGAACAGCCCGGCGTCGGTCGACTCGGCGGCGCCGACGCGCAGCTTCAGCTTCGGGAAGGCGAGGTCGCTGCCGAGCTCGTGGGACGCGTCCGGGTGCGAGAAGGTGTCGTTCCAGGCGTCGTCGTGCTCCTCGACGTGGAACTGCATCCGCTCGACGCCGATCGAGACGCCGAGCTTCCCGAGGGTCCCCGGCGCGCCCATCTGCTTGAACGCCGAGGCGGTGCCGAACTCCCGGACGAAGCGGCGGAAGGCGCCCTGGGTCAGCTCGGGCGCGAAGTGGACCTCGCAGTCCTCGAGCGAGGGGTCGACGTGGAGGTTCGGGTCGGCGCCGCCGCCGGCGCCGTGGGCGAGGGCGGCGGCGGGGGCGGCGAGGAGGACGAGCAGGGCGAGGGTGCGCATGGGAGGCTCCTTTCGTGGCGCGCGCAACGTAGGGCCCGGCCGCCCGCGGATCTTGGCCGCGAGCGACATTCTCTGTGCCGGCGGCGCCAGGGCGTCGGCGGCGCGCGGCGCTGCCGTGACACGGGCGGCGCGGTCGCGCAGGATCGCGGCGCATCCGACCACCCGAGGGCGCGTGACGAAGAAGACGCCAGGCAGCGGCTCGCGGCGGCGCGCGTACCGGCGCCTGGCGGAGCTGCTCGGCCTGCCGGGGAAGCTCCGGGAGCTCGCCGCCCGCGCGTCGGCCCCGGCGTCGCCCGGCGAGCCGGATCCCGTCCTCCCGCTCGCGGGCACGCCGCTCTTCGATCGCGTCGAGGTCCGGACCCTCGGCTTCTCCTGGCGGATCCTCGCCTTCTCCCGCGCCGCCCCGCTGCCGGACGGCTGGATCGAGGCGCTACGCGGGCTCGTCGACGGCCTGGCGGCGGAGCTGGGACCCGACGTCCACGGGGCCTACACGCTCACCGCCGAGGACGAGGCCGAGCTCGCCGCCGGCCGGTGGCGCGGCCGGACCTGGGGCGAGGAGGATCCGGTGGCGGACCTGCCGCTGCTCCTGCGCCAAGGCGAGCGGGGCGGCCCGACGCTCACCGTCTGGCTGAACCCCTGACGGGCCGGCCCGGCCCTCACGGCGCCCGCGCGTCGGCCTCGGCGACCGTCGCCGGCGGCGCCGCCGGGAGCGTGAAGAAGAACGTCGTCCCGCGGCCCCGCTCGCTCTCGACCCGGATCCGGCCGCCGTGGGCCTCGACGAGGCCCTTCACGATCGAGAGCCCGAGCCCGAGGCCGTTCCGCTTCTCCCGGTCGTCGGCCTGCCAGAAGCGGTCGAAGAGGTGGGGGAGAGCCTCGGCGCAGATCCCGGCGCCCGTGTCCGTCACCCAGAACGACACCTCGCCCTCGGCCGGCGCCGCGCCGACCCGGATCGTGCCACCCGGCGGCGTGTGCTTCAGGGCGTTGCCGACGAGGTTCTCGAAGACCTGCAGCAGGCGGTCGCGATCCGCCCAGACGTCGGGCACGTCGTCCGCCACCTCGGCCACCAGCTTCAGCGCCGCCGCGGTCGCGAGCGGCTCCTCCGCCGCGATCGCGTCGGCGACCACGGGCCGGACCGCGACCCGGCCCGGCTCGAGCGAGAGCCGGCCCTCCTCGAGGCGGGTGACGTCGAGGAGGTCCTCGATGATGCGGTTCATGCGGTTGCCGGACCGCTCGATCGCCTCGCCCGCCTTGCGGCACCGCGGATCGGCGGCGAGCTCGGCGCGGCGGAGGAGCGCGCCGTACGAGAGGACGGCGCCGAGCGGGTTGCGGAGATCGTGGGCGACGATCCCGAGCACGCTGTCCCGGCTCCGGATCGCGCGCCGGGCGGCGGCGTAGAGCTGCGCGTTGTCGATGGCGTTCGCGGCGCGCTGCGCGAGCTGCTCGGCGAGCCGGGCGTCGTGCGCGTCGTAGGCGCGGTCGGAGGCGCAGGAGACGAGGAGCAGCGCGCCGACGAGGCGTCCGTGCGCGAAGAGCGGCGCCACCACGAAGGAGCGTGGGTCCATCGCCCGGATCGCCCGCAGGTGCTCCTCGCCCTGCGCGAGCGCCGAGAGCCGCTCCGGCGACGCCTGCTCCACGAGCACGGTCCGGCCCGCCTCGAGCTCCGACCAGAGCTCCGGCCAGCGCGCGCCGGCGATCGGCACCCGGGCGAGCGCCTCGCAGACCCAGGCCCGGTCGGGATCGCGGCTGACCGCCTTCACCCGGCGCGCCTGCCTCTCCCCCTCCACGAGGTAGACGGCGGCGAAGCTCGCGAACGACCGCGTCGCGAGCCGCCCGATCGCCTCGAGCGTGGCCGGCAGCTCCAGCGTCGCGCTCAGCGCCGAGCCCACCTCCGAGAGGAACCGCTGCTCGTCCTCCGCCCGCTGCCGCGTCGTCACGTCGCGGAGCGCCGCCGTCAGGATCGTGGCGCCGCCGACCGCGATCTTCGAGATCGCAGCGTCGGCGGGGAACTCCTCGCCGCTCTTGCGCAGCCCGAGGATCGGGGCCTGGCGGTGTCCCATGCCGCGCGAGGAGGTGGCGCCGGCCGCGAACCGCGCGACGTGCGCCCGGTGGGGCTCGCGGAAGCGCTCCGGGATCAGGAGGTCGAGCGGCGCTCCCAGCGCCTCGGCCGCGGTCCAGCCGAAGATCCGCTCGGCGCCCTCGTTGAAGAGCGTGATCCGCTGCCGCTCGTCGATGCTGATGATCGCGTCGGCCGAGGCGGAGACGATGCCGGCGGCCTTCGCCTCGGAGAGACGAAGCGCCTCCTCGCGCTGCTTCCGGTCGGTGACGTGCAGCGTGACGCCGAGGCCGCCCACGAGCGCCCCGTGCTCGTCGAACTCGAGCTCGGCCTTCTCCCGGACCCAGCGGACCTCGCCGCCGACGACGACGCGGTGCTCGATGTCGTACGGCCGCCCGGCGAGCGCCGCGGTCCACGCACGGTCGACGTAGGCGCGGTCGTCGGGGTGGACGCAGGCGAGGAACGCCTCGTAGTTCATCGGCGTCCCCACCGGGATCCCGAAGAGCCGGTAGGTCTCGGCGGACCACTGCAGGACGTCGCGCCGCACGTCGAGGCGCCAGCTCCCGACCTCGGCGACCGACTGGGCCCGGACGAGCTCGGCGAGCGCGTCCTCCAGCGCCGCCTCGAGCCGCTTGCGCTCGGAGACGTCGCGGACGAACGCCTGCCAGCGCCCGTCGGGCAGGAGCTTCGCGTTCACCTCCACCGGCAACGGCGAGCCGTCCTTCCGGCGCAGCACCCACTCCGACTCCACCCGCTCGCCGCGGAGCAGCCGCTCCCGCTCGCGCGCGAGCTGCTCGACGCGATCCTCGGGGACGAGCTCGCGGATCGACCTGCCGGCGAGCTCCTCGTCGGTGAAGCCGAGCATGCGGCACCCGGCGTCGTTGAGGTGGAGGCAGCGTCCCTGGCGGTCCGCCAGGAGGATGCCGTCGGGCGCGAGCTCCACGACGTTCCTCGCCCGCGCGCGGCTCGCCTCGAGCGCTTCGTGGGCGCGGTTCAGCGGCGCCGCGGTGGCGACGAGCAGCGCCAGCGCGGCCATGGTGGTGGCCGCGGCCACCACGGCGCCGACCAGGGCCGGCGAGTCGAAGCCGAGCGCGCGGAGGAGGTGCTGGCAGACGAGGCCGTGCATCGCGGGGAGGAGGACGGCGGCGGGCGCGAGCCGGCGGAGGAGGGCGCCGCCCGGGCGCGATGCGGTCGCCTCGCGCATGAGCCCCTCGGACGGCCGCGCCACGAGGAGGCCCGCGGACGAGAGGAGCAGCCCGACCGCGGCGGCGGGCGAATCCCCGAGCGCCGAGGCGTGCCAGGTCGGGTGGAGGTCCGCCGCGTCGAAGGCGAACCCCAGCAGCGCCGTGAAGCCGGCGAGCCAGGCCGCGAGCGCGAGCCACTCGGACGGCCGGGCGCGGGCGGCCGGGCGCGCGTCGACGAGGAGCACGCCGGCGGCGAGCAGCGTGAGTCCGAGCGCCGCCAGCGGCGACGGGCGCGCCGGGACGCCGGCGGCGGACAGCGGCGCGAGGAGCTCGTGGTGCGAGGCGAGCGCGAGCGCATGCCCGGCGAGCGTCGCGGCGCCGAGGGCGAGCACGACGAGGGCCGCGAGGACCGACGGCACCCGTCGCCACCGCCGGGAGCCCTCGGCGTCGCGGAGCGCGCCGGCGAGGCCGGCGAGGCCGAGGCAGAGCGACGTGATCGGCCGCATCGCCGGCTGTCCCGCCAGGAGCGCCGCCAACGGCCCCCGGCCGGCCAGCGCGTCCAGCAGCCCGACGGCGCCGAGCGCCGCGCCTGCGAGGAAGAGCCACCGCGCGGCGTCTCGCCCGGAGCCGTGCCGGTGCGGTGGGCTGTCGTCGTCCACGTCCGCCCCCCCGGGAGCCGTGCGTCCTGGGAGCCGCCCGACGTGGCCGGCCGAAGCGCCTCGCCGGCGCGGTCGCAGTTCGCGATCGCCCCGCGGTCGCGTCCCCTGGGACGCTCCGTAGACCGCGGGGACCCCGGCGCAAGAGCCCCGAAGTCGGCTGCCCCGAGTGGAGGTGGGCCGGCGCTCCTCCGCCGGTCACGGCCCCGGCGCGTCCGCGTGCGGCCACGCGAGCGCGGGTGGGCACGCAGGGACCGTGAAGAAGAACGTCGTGCCGCGGCCCGGCTCGCTCTCCACCCAGATCCGGCCGCCCTGTGCCTCGACGAGGCCCTTCACGATCGGCAGCCCGAGGCCGAGGCCACGCTTCCGCTCCCGCTGCTCGGCCTGCCAGAAGCGGTCGAAGACGTGCGGCAGGTCCTCGGCGCAGATCCCCTTGCCGGTGTCGGCGACCCAGAAGCGCACCTCGCCTCCGGCCGGCGCGGCGCCGACGCGGATCGTGCCGCCCGCGTCGGTGAACTTCAGCGCGTTCCCGACGAGGTTCTCGAAGATCTGCAGGAGGCGGTCGCGGTCGGCCCAGACCTCGGGGACGTCCGGCGCCACCTCGACCACGAGCCGCAGCGACGCCGCGGCCGCGAGCGGCTCCTGCGCCTGCACGGCGTCGCCGACGACCTGGCGCACGTCGACGCGCGCCGGCTCGAGCGAGAGCTTGCCCTCCTCGAGGCGGGTCACGTCGAGGAGGTCCGCGATGATCCGGTTCATCCGCTGGCCGGCCCGCTCGATCGAGTCGGCCGCTCTCGCGCACCGGGGCCCCGCCGCGGCGCCGGGCCGCCGCAGCACGGCCGCCTGGGTGAGCACGGTCCCGAGCGGGTTGCGGAGGTCGTGCGCGACGACGCCGAGCACGACGTCCCGGCTCTCGATGGCGCGGCGGGCCGCGGCGTAGAGCCGCGCGTTGTCGACGGCGTAGCCAGCGCGCTCGGCGAGCTGCACCGCGAAGCGGACGTCCTCCTGGCCATAGCGCCGGCCCGGCGTGGCGGAGACGAGGGACATCGCGCCGACCAGCCGTCCGTGGGCGAAGAGCGGCGCCATGATGAACGACTCGGGCCGCATCTCGCGGAGCACGCGCAGGTGCGCCTCGCTCTGTGCGAGCGACCGCAGCCGCTCCTCGGTCACCTGCGCGACGAGCACGGGCCGGTTCGCCTCGAGCTCCGACCACAGCTCGTCCACGCGCGCCCGCTCGAGCGGCAGCCGTGGGAGCGCCTCGCAGATCCAGTCGCGGCCGGGGTGCCGGCAGACCGTCTTCACCCGGCGGATCTCGCCGTCCTCCTCGACGATCCAGAGCACGCAGTAGTCGCTGAAGGAGCGCGTCGCGAGCCGCCCGATGCTGGTGAGGGTCGCCTCGAGGTCGAGGCTCGCGCCCACGACCGAGCCGACCTCGGCGAGGAACCGCTGCTCCTCCTCGTGGCGCTTCTGCCGGGTGACGTCGCGGAGGGCCACGGTGAGGACGGTCGCGCCCCCCACCGCGATCTTCGAGATGGCGGCGTCCGCCGGGAACTCCTCGCCGCTCTTGCGCAGGCCCATGATCGGCGCGTCGCGCTCCCGCATCCGCCGCGAGGTCGAGGGGCCGGCGGCGAACGCCTCGACGAGCTTCCGGTGGCCGGCGCGGAGCCGCGCCGGGATCAGCACCTCGAGCGGCGCCCCGAGGACCTCCTCCTTCGACCACCCGAAGATCTTCTCGGCGCCCTCGTTGAAGAGCGTGATCCGCTGCCGCTCGTCGATGCTGACGATGGCGTCGGCCGAGATCGAGAGGATGCCCGCGGCCTTCGCCTCGGAGAGCCGGAGCGCCTCCTCGGCCTGCTTCCGCGCGGTGATGTCGAGCTCGGTGCCCACCATCCGGGTCGGCTCGCCGCGCTCGTTCCGGGCGAAGACCTTGCCCCGGTCGAGGATCCAGATCCACGCGCCGGACTTCGTCCGGACCCGGTGCTCGGTCTCGTACCGCTCGAGGCCGCTCCGCACGAGCTCGTCGAGGACCGCCTTCACCCGCGGCCAGTCGTCGGGGTGCACGCCCGAGCTCCAGGTGTCGACGTGGCCCCGGAGCTCGTCGAGGCGGTAGCCGCGCATCTCGGCCCAGCGGGCGTTGAAGACCACCTCGCCGGTGGCGACGTTCCAGTCCCACAGGCCGAGGTCCGCTCCCCGGAGCGCGAGGTCGAGCCGCTCCTGCGCGACGCGCAGCTCCTCCTCGCGACGCTTGCGGTCGGTGACGTCCAGGGTGACGCCGATGCCGCCGAGCAGCTCGCCGCGCTCGTCGAACTCCAGGTCGGCCTTGTCGCGGACCCAGCGCACCTCGCCCTCGACGACGATCCGGTGCTCGACGTCGTACGGCTTCCCGCCGAGCGCCGCCTTCCACTCGCGGTCGACCCGGGCGCGATCGTCGGGGTGGTTGCAGGCGAGGAACTTCTCGTAGGTCATCGGGGTGCCCTGCGGGACGCCGAACATCCGGTACTCCTCCTCGGACCAGAGGAGGACGTTCCGCCGGACGTCGAGGCGCCAGCTCCCCACCTGGGCGACGGACTGGGCGCGGACGAGGTCGGCGTTGAGCTCCCGCAGCGCCGCCTCGAGCCGCTTGCGCTCCGAGACGTCGCGGACGAAGCCTTGCCAGCGCCCGTCGGGAAGGATCTTCGCGCTGATCTCGACGGGCAGCCACGAGCCGTCCCTCCGGCGCAGCGCCCACTCCGACGACACGCCCTCGCCGCGGAGCATCCGCTCCTTCTCCGCGGCGAGCTGCGGCAGGCGCTCCGCGGGGACGAGGTCGACGATGCCCTTGCCGACGAGCTCCGCGCGGTTGAAGCCGAGCATCCGGCAGCCGGCCTCGTTGACGTCGGTGTAGCGGCCGTCGAGGTCCGCCAGGAAGATCCCGTCCGGCGCGTGCTCGACGAGGTCCCGGGACCGCGCGCGGCTGACCTCGAGCGCCTCGTGGACCCGGTTGAGCGGCGCCGCGGTGACGACCAGCAGGAGCAGCCCGGAGACCGTCGTGGACGCGG
>CAZDGH010000215.1:0-10008 GCA_964504805.1 uncultured Myxococcales bacterium | reverse complement strand
CGCAGTCGTCGTCGATCCCGTTGCAGCTCTCCGGCGACGGCGGCAGCGGCGTGCACGCCGCCGACGGCAGGCCGCCCACGCACGCGGGCGCATCGGTCGCGCAGGCGCCGGTGCCGCAGCTCACCGTGCCCGTCTCGTCGTCGACGGTGCCGTCGCAGTCGTCGTCGATCCCGTTGCAGCTCTCCGGCGACGGCGGCAGCGGCGTGCAGGCGTCCGGCACGCCGTCGGTGCAGCCGGCGGCGCGCTGCTCGCAGGCGCCGACGCCGCAGCTCGCCGGCACCGGCTCCTCGTCGGCCACGCCGTCGCAGTCGTCGTCGACGCCGTTGCAGAGCTCGGGGCCCGGCGCGGTCGGCTGGCACGGGGTGAGCTGGCCGCCGCCGCCGGGGACGCAGAGCTGCTGGCCGGCGCAGCCGTTGACCACGCAGGCGGCGATCACGCCCTCGTCGACCTCGCCGTCGCAGTCGTCGTCGGCGCCGTTGCAGCTCTCGTCGGCGGTGGCGAGGGGCTGGCACGCCGTCCACGCGCCGCCGGCGACGCCGGCGTCGGCGACGCAGACCCGGATCCCCTCGCAGCCGCCGGCGAGGCAGGGCTCGGACACCCCGTCGTCGGCCTGGCCGTCGCAGTCGTCGTCGACGCCGTTGCAGCTCTCGGCGGTGGCGGCGACCTCGCCCTCGCAGGGGCCCCACCGTCCGCCGGCGCAGCGGCGGGTGCCTGCGCGGCAGGCGCCGACGTCGCTCCCGCACGGCTGGGTGGCGTCGTCGATGCACTCGGGCGGGTTCTCCTCGTCGTCGTCGTCGAGGTCGTCGCAGCCCGGGTCGTCGGGGAAGTCGGCGAGGCCGTCGCCGTCGTCGTCCTCGCCGTTGCCGCAGAGCCCGAGCGGATCGGCGAGGAGCCGCACCGCGCGCTCGGGCTCCGCCGGATCGTCGGAGACGACCAGGAGGCGGCCGTCCTCGGCGCGGACGCTGCGGGCGTAGACGACCTCGACCGGGAGCGTCGCCCCCGGCGCGAGGACCGCCGGCAGCGCCACCGGCTCGATGGAGAAGTCGGGGTTCCCCGTGCGATCGACGCCGACCTGGGTCACCCGGAGCGTGGCCTGTCCGGCGTTGCGGAGGAGCGCGGTGCGGTGCTCGATCGGCTCCGAGGACGGGGCGAACGCCACCGGGTCCGGCTCCACCTCGAGCGCCGGCGCGATCGGGCCGCCGCGGAGCGACACGTCGGCCGACGGCCGCCCGGGATCGTCGGAGGTGATCGCGAGCAGGCCCTCGTCCGCGCCCGCGCCGGCGGGCACGAAGGTCACGGTGAGGACGGCGCTGCCGCCGGGCTCCACGTCCACCGTGGTGCCCTCGACGCCGAAGTCCGGCGACGAGCCGGAGGCGATCCCGGCGCTCACGTGCAGCGGCACGCGCCCGGCGTTGCCGACCGTGACCTCGAGGCGCGCCTCGGTGCCCTCGGTGACCGCGCCGAAGTCGAGCGCCTCGGGCTCGAGGGTCAGGATCGGCATCTCGCCGGTGAGCGCGGTCTGCTCGTCGCAGGTGCACGAAGGGCCGCCGGCGAAGGCGGCGAGCAGCCCGAGCACCGCGAGCCGGGTCGCGTCGCGGCTCCGGATCGGAGCTCGCGTGCGCAGCGGTCGCACCTCCGCGGACCGAAGCATGGCGCCCTCCCGCGCGTGGAGGGGCGATCGTAGCAGGAACGGAGCGAGGGGCCCCGCGGTGCCTCCCCGGAGCCCGCGGCGGTCGCCCGCGCTTCGTGCGATCCTCGGGCCATGCGCAAGAAGCTCCTCGTCGGCGAGGCGGCGCTGCTCGCGGCGACCGTCGGCGTCGTGCTGGCAGCCGGCGCCCGGGCGCCGGAGCGGCACGTCGCGCGCGTCTCGGTGCGGCTGAAGACCTCACCCGCGGAGCTCTTCGCGATCGTCTCCGAGGTCGCGGCCTGGCCCTCGTGGAACCCCGAGGTCGACGCGGTCGCGCGACTGCCGGATCGCGACGGCCACGCGGTCTGGGCCCTCTCCTGGGGCGGCGACGTGATCCCGAGCGAGGTGCTCGAGGCGACGCCGCCCTCCGGCGCGGCGCCGGGCCGGCTCGTCACGCGGATCGCCGACCCCGAGCTCCCGTTCGGAGGGACGTGGACGTGGGAGCTCGCGCCGGACGGCGCCGGCACGCGCGTGACGATCGTCGAGGACGGCGTGATCCGGAGCGTCGTCTTCCGCGGGATCTCGAGCCTGCTGCTCGGCTACACCTCGACGCCCGCGGCCTACCTCGACGCGCTCGCAGCGCGGGTCGGGGAGGCGGGCGCGCCGCGCGAGGAGCGCGTCAGCTTCCCGGTGGGCTGACGCCGCGCCTTCCGCCGGACCCGCGGCGCCCGCGGCGGCGCGACGGCCGCGCAGGGCGCGAAGACGCCGAGCCCGGCGTACCACGCGAACAGCACCTCAGCGCCCCGCGCCCGCGAACCGATCGACGTGCACGCCCGTCGCGATCGGGCCCCGCTCCCAGGCGTCGTACCGGCCGTCCCAGTGGACGACCGGCACGCCGGCGGGAGCGGCGTCGTCGAGGGAGTGCAGGTTCACCGCGACGTACGCCCCGCCGAGCTCCGGCAGGTCGCCGCGGCCGAAGCAGCGCACGCCGCAGGTGCGGCAGAACGGGTGGTGGGTGACGTCGGAGCGCACGGCGCCGCAGTGGCAGCCCCCGGTGAAGGTGCGCTTCGTCTCGGTCTTCTTCTCCATGTGCGGCTCCTTCGTGGGCCGGCGGCGGCCTCGCGTTCGTGACGGGGAGAAGGTAGGAACCCTTGCGGACAGGATCGGTCCGCAATCGGAGGGACGCTCGCGGCCATGCTCAAGGCGACCACGCGGGTGCTGAAGCTCCTCTCGTTGCTCCAGTCGCGGCGCGCCTGGCCCGGCCCCGAGCTCGCGCGCGAGCTCGACGTCACCGAGCGGAGCGTGCGCCGCGACGTCGAGCGGCTGCGCAGCCTCGGCTACCCGGTGCACGGCGGCGCCGGCGTCGGCGGCGGCTACCGGCTCGGCGCCGGCAAGGAGCTGCCGCCGCTGCCGCTCGAGGACGACGAGGCGGTGGCGGTCGCGATCGGGCTGCGCATGGCCGCGACCGGCGCGGTGACCGGCGTCGAGGAGGCGTCGGTGCGCGCGCTCGCGAAGCTCGAGCAGGTGCTCCCCGGGGCGCTGCGCCGCCGCGTCGGCGCGCTGCACGCGGTGAGCGTCCGCCTCGGCGAGGGCGGGAGCGGCGTCGACGCGGCGGTGCTGGCGACGGTGGCGAACGCCTGCCGCGACGGCCAGCTGCTCCGCTTCGGCTACCGCGGACGCGGGCAGGAGCCGAGCGCGCGCCAGGTGGAGCCGTACCGGCTCGTGCACACGAGCTTCCGGTGGTACCTGCTCGCGTACGACCTCGACCGCGAGGACTGGCGGACCTTCCGCGTCGACCGCGTCGAGGGGAGCCCGTCGCCCGGCCGCCGCTTCGCGCCGCGGCCGCTGCCGAGCGACGACGTCGCCGCCTACGTCACCCAGTCGGTGGCGATCGCGCCGTACAGGCACCACGCCCGGGTGACGATCCACGCGTCGGCCGCGAAGGTGTCGCGGCGCCTCTCTCCGCTCGGCGGCCGCGTCGAGGCGGTCGACGACGAGCGCTGCGTCGTCCACGCCGGCGCCAACGACCTCGAGAGCCTCGCGTTCCACCTCGGCTACCTCGGCTTCGAGCTCGAGGTGCACGAGCCGCCGGAGCTCGCCGCCTGCTTCCGGAGGATCGGCGAGCGGCTCGCCCGCGCCGCGGACCTGTCCGAAGGACCGCGGATCGACCAGAGTCGCCGGGGGAGGCGCCGCGCGGGCCGCGCCGAGGAGTCGCCATGAACCGCATGCAGCTCGTCGAGCTCGAGGACCTTCCGTGGTTCCCCGCGGTGCTGCGCGACGGCGGCACCGCCTTCCTCGAGCTCGCGGAGCGCGCCTCGGGCCACGGGCGGATGCTCGTGGCGCCGCTCGAGCGCGCGCTCGACGCCACCGGCGAGACGAAGATCGTCGACCTGTGCTCCGGCGGCGGCGGCCCCGCGGCGACGATCGCCGACGAGCTCGCGAGGCGCGGCCGCGACGTCACGGTGACGCTCACGGATCGCTACCCGAACCTCCCGGCGTTCGCGCGCGCGGCCGCCGCGAGCGGCGGGAAGGTGTCGGGGCGCGCGGAGCCCGTGGACGCGACCGCGGTGCCCGCCGAGCTCGAGGGCTTCCGCACCGTCTTCAACGCGTTCCACCACTTCCCGCCGGACGCCGCGCGCAAGATCCTCGCGGACGCCGTCGCCCAGCGCCGGCCGATCGGCGTCTTCGAGGTGGTCAGCCGCGAGGTGCCGATGCTGCTCGGGCTCCTGCTCACACCGCTCACCGTGACGCTGTCGATGCCGCTCTGGCGCCCGTTCCGCTGGTGGTGGCCGCTCTTCACCTGGATCGTGCCGGTGATGCAGCCGTTCGTCCTCTGGGACGGGATCGTCTCGTGGCTCCGCATCTACGGCGTGGACGAGCTGGAGGCGCTCGTCGCCGGGATCGACGCGCCGGACTGGGTCTGGGACGTCGGGACGGTGAAGCTCGGGAGCGCGCCGCTCCACGGCACGTACCTCGTCGGATACCCGAAGCCGCGCGCCTAGGCGCCCGGGTCGCCGGCCGGCGGCGCGCCGCTACTCCGCGTCGGCGCAGTCCGTCGCCGCCTCGCACGGCTGGCGGCAGTAGATCGAGCCGCCGAGGAAGTAGACCTGCTCGCTGAACAGCTGTGGCGGCATGTCGGCGGGGACGTCCTGGCTGCAGCCGCTGCAGTCGGCGCCGGCGCAGGTCGCGAAGGTGTGGGGCCGCCCCGCGGCGAGCCTCGCGCCGGTGGCGGCGCAGGCACCGGGCACCTGCGGCTCCGCGAACGGGTGGCAGACGTCGTCGATCCTGTAGGCGGCCCCGGTGCAGCCGTCGTTCAGGTCGGGGCAGTTGTAGACGAGGAGCTCCGCCTCGGGGAACGGCGAGGCGGTGAGCGCCTCGAGGACCAGCTCCGCGACGTCGCGCCGCTCGTCGACGGAGAGCCCGCCGTAGGGCGGCTCGATCGGCGGGATCGGCTCGACCTCGAAGAGGCCGCAGCCGGCGAGGAGGAGCGCGGGGACGAGACGAAGGGTGCGCATCAGCCGCCTCCCCGCTTGGTGCAGGTGAAGACCTGCGTCCAGCCTTCCGCGGCCCCGGTGAGCGTGAACGGGCCGGTGGTGGAGAAGGTGCCCGTGATGGGCATCAGGTTGCAGGTCTCGCAGATGTGCGTGGTGCCGGTGTACGCGCCGCTCGCGCTCACGTCGCCGACGAAGAAGCCCTGGCCGTCGTCGCAGTGCCCGGCGGTGCAGGTGAAGCTGCCCGACTGGTCGGTGGGGCCGAGGGGCCCCTCGGTGTGCACCGTGCAGTCGTAGGTGCCGTCGAAACCGGTGCCGCCGCCGCCGTCCCCGCCGCCGTCCCCGCCGCCGTCCACGTTCACGAACATGTCGCAGCCGGCGTTCCCCGTCGGCGGCGATCCTCCGAAGGAGCCGAGGAAGATCGAGCAGCCGGTGATCTTCTTGCCGGACGGGGTCTGGACCTCGAGGCCGCCGTCCACGTTCCAGGAGGGAAACCCCACGTCTCCGGAGATGGTGCGGTAGATCGTCCCGGAGACCACGTTCCCGTTGGCGAGCTTGCACGGGGAGCCGGCGCTGCCGAAGTCGAGCTTCTCCGTCCCGGAGAGCTTGGTGCCCCTGATCGTGCGGTTGCCGGTGATCGTGATCTCGCCGCCGCCCGGACAGGCGATCGTCCGTCGAGGCAGGGCCTCCGCGGAGGCTCCGTACGGCACGGCGCACGCGACCGCCGCGCACGCCGCGAACCACAGCGCCCAGGTCTTCATGTGATCCCCGCTTCCGTGGGTGCAGCTCCACGTCGTCCCCGATCATCGCACTTCCCGCGTCCGTGGCGCGACCCTGCCCGGCGTCGCGGAGCGACCGCTGCGGCAGGCAGACGCCGGTGTCGGACGACCTCAGCTTCGGGGGCGCTCTACGCTGCGTCCACGCCGGCACGCCGGGGCGCCTCGCCCTCGACGTGCCGCGGGATGCGCAGCCGGGCGATCGTCCCCTTCTTGGTCCCGTTCTCCAGGGTGAGGCCGCCGCCGTGCGCCTCGGCGATCTTCTTCGAGAGCGAGAGGCCGAGGCCGACGCCTCCGGTGTGGCGGGCCCGGCTGCGGTCGGTGCGGAAGAACGGCGTGAACAGGTGCGGCAGGTCCTCGGGCGGGATGCCGATGCCGCGGTCGACGACCGCCACCTCGTACGCGGCGTCGAGGGTCCGGCACTCGACGACGATCGGCTCGTCGCGCTCGGAGTACTTCCTGGCGTTGTCGAGGAGGTTCTCCAGGGTACGGCGCAGGAGCGGCGCGTCGCCCAGCACCGCCGCCGCCGCGCCGTCGATGCGGAGCTCCACCGCGCGGCCGGGATCCCGGCCCGCGAGCCTCGCGCTCGCGGCGCGCACGAGCTGCCAGAGGTCGACGCGCTCGCGGTGGGCGAGCCCCTCGCGCCGCGGCGCGCGGTTCTTCTCGAGATCGAGCCGCGCGCTCACCAGGATGTCTCCCACCAGGTGCTCGAGCTCGTCGAGATCGGTGGCGATCTCCTTGAGGGAGCCTCGGGCGGTCTCGAGGTCCTCGTCGGCGGCCAGCTCGAGCGCGAGCCGGATGCGCGCGAGCGGGGTGCGGAGCTCGTGGGCGACGTTCGCGACCAGCGTCGTCTGGGACTGGAGCAGCGCGCCGAGCCGGTCCGCCATCTCGTCGAAGGCCGCCGCCACGTGGCCGATCTCGTCGGTGCGCCGGATGCCGGTCCGCGCGGAGAGGTCGCCGGCGCCGAGGGCGCGCGCCGCGGCGGCGAACCGCTCCAGGGGTCGCGCCAGGGTGAGCGCGACGAGCACGGCGCCGAGGACGAGGCCGCCGAGCACGAGGAGCCGCGCGACGAGCGGCCGCACCGGGAGCGGCGACGTCGCCTCGAGAACGACGTACCCGCTCACGCGGTCGCCGGCCATCACCGGCGTCACCAGCGGACAGCTCGGGAGGAAGCAGGTGCCCGACAGCGAGAGCAGGTGTCGCCCGGTGAGCCGCGCGCGCACGTCGTCGGGCACCGGCGGAGGATCGCCGGGGTAGGTGCTGGCGCGGAGCGTTCCGTCCAGCGCGTAGACCGCCGCCCGGTGCCGGCCGACGCGCGCGAGCCGCTCGAGCTCCGCGCCGAGGGACTCGTCGGAGCCCCAGTGCGCGGAGAGCTCGTCCGCCACGTAGAGCAGCTTCGGCGCGTGGAACTCGCGCAGCGGGTCGCCGATGAAGACGTTCGAGAAGACGCCGACGACGAAGGCCACCACCGCCGGGACCCCGATGCTGAAGAGGTAGATCCGGAGCAGCAGCCGGTGCGGCCCGACCGGCGCGCGCTTCACGGCGCGCCCTCGCCTCGGCTCGAGGCGAGCAGGTACCCCGCGCCGCGCACCGTCACCAGGAGCGACGGCTGCCGCGGGTCGTCCCCGAGCTTGTGGCGGAGCCGGGAGATGTGCGCGTCGATCGAGCGGTCGAACGCCTCGTCGGCGCTCCCCTTGGTGAGGTCGAGGAGCTGCTCGCGGGTGAGGACGCGGCCGGGGCGCTCGGCGAAGACGCGCAGGAGGTTGAACTCCGCGGTGGTCAGCCGCAGCGGGCGCCCGTCGAGGGTGGCCGAGAAGTCCCGCGGCTGCAGCTCGAGCGCGCCGACGCGGATGGTCGCGGCGCCCGGCGCGAGGTGGCCGCGGTGCCTGCGCACGAGCGCCCGCACCCGCGCGAGCAGCTCGCGCGCCGAGAACGGCTTCGAGAGGTAGTCGTCGGCGCCGACCTCGAGGCCGAGCACCTTGTCGGCCTCGTCCCCGAGGGCGGTGACCATGATGATCGGGACGTCGGAGCGCTCGCGGAGCTCCCGGCAGACGTCGACGCCCGACTTCCGCGGGAGCATCAGGTCGAGGACGACCACGTCCCAGCGGCCGGACCGCGCCTCGGCGAGGCCGTCGCGGCCGTCGGGGATCGTCCCGACCAGGAGGCCGTGCTTCTCCAGGTTGCGCGCGGTCAGCGACGCGAGCCGCTCGTCGTCCTCGACGAGGAGCACGCGGATGGTGGCGGCGGCTTCCATGATCACCTCGCGATCCCGTGGAACGGTCGGGTCACGGCAGCTCCTCCCCGCCGGCCTCGAGCCCGGCCGAGAGCCAGAGCGCGGAGCGGGCGAGGTGGAGGTCGCGGAGCGACTCGAGCTGCGTGCGCTTCGCGGAGAGGTGGGCGGCCAGGCCCTCGAGCACGTCGTCGGCCTCGCCGGTGCCGCTGGTGAACGCGGCGCCCGCGAAGAGCAGCCACTTCCGCGCCGCCACCGCGCCGCGCTCGGCCGCGGCGAGCACCTCGGCGGCCTGCGCGAGCTCGTCGCGGGCCTTGCGGACCTCGAGCGGGATCCCGGTGGCGGCGAAGACGCCGAGGGCGTCGACCTGCTCCCGCAGCGCGCCGGCGGCGTCCGCCCGGGCCGCGGCCCTCGCGGGATCGAGCTCGAACCGGAGGCCGATCGCCACCCCGCCGGAGAGGTCGTTGTACTCGTCGAGGAGGTACGGGCTCCTCGCGTCGGGGCGCATCGGCGTCCAGTCGGCGCCGAGGCGGCCGGCGGCGAACACCACCGGCGCGTTCGCGAGCCGCTCCGCCTCGGCGAGCGACAGCGCCGCCTCCCGGCCGTGGGCGAGCTGCGCCCACTCCGGCCGCCGCCGGGCCGCGACCCGGAGCGCGTCGGCGAGCGCCGGGAGCGGCCCGGACGGCGGCGGCGGCAGCTCCTCGTCGCGCAGCGCGAGCGCCGCGTCCGGCGGGAGCGCCATGGTGTGCTTCAGCGCCGCGAGCGCCAGCTCCTCGCCGACGCGGGCCTGGATCCGGTACCGGTCGAGCTCGGCGGACCCGAAGGTCAGCTTCTGCACGTCGACGTTCGTCACCTTCCCGCTGCCCCGCGCGTGCTCCTCCCGCGCCGTCTCGAGGGCGCCGTCGAGGATCTTCCGGGCGCTCTCGAGCGACGGCCGGAGGCTCTTCGCGTAGAGGTGCAGGTAGTAGAAGCGCCGGACCTCGTGGGCGACCGTGTTGCGCACCTGCCGCAGGCGCGCCGCCTCCACCGCGACCCGCTCCGCCGCCGCCTTCTCGCCGGCCGCCGCCCGCCCGAAGGTGTAGAGCGGCTGGGCCAGCGTGGCCTCGAGGTGCAGGTACGGGCCCCACTCGCCGTAGTCGCGCTCGACGTCGGCGGCGAGCGGCGAGCCGCGCACCCGGAACATCGGCGCGGCGAAGGCCGTGGCCTCGAGCTTCGGGTAGAAGATCGCCTCGACCTCGGCGAGCCGCGCCCGCCACTCGCGGACCTTCGCCTCGGCCTCCTTCACCTGCCCGCCGCGCAGCGCGAGCTCCACGCAGTCGTCGGCGGACAGCGGCCGCGCGAGCGCGGGCTCCGCGGCGACCGACGAGGCGGCGACGAGCGCGGCGGCGAGCGGCGCGATCACGGCTTCGCGGCCCCCGCCTCGAGCTGCGCCTTGCGCTCGCGCAGCCTTTCGAGCAGCGCCGGCACGCCCTCCTTGTCGACGATCCGCGCGAACTGGTTCTGGTAGTCGCGCACCAGCGAGTCGCCGTCGAACGACACGTCGACGACGCGCAGGTCGCCGCCCGAGGCCTTCCAGTGGAGCCCGATCCTCGTCTCCAGGCCCTCCGACGGGAGCTTCGCGTCGACCGAGACGACGGTGACGCCGCCCGGCCCCTCGACCGGCGCGGCCCACGCCAGCTTCGCCTTCCGGAAGAACGCGCCGGAGTCCGGGTACGCCGCGAGCCGCACGACCTCGCGGAAGCCCGCGCCGAACGCCGCCCGCTGTGCCGGGGTGAACTTCTCCTTGCGCAGCTCGATCGCCGCCGACGCGATCGCCTCGAAGTCGAGGAACGAGTCGAGCGCGGCGAAGGCCTCGGCGTGCGCGGCGGCGCCGGCCCCCCGCAT